>NZ_SPKQ01000011.1:0-1250 GCF_023127895.1 Pseudomonas sp. NCIMB 10586
GCTTGTGTCTTGATCCGGGATTAGACTGAGGTGAGAGCGGTGAGTGGCAAGCTGAATGCCCGGAGTGCTTAAAGCACGTGTGGGAGCCCATGCTGCCACTCACCTCTCCGCTCTGGACATGAGCCCGAACAGTTGAACGAGCCGACCTCGAACAGTTACAAGCGTGGGCCAAGCCAGAGCGCTCTCACCTTGAGTGTAAGAGGATTTGGCTATGTTTTCCTACCTAGGCATCGATGTTTCAAAAGGCAACCTCGAAATTCGGATCCTTCCAGAAGACGTCGGCGTGAGTTATGCCAACAACAGTGCAGGTTTTGCGGCGCTGATTGATTGGCTGAAGCCTTACAACATTCGTCGCGTACTGTTAGAAGCGACCGGTGGCTACGAAAGAGCTGCTATGAAGTCACTTCAAGCAGCAGGCCTGGATGTTTTGCGGATAAACCCTCGAAGAGCCAAAAGCTTTGCAGAGGCAATGGGTTGCCGCGCTAAAACCGACCCGATAGATGCCCGTCTTTTGGCAGAGTTTTCCCAGGTCATAAAGGATTCCGACAGTCGAATCACGAGTGTCGAGCAAGACAACTTACGTGCCCTAATCCAGCAGCGTGAGAACTTTGTCCAGCAGCAAAGCGATGACACCAGGCGCATGAAAACGGCCTCTGTCGATCTGGTGAAACCGCTGTTGCAAAGTCACATCGACTATCTGACCCAGGCAATAAAGGCGATAGACAACCTGATTCGTCAAAGTGCCAAGGTCTTGGACCGCGACAAAATGGCTCGGCTGTGTTCGGTCAAAGGAATTGGGATTGTGACGGCAGCGAGCCTAATGGCTTATGTACCTGAGCTTGGAGAGGTCGGGCGTCGCGAGATCGCGGCCCTGGTAGGCGTAGCGCCGTACAACGATGATAGCGGTAAGCATCAGGGAGCACGCCATATTGGCGGTGGCAGGTTTGCAGCACGACGAGCGATGTACATGGCTTGCTGGGTGGTAATTCAGCGACAACCTGAGTTCAAGGCCAGGTACGACGCGCTGCGCCAGAAAGGCAAGTGCGCGAAAGTAGCGTTGATAGCGTGTATGCGAGTGCTGCTGATACGGCTGAACGCCATGATTCGAGACGGGGCTGAGTGGAAAGAGCGCGCCATTTAAAAACAGACAGCGCGTTTTTCAGTAACTGGTTCACGGCCTTTGGCCGTGGGATGCTTGCTGGCTTTCAATTAGCCTTTAAATTAAAAGCCTTCAAGACAGTTGCTCCCAC
>NZ_SPKQ01000012.1:0-85304 GCF_023127895.1 Pseudomonas sp. NCIMB 10586
AGCTAGCGGCGTGAAAACCGAAAAGAATGTCCGAAATCACTGGACCAGTTCAAGCCCCCTCCCACATTTGACCTACTGTGTCTTGACTATCGGTGTTCGGCTCTCAAACCACTTCTGCGCCAGCGCCTTCAAGCGGCCATCCGCTTTCATCCGCTCCAGCGCCTTGTCCAGGCTGCTCTTGAACGCGGGGTTGCCCTTCTGAAACGGGATCACCAGTTCAGGTTTGTCGTTATAAGCGGCGCTGAAATCGAAACGATCCTTCAGCTCGGCAGTCATAGCGATATGGTTGATTGCCACATCGTACTTGCCGGTCGCCACGCCGTTCATCAGGTCGGCATCATCGGTGGTGATAAACGAGGAGCGTACGTCCATTTCTTTCGCCAGTTGCTCACCCAGTTCCACTTCAAAGCCGGTGAGCTTGTCGCCTTCCTTGAAATTGAACGGCGGGGTGTTGGCTTCCAGGGCTATACGCAGTTCGCCGCGATCATTGACGTCATCGATCAGCTCGGCATGGGCCAATGGGCTCAGAAGGGCAAGCAACAGTAACAGGCCAGGCGAAAAGCGCATGGTCACTCCTAGAGAATTCGAATGGACGAGGCGCTGTTCAGCATCGTTTTGCTATGGTGTCGGGTGCCTTGGACCGCAATTTATCGCGAAGTTGTCATAACCCTACAGATTTCACTGAAAAACTGGAGAAGCGAATGAAAGCCCTTTTGTCCCGTGCAACCTTGGCGTCCCTGCTGCTGGGTGCTTCGATGTTGGCCAGCGCTGCCGACCTGCCGCGCACACCGGCTCCTGCTGGTGCTGAAGTGTTCATTGTCTCGCCCAAAGACGGCGCTACTGTCGACAAAACCTTCACCGTCAAATTTGGCATCAAGGGCCTGGACCTGGAGCCGATCGACAAACAGGTACCGGGCGCCGGCCATCATCACCTGCTGGTAGATCAGGAAGTGGGGGCGCTCAACGCAAACGAAGCGATCCCGGCCACGCCTACCTCGATTCACTTCGGCAAGGCGCAAACCGAGACCGAGCTGACCCTCACGCCAGGCAAGCACACCTTGCAACTGGTGGCTGGCGACAACGTGCATCGCCAGTTCGAGCCTACGGTAGCCTCGAAAGTCATCACGGTTAACGTCAAGTAAGATTTGTTCAGATGCAAAAAAGGGAGCCCCGAGGGGCTCCCTTTGTCGTGGTGCGGTTGAAACCTTAGAACAACACGCGGCTACGGATAGTGCCGTTGATGTGCTGCAGCTTCTCTTGCGCCAGGTCCGAGTACTCGGCGTCGACGTCGATGACCACGTAGCCGACCTTCTCGTTGGTCTGCAGGAACTGACCGGAGATGTTGATGCCGTTTTCCGCGAAGACCTTGTTGATCTCCATCATCACGCCCGGGATGTTCTGGTGGATGTGCAGCAGGCGGTGCTTGCCCGGGTGAGCCGGCAGGGCCACTTCCGGGAAGTTGACCGACGATACCGAGGTACCGTTGTCGCTGTACTTGACCAGTTTTTCCGAGACTTCCAGGCCGATATTGGCTTGGGCTTCAGCAGTGGAGCCGCCGATGTGCGGGGTCAGGATCACGTTGTCCAGGCCACGCAGCGGGCTTTCGAAGATGTCGTCGTTGGAGCGTGGCTCCACCGGGAACACGTCGATGGCGGCGCCGATCAGGTGCTTGTCCTTGATCGCGTCGGCCAGGGCATCGAGCTTGACCACAGTGCCGCGAGCGGCGTTGATCAGGATCCCGCCTTTCTTGATCGCGCGGATTTCCTTCTCGCCGATCATCCACTGAGTCTCGGCGGTTTCCGGAACGTGCAGCGTGACGATATCGGACATGCCCAGCAGCTCGGTCAGGCTGGCGACTTGAGTCGCGTTGCCCAATGGCAGCTTGGTCAGGGTGTCATAGAAGAACACCTGCATACCCAGGCCTTCGGCGAGCACCGACAGTTGAGTGCCGATCGAGCCGTAACCGACGATACCCAGCTTCTTGCCGCGGATTTCGAAGGAGTTGGCCGCGCTCTTGATCCAGCCGCCACGGTGGCAGGAGGCGTTCTTCTCTGGGATACCGCGCAGCAGCAGGATGGCCTCGGCCAATACCAGCTCCGCTACGGAACGGGTGTTGGAGTACGGGGCGTTGAACACCGCGATACCGCGTTCGCGCGCTGCGTTGAGGTCAACCTGGTTGGTGCCGATGCAGAAACAACCGACCGCCACGAGTTTCTTGGCGTGGTCGAAGATCTCTTCGGTCAGCTGAGTGCGGGAGCGAATGCCGATAAAGTGCGCGTCGGCGATCTTTTCCTTGAGCTGGGCTTCCGGCAGAGAACTGGTGATGTACTCAATGCTGGTGTACCCGGCGGCTTTCAGAACGTCGACAGCCGATGGGTGGACGCCTTCCAGAAGAAGGAACTTGATCTTGCTCTTATCGAGAGAAGTCTTGCTCATCTGCGTAAACCTGTATCCCGGAGAAAATTGGCAGGGAGTCGAGCAGCGCAAGCTGACCCGGACGGCAGGAAAGCCGTCACCGCAGAAACGCCCTTTGGGTCTGTCCTGCGGGGGCGGTATGCTAGCATACGCACCCCGCTAAACACCTATTCCTGCGACGTGAAGCGTTCTCAGGATGACCATGAATTGTTCGAGAGTTCTGTCGATGACCCATCCTGCCCTGATTGATGAGCTAAAGACCCTGGTTGAGCCCGGCAAAGTGCTGACCGATGCCGACTCCCTGGAGGCTTACGGCAAGGATTGGACCAAGCACTTCGCCCCCGCGCCCAGCGCTATCGTGTTTCCCAAGACCACTGAGCAGGTGCAGGCCATCGTCCGTTGGGCCAACGAGCACAAGGTAGCACTGGTGCCGTCCGGTGGGCGCACCGGCCTGTCGGCAGCGGCAGTCGCGGCCAATGGCGAAGTGGTGGTGTCGTTCGACTATATGAACCAGATCCTCGACGTGAACCTTACCGACCGCACCGCCGTGTGCCAGCCGGGCGTGGTCACCAAGCAATTGCAGAACGTCGCTGAAGAAAACGGCCTGTACTATCCGGTGGATTTTGCCTCGTCCGGTTCCAGCCAGATTGGCGGTAATATCGGCACCAATGCCGGCGGGATCAAGGTGATTCGCTACGGCATGACCCGCAATTGGGTGGCCGGCATGAAAGTCGTTACCGGCAAGGGCGATGTGCTGGAACTGAACCGCGACCTGATCAAAAACGCCACCGGCTACGACATGCGCCAGCTGTTTATCGGCGCTGAGGGCACCCTGGGGTTTGTGGTCGAAGCCACCATGCGCCTGGACCGTGCCCCGAAAAACCTCACCGCCATGGTACTCGGCACCACTGACTTCGACTCGATCATGCCGGTGCTGCACGCGTTCCAGAGCAAGCTGGACCTGACCGCCTTCGAATTTTTCTCCGACAAGGCCCTGGCCAAAGTCCTCGGCCGTGGCGATGTGCCGGCGCCATTCGAAACCGAGTGCCCGTTCTACGCGCTGCTGGAATTCGAAGCCACCACTGAAGAAGTCGCCAACCATGCGCTGGAAACGTTCGAGCATTGCGTCGAGCAGGGCTGGGTACTGGACGGTGTGATGAGCCAGAGTGAAACCCAGTTGCACAACCTGTGGAAGCTGCGCGAGTACATCTCCGAGACCATCTCCCACTGGACACCGTACAAGAACGATATTTCGGTCACCGTCTCCAAAGTGCCGGCATTCTTGAGCGAAATTGATGCGATCGTCGGCGAACACTACCCGGATTTCGAAATCGTCTGGTTCGGTCATATCGGTGACGGTAACCTGCACTTGAACATCCTCAAGCCCGAAAACCTGAGCAAGGACGAGTTCTTCGCCAAGTGTGCCACCGTGAACAAGTGGGTGTTCGAAACCGTCGCCAAGTACAACGGCTCGATTTCCGCCGAACACGGCGTGGGCATGACCAAGCGTGATTACCTGACCTACAGCCGCTCGCCGGTTGAAATCGAGTACATGAAGGCTGTGAAGGCCGTGTTCGACCCGAACGGGATCATGAACCCTGGCAAAATCTTCGCGGTTTAACCGCACCTGAAGGAGTCGTTCCATGAGCTACCAGCACAAGTATGTCGACGGCACCAACATCCACTTCCCTGTGGGCAAACTGGTGTGCATCGGGCGTAACTACGTCGAACACGCCAAGGAGCTGGATAACCCGGTGCCCACCGAGCCTTTGCTGTTCATCAAGCCCGGTAGCTGCGTGGTGCCGTTGGAAGGTGGTTTTGCGATTCCCACCGAACGCGGTTCGGTGCATTACGAGGTGGAAATCGCGGTGTTGATCGGCAAGCCGTTGTCGAACAAGCCAAACCGCGAAGAAGTCCTCGACGCCATCTCCGGCTTCGCCCCGGCGCTGGACCTGACCCTGCGCGACAAACAGGCCGAGCTGAAATCCAAGGGCCTGCCGTGGGAAATCGCCAAGTGCTTCGACGGCGCGGCGGTGCTTGCCCCCTTCGTCGTCAGCAGTACCTTTGCGGACGTGACTGACATCGGCATACGCCTGACCATCAACGGCGAAGTGCGCCAGGATGGCAACAGCGCGCAGATGCTCAACCCGATCGTGCCTATGATCCAGCACATGGCGGGCTGCTTCTCCCTGCAGGCGGGTGATGTGATTCTCACCGGCACTCCGGCAGGCGTAGGCCCGTTGAATGTGGGGGATGAGCTGGTGTTGGAGCTGGCGGGTGTGAACCGTTTCGAAAGCGTCGTGCGCTAAGTAACGGCCAAACTGTGGGAGGGGGCTTGCTCCCGATAGCGGTGGGTCAGCTACAAATAAGCTGGCAGACAGACCGCAATCGGGAGCAAGTCGAATCGTCGCACCGCCCCTCCCACATTGGTTTTGTGTATATCCCAAGTATGGGCTTTTGCATTTTTTTCACACGCCATCCGGATAATCCCAGCCTCTTGCGCGCAGGCCGTTGAATCCTGTGCTATCCCATACAGCTGACTTTCCGGAAAAGCGCTCAATGGCCGTGCCTCTACCCACTTCGAAAACCTCGCTTCGCTCGCGCTTGTCCATGCGCTGGTATTCCTGGGTATTCTTGGCCGGTGCCATTCTGTATGGCGTGGCCTGGGCCATGCACTGGGATGATCGCGGTGTGCTGTGGGTGCTGGAGCGCTTCGAGAGCCCGGCCGAACGCCACGAGAGTGTTTGGCTCCCGGACTATCAGGCGGTCATCGACGCCAAGCTGCTGCCCGGTATGGAGAAGGATGAGGCTTCCGACCTGTCCTACAACCCCCAGACCAAAACTCTGTTTTCCGTCATGGGCAAAAACCCGTTTCTCGTGGAGCTGAGCCTGCAAGGCGACGTATTGCGCAAGATGCCGCTCAATGGCTGGAACAATCCTGAGGGCGTGACGGTGATGGAAAACGGCTCGATGGCCGTGGTAGATGAACGCGATCACACCGTGACCGTGGTAAAGGTGGACGCCGGCACCACGGCGCTGAACAAAGCTGATTTCCCAAGCCATGACCTGGGCCCCTCCAAAGACCAGAACAAAGCCTTTGAAGCGATCGCGTGGGACAAGCGTAATCAGCAGCTTGTACTGGGCGAAGAGCGGCCGCCGGCCTTGTTCACGTGGAAGAGCGATGGCAACACGCTGATCGGCGACAAGCAAAAGCTGGCCAGCACCGAACTGGATGTGCGCAACCTTTCGGCCTTGTCCATTGACCCGCGCACTGGGCACTTGCTGGTGCTGTCGGCCGATTCCCACCTGTTGCTGGAACTGGACGAAACAGGCGAGCAAGTCAGCTTCATGACCTTGCTCGGTGGCTTCAACGGCCTGAAAGACACCATCCCGCGCGCCGAAGGGGTGACCCTGGATGAGAGCGGCAACCTGTACATGGTCAGTGAACCCAACTTGTTCTATCGTTTTGAAAAGCAGAAATAACTGACGAATTACGTCAGACTTTTCTTTATAAACGGCATTCGCCAGACAGTTCGGCGCGTTTAAGTTTAAATTCAGGCGACCTTGATATCTATTCGCCAGTTTTTTCACTGAGCCCGCCCCGATGCGTCGACTTGCCCGCCCCAAACCTGCTGTTTTCATCTTGCTGTTGCTTGCCCTGGTTGCCGCCGGGGTCGTTGCGCAGCAGTTTCGTCTGTTCGAGCGTGCCTGGTTCAACTGGCAGGTGTGGCGCCAGCCTGCCGATGAGCGCGCCATTGGCCTGGCAGATTACCGCGTGACCCTGGAAGGCCAGGTGATCGAAGGGCTCGACGATGATGTCTCGGCCCTCACCTACGATCCGGTGCGCAAAAGCCTGTTTACCGTCACCAATAAAAACGCCGAGCTGGTGGAGCTGTCCCTGGAGGGCAAGATCCTGCGGCGCATTCCACTGGTGGGGTTTGGCGATGCAGAGGCTGTGGAGTTTATCAGTGACAACATTTACGTCATCAGCGATGAGCGCCAGCAGCGGCTGATCAAGGTGCATGTGGACGACGACACAACCTTCCTCGACGCCGCCGACGCGGAGCAGATGACCCTCGGCGTACATATCGGCAGCAACAAGGGGTTCGAGGGCCTGGCCTATGATTCGGTGGGCAAGCGTCTGTTCGTCGCCAAGGAGCGCGACCCGATGCTGATCTATGAAGTGCATGGCTTCCCGCATTTCAAGGCGGAAAAAACCTACTCGGTGCACGTGATCAACAACCCCAAGCGCGATGCCGGACTGTTTGTGCGCGACCTGTCGAGCCTGCAATACGACGAGCGCAGCGGCCATCTGCTGGCGCTGTCGGATGAATCGTTCCTGGTTTTGGAGCTGGACATCGACGGTCGCCCCTTAAGCAGTTTGTCGTTGCTTAAAGGGCGCCATGGCCTGAGCAAGCGCGTGCCTCAGGCCGAAGGGATTGCCATGGATGACGAGGGCACGCTGTATATGGTCAGCGAGCCGAACCTGTTTTACGTGTTCAAAAAAACCTGATCAGAACATCCATTGCACGCCCAGCGTATAGCCGGTCTGGCTGCCTTCGGCATGACCCAGGCGGCCATTGACCTCGGCATACACCCCCAACTGCGGGGTGATCGCCAATTGGCTGCCGATTTGTGCGCGACCAAAGCTCTTGTCTGCTGAGCCGAGCCGAGCGGTGCGCGCCTGGCCATCGGCGCGGGCTGTCAGTTGCAGGTCATCCAAGCGGCCATCGGCCATTTCCTTGACCCAGGCGATGTCTGCATACGGCATCAGGCTCAGGCTGTAGGGCAGGGCGACAGCGCCACGCACGCGCCAGCCGAGGCTGGCTTGCAGGGAGTCGAAAGACTGCTCTTCATACTGCAGGGCGGTGCGCAGGTTCTGTTTTTCGTGGAACGTGTCGATGCGGTAGTGGCTGTAGTCCAGGCCGGCGAAAGGCCCGCTCTTGAGCGCACCGAAGTCAAAGTCGTAGCCGCCCAGCACCCGCGCGCCCAACGCCAGGGCATCAGTCTCGCCCGTCAGTTGCTGATTGAGCAGGATCGGCCCGCCATTGGCCTGGATGATCAGGTTGCGTTTGGAATCGAAACGCGTGTGGCCGATGCTCAGGTCACCGGCCAGCCAGCTTGGCCCGCCATCATTGAGCAGCGCATAGACGGCTGCCTGCCAGGTGTCGCTGTCCAGTTTGCCGCGATGCTCCAGTTTGTCGCGCCCGTTGAGGTAGCTCAGGCTGGCACCGATATTCAGGCTTGGGGTCAGCTGATAATCGCCAAGGGCGTGCAGGCCCAGGCGTCGGGCTTCGGGGTTGGGGGCCGTGTCGAAACCGCTGTCCGGGCTGTATTCGCCGTCCACGCCGATCTCGCCATCAAAGCTGCCCACCTCGCGGCTGGCGGCCTGCAGGGTCAGCCAGCGGCGATCGTGCAGGCGCACCATGGCTTGATGCTGACGTTGCAGGTTGTCCTGCATGTTGCGTGCGACGGCACCGCCGGACGCCGTCGAGGCCATCAGGTCGGCGTTGGTGAGTTCCAGCACCAGGCGGCTGAGCAAGCGTGAATAGTCACGCAGGCGCTGGTCGATGCGCGCCTGGCCGAAGGCGTCGGTGAGTACGCCTTTGTTGTCTTCGCTCGGGTCGTGCCAGGTCGAGCCGCCTGGGATTTTCGGGTTGTCGGTCTGGGTATAACCGTCCAGATCGCCCAGTTCCCAGTTGGTGGCTTCTACATAAAGGATCGGGATATTCAGCGGCTCGAAAGGTTCACCATCACTGCAGCAGCCTGTGCCTTTGGGGTATTGCGGGTCCAGGCCGGGGTTGGTGAATAGCGGGATATTCAACTCCTTGGCGATCTGAAACGTGTGCTCGCGCAATGACGCCAGGGCCGGGTTGTCGGTGCTGTTCTGGCCGGCGTGGGCATACATCATGTCGCCGGTGATCAGGCTGTCGAGATTGATCATCGCAAGCATATTGGCGCGCTGGCTGGCGCTCAGCGAGTCAACAAAGGCCCGGGAGCCGCGCAAACCTTCTTCTTCCGCGCCGAATCCGACGATTTGCAGGCCATTTTCCAATGACAGGCCGCCGAGGTTCTTCGCCACCTCGGTCAGCACGCTGGCACCGGAGCCATTGTCATCCAGGCCTTGCAGGGTCGGGCGGCCGAAGTAGGTGTCGAAATGCGCGCCAATCACCACGTACTGCGGCTTGGTGCCGGCGGCGTAGGCCACCACGTTTTGCGCAGCACGGCTGCCGCTGCTCCAGGTGAAGTCCTGGCGGCTGATGGAATAGGCCGCGCCCATCTGGCTCTGCATCCAATCAGCAGCGCCGGCAAAATTGGCCGTGCCGCGATAACGACCGGGGTAGTCATTGATCAGTTTTTCCAGGGTGGTGTTGGCGTGCTGGCCGTACTCGTAAGCTTGGGCTTGCGCGGACAGCAGGGCAGCGGCAACGCTGATGGCGAGGGCTAGGGGCTTTATCACAAGGTCTTCCTTGAGGTGATGGGAATGTTCAAAGCCCAGACCCTTTGCACAATGCGCGCCTCATTCCGTGGGCGGCTGCAAATTGGCGCATTGTTAAACGCGTGGGTCGCGTGGCTGTAATTTGTATCCGATTGGATACCAGGCGGGGCAGGGGATGCCGTGACAGAGCGCACGGTTTTGGATAGGAGTGCTGCAAATGTGGGAGGGGGCTTGCTCCCGATTGGGTGTATCAGTACCAGATATTCTGACTGACACACTGCTATCGGGAGCAAGTCGAATCGTCGCACCGCCCCTCCCACATTGGAGTTGTGGTGTTGTTAAGCCTTGAGGGTTTTCACGCCTTCCGGGGTGCCCAGCAGCAGCACATCCGCCGGGCGTGCGGCGAACAGGCCGTTGGTGACCACACCGACGATGGCATTGATCTGCGTCTCCAGCTCCACCGGATTGGTGATCTGCATATTGAACACATCAATGATGATGTTGCCGTTGTCGGTCAATACACCTTCGCGGTACACCGGGTCGCCGCCCAGTTTCACCAGTTCGCGGGCTACGTGGCTGCGGGCCATGGGGATAACTTCCACCGGCAGCGGGAACGCACCGAGCACAGGCACCAGCTTGCTCGCGTCGGCGATGCAGATAAAGGTCTTGGCCACGGCCGCGACGATTTTCTCGCGGGTCAGGGCTGCGCCGCCGCCCTTGATCAGGTTCAGGTGTTCGTCGCTTTCATCGGCGCCGTCAACGTAGAACTCCAGGTCGCTCACGGTGTTGAGCTCGTACACTGGAATGCCATGGCCTTTAAGGCGGGCGGCGGTGGCTTCGGAACTCGCCACGGCGCCGTCGAACGCGCCCTTGTGCTGGGCCAGCGCGTCGATAAAGCAGTTGGCAGTGGAGCCGGTGCCGACACCGACGATGCTCTTGTCGTCGAGTTTGGGAAGGATTAAATCGACGGCGGCCTGGGCCACTGCCTGTTTGAGTTGATCCTGGGTCATGCGGGCTCCGGAACGGGCGGGGAGTTATCGAGGGGCGCGAGTATAACCCAACAAAACCTCCGGATTCGTGTGGTCGCCCGCCCAAACGCTGGGTTAGACTCCTTGGCCCTGCCCAACTCGTGAAGTAGATGCCTGCCGATGCTTGAAGACTACGTCAAAAAGATCCTCACCTCGCGCGTGTATGACATCGCCGTGGAAACTCCCTTGCAGACTGCCCGCCAGCTCTCCGAGCGGTTGGGCAACAAGGTCTGGCTCAAGCGCGAAGACTTGCAGCCGGTGTTCTCGTTCAAGATTCGCGGCGCCTACAACAAGCTGACCCAATTGAGCAGCGAGGAACGCGCCCGTGGCGTGGTCACGGCATCGGCGGGCAACCATGCCCAGGGCCTGGCCCTGGCGGCCAAGGTGCTGGGGGTCAAGGCCACCATCGTGATGCCCAAGACCACCCCGGAGATCAAGGTCGAAGGCGTGCGCTCGCGGGGCGGCAAAGTGGTGCTGCACGGTGATTCCTTCCCGGAAGCCCTGGCCTATTCGCTCAAGCTGGTCGATGAAAAAGGCTACGTCTACATTCACCCCTACGATGATCCACACACCATTGCCGGGCAGGGCACCGTGGCGATGGAAATCCTGCGCCAGCACCCGGGGCCGCTGGACGCGATTTTCGTACCGGTGGGCGGCGGCGGGCTGATCGCCGGTATTGCGGCGTATGTGAAATACCTGCGTCCGGAAATCAAGATCATCGGCGTCGAGCCGGACGACTCCAACTGCCTGCAAGCCGCCATGGCGGCAGGCGAGCGCGTGGTGCTGCCGACCGTGGGAATCTTTGCCGATGGCGTGGCGGTGGCGCAGATCGGTCAACACACCTTCGACATCTGCAAGGATCATGTGGATGAAGTGATCACCGTCAGCACCGATGAAATCTGCGCGGCGATCAAGGATATCTACGACGACACACGCTCCATCACCGAGCCGGCAGGCGCGTTGGGCGTGGCCGGGATCAAGAAGTACGTCGAGACTCGCGGCGTCAGCGGCCAGACCTTTGTCGCCATCGACTCTGGCGCCAACGTCAACTTCGATCGCCTGCGCCATGTGGCCGAGCGTGCCGAGCTGGGTGAAGGCCGCGAAGCCATCATCGCGGTAACCATCCCCGAGCAGCCGGGCAGTTTCAAGGCGTTCTGCGAGGCCGTGGGCAAGCGCCAGATCACCGAATTCAATTACCGCTACCACTCTGGCAGCGAAGCGCACATCTTCGTCGGCGTGCAGACCCACCCGGAAAACGATCCGCGCAGCGCACTGATCGCCAGCCTGACCAGCCAGGGTTTCCCCGTGCTGGACCTGACCGAAAACGAACTGGCCAAGTTGCACATTCGCCATATGGTGGGCGGCCATGCGGCCAAAGTCAGCGATGAGGTGGTGTTTCGCTTCGAATTTCCGGAGCGTCCGGGCGCCTTGTTCAACTTCTTGCACAAGCTGGGCGGGCGCTGGAACATTTCGATGTTCCACTATCGCAACCACGGTGCAGCGGACGGGCGTGTGGTCGCCGGGCTGCAAGTGCCGGCGGACGAGCGCCACCTGGTGCCGGCAGCCCTGGCTGAAATCGGCTACCCGTACTGGGATGAAAGCGAAAACCCGGCCTACCAGTTGTTCCTCGGTTGAGCGACTACGCTGACTGAGCGGCCTTTAAGGAATCGAGACCATGGAAACACTGACCACCCTCAAGGTTATCCACATCACCGCCACCGTGTTGCTGCTGCTCAGCGGCCTCGGCCTGGCCGTACTGGCCTGGTGTAAACGCAGTGCCGGCCCGGCGGTCATCGTGCAACGCCCATGGGCGTTCGTGTGGCTGCTGATGGGCATTTGCCTGGTCAGTATGCCGTTCACCGGTTGGTGGCTGGTGCACCTGATCGGCTGGCCCCTGGGGCAAACCTGGATTTTAGGCTCCAGCATCCTCTACACCGTGGCGGCGCTGGCGTGGTTCTGGCTGGTGGCGCGCCTTAATCGCCTGCGCAAGGGTGAGGGCGGCAGCCTGAATTTTACCCTGGTGCTGGCGGTGGTCAGCCTGGTGGGGTTTGTGGCGATTGCAGGGCTGATGGGCGCCAAGCCGGTTTAAAGCGTTAGATCGCGTCGCCTTCATCGCAGGCAAGCCAGCTCCCACAGGGGAATGCATTCCAAATGTGGGAGCTGGCTTGCCTGCGATAGCGTCATCAGCTGCGCAGAGTGATCACCGGCCAGCCCCGCTTCTGCGCTTCAGCGCGCAAATTCGGATCCGGATCCACCGCCACCGGATGCGTCACCTGCTCCAGCAACGGCAAATCATTCATCGAGTCGCTATAGAAGTAGCTGTCTTCCAGGCTGTACCCAGTCTCTTCCAGCCAGCGATTCAAGCGCGTCACTTTGCCTTCTCGAAAGCACG
The DNA here is from genome assembly GCF_023127895.1 of Pseudomonas sp. NCIMB 10586. NCBI lineage: Bacteria > Pseudomonadati > Pseudomonadota > Gammaproteobacteria > Pseudomonadales > Pseudomonadaceae > Pseudomonas > Pseudomonas sp. NCIMB 10586. The sequence continues at coordinate 12,275 of NZ_SPKQ01000012.1, forward strand.
GCACATCAGTGCTGCGCCCGGTGTAGCGGCCGTTTTCCATCTCGCATTCGGTGGCGATCAGGGTGTCAACGCCTAGCCGTGCGGCAATTGGCGCAGTGACGAAGCGGTTGGTGGCGGTGATGATCACCAGCTTGTCGCCGGCGGCGTGGTGCTGGGCCAGCAGTTCCACCGCCTTGGGCAGCACGATCGGCTCGATGCAGTCGCGCATATAGTCGTTGTGCCACTCGTCCAGTTGGGCCATCTCGGTGCGGCCGAGGATTTCCAGGCAGAAGTTCAGGTAAGCGGCGTTATCCAGCTTGCCGGCCAGATAGTCCTGGTAGAACTCGTCGTTGCGGGCCTTGTAGGCCACCGGGTCGAGAATCCCACGCTCACACAGGTAATCGCCCCAGGCGTGATCGCTGTCACCGCCGAGAAGGGTGTTGTCCAAGTCGAATAAAGCCAGGCGCATTGCAGTTACTCGCTGAAAAGTCTGTAAAAAGGCGTCCAGAATACGGTCTTTTCACAAGAGTGCACATAAGGTAAGAAGCCTCGTTGCCGCTGGAACAATCTTTGTGGAACAATGCGGCGACATGCGTTTGCGAGGTTGTTGCCGTGATCGACCCCGATGGTTTCCGTCCTAATGTCGGGATTATTCTTACGAATGATGCCGGACAGGTGCTATGGGCTCGCCGAATCAACCAAGATGCCTGGCAGTTTCCTCAAGGTGGGATAAACCCCGACGAAACCCCTGAAGACGCCTTGTACCGTGAGTTGAACGAAGAAGTCGGCCTTGAGCGTGAAGATGTGCAGATTCTGGCCTGTACCCGTGGCTGGTTGCGCTATCGTTTGCCGCAACGCCTGGTGCGTACCCACAGCCAACCGCTGTGCATCGGCCAGAAGCAGAAATGGTTTCTTTTGCGCCTGATCTCCAACGAGCAGCGGGTGCGGATGGATTTGACCGGTAAACCGGAGTTCGATGGCTGGCGCTGGGTCAGCTATTGGTACCCGTTGGGCCAGGTGGTGACATTCAAGCGCGAGGTTTACCGCCGCGCTCTCAAAGAGCTTGCCCCGCGCCTTTTAGCGCGCGACTGACGACGGAGTTCGACCCCGAGCCATGCTCAATACGCTGCGCAAGATCGTCCAGGAAGTTAACTCCGCCAAGGATCTCAAGGCGGCGTTGGGGATTATTGTGTTGCGCGTCAAGGAAGCCATGGGCAGCCAGGTCTGCTCGGTTTACCTGCTGGACCCCGAGACCAACCGTTTTGTGCTGATGGCCACGGAGGGCTTGAACAAGCGCTCCATCGGCAAGGTCAGCATGGCGCCCAATGAAGGTCTGGTGGGCCTGGTGGGGACGCGTGAAGAACCCCTGAATCTCGAACATGCGGCCGACCACCCGCGTTATCGCTACTTCGCCGAAACCGGTGAAGAGCGCTACGCCTCGTTCCTGGGGGCGCCGATCATCCACCACCGCCGCGTTGTCGGCGTGTTGGTCATCCAGCAAAAAGAACGCCGCCAGTTCGATGAAGGTGAAGAAGCCTTCCTGGTGACCATGAGCGCGCAGTTGGCCGGGGTTATCGCCCACGCCGAAGCCACCGGCTCGATCCGCGGCCTGGGGCGCCAGGGCAAGGGCATCCAGGAAGCCAAGTTCGTCGGCGTGCCCGGTTCGCCGGGTGCTGCGGTGGGTACGGCGGTGGTCATGCTGCCGCCGGCCGACCTCGATGTGGTGCCGGACAAGACCGTCCACGACATCGAAGCCGAAATCAAACTGTTCAAGACCGCCCTGGAAGGCGTGCGCGCCGACATGCGCAACCTGTCGAACAAGCTGGCCACCCAGCTGCGCCCTGAAGAGCGTGCGCTGTTCGACGTGTACCAGATGATGCTCGACGACGCGTCCCTGGGTAACGAAGTCAAAACCGTGATCAAGACCGGCCAGTGGGCCCAGGGCGCGTTGCGCCAGGTGGTCACCGATCACGTCAACCGTTTCGAAATGATGGACGACGCCTACCTGCGTGAGCGGGCTTCGGATGTGCGCGACCTGGGTCGCCGCCTGCTGGCGTACCTGCAGGAAGACCGCAGCACCAACATGGTCTTCCCCGATAACACCATCCTGGTCAGCGAAGAGCTGACGGCCACTCAGCTCGGCGAAGTGCCTGAGGGCAAGCTGGTGGGCCTGGTCTCGGTATTGGGCTCGGGTAACTCCCACGTCGCGATCCTGGCCCGGGCCATGGGTATCCCGACGGTGATGGGCCTGGTGGACCTGCCGTACTCCAAGGTCGACGGCATCGACATGATCGTCGATGGGCATCGCGGCGAGGTATTTACCAACCCCAGCGACGTGCTGCGCAAGCAATACGCCGAAGTGGTGGAAGAAGAGAAGCAACTGGCCCAGGGCCTCGATTCGTTGCGCGAGCTGCCGTGCGTCACCCTCGACGGCCACCGCGTGCCGCTGCTGGTCAACACCGGCCTGCTGGCGGATGTGGCCCGTGCGCAACAACGCGGCGCCGAAGGGGTGGGGCTGTACCGCACCGAAGTGCCGTTCATGATCAACCAGCGTTTTCCGAGCGAGAAGGAGCAGCTGGCGATTTATCGCGAGCAACTGCAGGCCTTCCACCCGCTACCGGTGACGATGCGCAGCCTGGACATTGGCGGCGACAAGTCACTGTCGTATTTCCCCATCAAGGAAGACAACCCCTTCCTTGGCTGGCGTGGCATTCGCGTTACCCTCGACCATCCTGAAATCTTCCTCGTCCAGACCCGCGCCATGCTCAAGGCCAGCGAGGGGTTGAACAACCTGCGTATCCTGCTGCCGATGATCTCCGGCACCCATGAGCTGGAAGAAGCCCTGCACCTGATCCACCGCGCCTGGGGCGAAGTACGCGACGAAGGCGCCGACGTACCGATGCCGCCGATTGGCGTGATGATCGAAATTCCCGCAGCGGTATACCAGGCCAAGGAGTTGGCGCGGCAGGTGGACTTCCTCTCGGTGGGCTCCAACGACCTGACCCAGTACCTGCTGGCGGTGGACCGTAACAACCCACGGGTGGCCGACCTCTACGACTACCTGCACCCGGCGGTGTTGCAAGCGTTGCAACACGTGGTGCGCGACGCCCATGCCGAAGGCAAGCCGGTGAGTATCTGCGGTGAGATGGCTGGCGACCCGGCCGCTGCGGTGTTGCTGATGGCGATGGGCTTTGACAGCCTGTCGATGAACGCCACCAACTTGCCGAAGGTGAAGTGGATGTTGCGCCAGGTTGACCTGGGCATGGCCAAGGATTTGCTCGCGCAGTTGATGACCATCGACAACCCGCAAGTTATCCACAGCTCGTTGCAGTTGGCGCTGAAGAACCTCGGGCTGACCCGGATGATCAACCCGGCCTCGGCGAAAACCCTCTAGAACGAGGCGCCTTGATCGCAGGCAAGCCAGCTCCCACAGGGAACTGCATTCCAAATGTGGGAGCTGGCTTGCCTGCGATGACGTCAGTCCAAGCGCCGTCAGATTTCCAGTTCGACTTCGCCCAGCCGCCCGCCGTGCGGGCCAAAGCTACGCTCCAGCATCCTGCGCGTCCCATCGGCATTCACAATCAGCACCGTGCTCGCCCGTGTCCCGTAACTGGGGCTGGCGATAAACACACTCGACAGCAGGCTTTCGGTCGCCAGGCCTACGCCGGTGTCCGGCAGTTCAGCGAACGGGGCAGTCTGCGGATCGCTCAAAATCCCCAGCAAGGCTTCCGGCTGTGGGTCTTCCAATAACGCGCTGAGCGCAGCCTTGGCTTTGAGCAACTTCGGCCACGGCGTATCCAGCCCGGCATTGGACAGCCCATAGACTCCCGCTGCCAGCAACGTCGGCTCGGTATCATTGGCGTTGTAATGCCACAGCTCATCCCGTGTGCCAACCAGCAGGTTAAACCCGGCATATTCAATCGAGCGTCCGTTAACGTCGGCTAAATAGTCATCAATGGGCAGCGATCCACTTAGAAAGCGCGCCACCAGCTCGCCCCGCGACTTGCGTGCCGGTGGCTGGTGCGGGTCGCGGATATTGGTCAGCGCAGCAAAACGCCCATCCGCGTTTACACCCAACCAAGTGCCCCCGGCCTCCTGATCGCGGCCAGCATAGACCTGCGGCGCATCCAGCCACTGGGCCAGCGGCAGGCTGGGGCGGGCATAGAACTCATCGCGGTTGGCCGCGACGATCAGCGGTTGGGCATGGCCTGGTCGCCAGGCGAAAACAATCAGGCACATCGGGTGACCCCTTTTGTGTTTTTGCCACTCTACCCACAGATGTGCAGGCGTTCCATCGTAACGAAGTTGGGCCGTTCACCTTCCATCCGTTAACATGCCGGGCTATTTGGCGTGTATGTGAACTTCTTAATTTGATCTCGCCGCTGTAACGCAGGCTTAATCGCACATCGGCATGGTCCGGTGCGTCATGACTAAATGTTTTAACGAGGAGTCGCAATGCTGCCTTACCCGCAGATCGACCCGGTGGCCCTGGCCATTGGTCCGCTGAAAATCCATTGGTACGGGTTGATGTACCTGATCGGCATCGGCGGTGCCTGGCTGTTGGCTTCCCGGCGCCTGAACCGTTTCGACCCGACCTGGACCAAGGAGAAGCTCTCCGACATGGTGTTCTGGATGTCGATGGGGGTGATCGTCGGCGGGCGCCTGGGGTATGTGCTGTTCTACGACCTGTCTGCGTATATCGCCAACCCGACGCTGATTTTCGAAGTGTGGAAGGGCGGCATGGCATTCCACGGCGGGTTTGTCGGCGTGATGATCGCTGCGTGGTGGTTCGGGCGCCGCAACGGCAAGTCGTTCTTCCAGTTGATGGATTTTGTGGCGCCGTTCGTGCCGATCGGCCTGGGTGCCGGGCGCATTGGCAACTTTATCAACGCCGAGTTGTGGGGCAAGCCGACCGACGTGCCGTGGGCCATGGTGTTCCCGCCGTTCAGCGACCCGGCGCAACTGCCGCGCCACCCGTCGCAGCTGTATCAGTTCGCGTTGGAAGGTGTGGCGCTGTTTCTTATTCTTTACCTCTTCTCGCGCAAGCCACGCCCTACCATGGCCGTGTCGGGTATGTTCGCGCTGTTCTACGGGATTTTCCGCTTTATCGTCGAGTTCGTTCGGGTGCCGGATGCGCAGTTGGGCTACCTGGCGTGGGGCTGGCTGACCATGGGTCAGGTGCTCAGCCTGCCGATGATCCTGGCGGGCCTGGGCATGTTGTGGTGGGCTTACAACCGCCCGCAGCCGCTGAAGAACGCCGCGCTTTAAATTCGAACGCCGAGGTTTGCCCGCCTCGGCTTCAACGATACAGGTACTCAAATGAAGCAATATCTCGAACTGCTGCACGACGTCGTGACCAATGGCCTGACCAAGGGCGACCGTACCGGCACCGGCACCAAGGCCGTGTTCGCCCGTCAGTATCGGCATAACCTGGCCGACGGCTTCCCGCTGCTGACCACCAAGAAACTGCACTTCAAAAGCATCGCCAACGAACTGATCTGGATGTTGAGCGGCAACACCAACATCAAATGGCTCAACGAAAATGGCGTGAAGATCTGGGATGAGTGGGCTACCGAAGACGGTGACCTGGGCCCGGTGTACGGCGAGCAGTGGACCGCCTGGCCGACCAAAGATGGCGGCACGATCAACCAGATCGACTACATGGTGCACACGCTCAAGACCAACCCCAACAGCCGCCGCATCCTGTTCCACGGCTGGAACGTCGAATACCTGCCGGACGAAACCCAGAGCCCGCAGGAAAACGCGCGCAACGGCAAGCAAGCCCTGCCGCCGTGCCACTTGCTGTATCAGGCGTTCGTGCATGACGGCCATCTGTCGATGCAGCTGTATATCCGCAGCTCTGACGTATTCCTGGGGCTGCCGTATAACACCGCCGCGCTGGCGTTGCTGACCCATATGCTGGCCCAGCAATGCGACCTGATCCCTCACGAGATCATTGTCACCACTGGCGACACCCACGCTTACAGCAACCACATGGAACAGATCCAGACCCAGTTGGCGCGCACGCCGAAAAAGCTGCCGGAGCTGGTGATCAAGCGCAAGCCTGCTTCGATCTACGACTACAAGTTCGAAGACTTCGAGATCGTGGGCTACGACGCCGACCCGAGCATCAAGGCCGACGTGGCTATCTAACGGCCCATCGCGGTAAAAAACTGTGGGAGCTGGCTTGCCTGCGATAGCGGAGTGTCAGGCGACATCAATGTCGCGGGCCCGCCGCTATCGCAGGCAAGCCAGCTCCCACATGGGTTGCGTGTTCGCTTGAGTTTAGTGGCCGTGGCTTCGGCCCACATGCGAAGGCTCGGCCTCACTGGCCGCAATCCCGCCGCTGACTTCCAACTGCTGCAAGATCCCGCACTGGTTCCCACCGCCGCAACGTTGGCGCAGGTCCAGCAGTTGTTCCTGCAAGGCCAACAATCCGTCGATCCGCGCTTTCACGTGGTGGATATGTTCGTCGATCAACGCATTCACGCTTTCGCACTGGTCCTGGGGGCTGTCGCGTAGCCCTAACAGGCTGCGGATTTCTTCGAGGGTCATGTCCAGGCTGCGGCAGTTGCGAATAAAGATCAGCCGCTCGGTGTGCGCCTGGGTATAGACCCGGTAGTTGCCCTCAGTGCGCGCAGGCGGTGGCAGCAGGCTTTCCTTCTCGTAATAACGGATGGTTTCCACCGGGCAGTCGGTGAGTTTGGCCAGTTCGCCGATCTTCATCGCAGCAATCTCCAAATGGGTGCTTGACCCTATAGTGGCTACAGGGTCTTTACTTGGCAACAGGCACCTTTACGGACGCGACCTGATGAGCCACTCCATTCACACCCCGCACAAGCACGACCACAAGCACGATCATGACCATGCTCATGACCACCCGCACGATCATGGTCACGATCACCCACGTGATCACGCCCCGGCAAAACTCACGCCGGTGGATAGCCACGGCCACTCAGGCTCCTGCTGTTCCGGCGCTGCCGGGCCTGCCGTGGTGACCCTGAGCGAAGCGCCCACCGCGGGCTCGCGCCTGAGCACTTTCCGCATCGAAGCCATGGACTGCCCCACCGAGCAGACGCTGATCCAGAACAAACTGGGCAAGCTCGCCGGCGTGCAGCAACTGGAATTCAACCTGATCAACCGCATCCTCGGTGTCACCCATGACCTGCCGAGCACGGCGCCGATCATTGCGGCGATCAAGTCCATCGGTATGCAGGCCGACCCTATCGAGGAAGGCAGCCCCACCGCCGCGCCGCCGGCCAAGAAGCATTGGTGGCCATTGGCAGTGTCGGGCGTGGGCGCCCTGGGTGCCGAAGTGCTGCACTTCACCGGTGTGGTACCGACTTGGGTGATCGCACTGGTGGCGCTGGTGTCGATCCTCAGCGGCGGCTTGACCACCTACAAAAAGGGCTGGATTGCCCTGAAAAACCTCAACCTGAACATCAACGCGCTGATGAGCATCGCGGTGACCGGCGCCATCCTGATTGGTCAGTGGCCGGAAGCGGCGATGGTGATGTTCCTGTTTACCGTGGCCGAGTTGATTGAAGCCAAGTCCCTGGACCGGGCGCGCAATGCCATCAGCGGCTTGATGCAGATGACCCCGGAGCAGGCCACCGTGCGCCAGGCTGACGGTTCATGGATGGAACAAGAGGTCAAAAGCATTGAGCTTGGTGCGATCGTTCGAGTAAAACCCGGCGAGCGTATCGGCCTGGACGGTGAAGTCACTGCCGGTCAATCCACCATCGATCAGGCACCTATCACCGGGGAAAGCCTGCCGATTGAAAAGACCATCGGCGATAAAGTCTTCGCCGGCACCATCAACCAGGCCGGTTCCCTGGAGTACAAAGTCACTGCGGCGGCCAACAACTCGACCCTGGCGCGAATCATCCACGCCGTGGAACAAGCCCAAGGCGCACGGGCGCCGACCCAGCGCTTTGTCGACAGTTTTTCCAAGGTCTACACCCCGGCGGTGTTCCTGTTTGCCCTGGGTGTGGCGGTGATTCCGCCGCTGTTCATGGCGGGCGTGTGGTTCGACTGGATCTATCGCGCCCTCGTGCTGCTGGTGGTGGCATGCCCGTGTGCCTTGGTGATCTCCACACCGGTGACCATCGTCAGCGGCCTGGCCGCCGCAGCGCGCAAAGGCATCCTGATCAAGGGCGGCGTGTACCTGGAGGGCGGTTACAAGCTCGACTACCTGGCGCTCGACAAGACCGGCACCATCACCCACGGCAAACCGGTGCAAACCGATTACCTGCCGCTGTTCCCGAATCTTGAAGGCAGCGCCCCGGCCCTGGCTGCCAGTTTGGCGGGGCGTTCCGACCACCCGGTGTCCCTGGCGATTGCCAGCGCGGCTGTGGATAAAAACCTGCCAATTCATGCTGTGGATAACTTCGAGGCCCTGGCCGGGCGCGGTGTGCGCGGCGACATCAACGGCCAGACCTATCACTTGGGCAACCACCGCCTGGTGGAAGACCTCGGCCTGTGCTCAGAGGCGCTGGAAGAAAAACTCTTCGCCCTGGAAAAACAAGGCAAGTCCGTCGTGCTACTGCTGGACAAGTCCGGCCCCCTGGCGCTTTTCGCCGTGGCCGACACGGTCAAGGACAGTAGCCGCGAAGCCATCCAGCAACTTCACGACCTGGGCATCAAAACCCTGATGCTCACCGGCGACAACACCCACACCGCCCAGGCGATTGCGACCCAAGTCGGCATCGACCAGGCCCAGGGTGACCTGTTGCCCACCGACAAGCTGCAAGCTATCGAAACCCTATACGGCCAAGGCCATCGGGTGGGCATGGTCGGTGATGGCATCAATGACGCCCCGGCTCTGGCCCGTGCCGAGATCGGCTTCGCCATGGCTGCAGCAGGCACCGACACCGCCATCGAGACCGCCGACGTGGCGCTGATGGATGATGATCTGCGCAAGATTCCGGCTTTCATTCGGCTGTCGCGCCAAACGTCGAGTATCCTCAAGCAGAACATCGCCCTGGCGCTGGTGATCAAGGCAATTTTCCTGGCCGTGACCTTCATGGGCATGGCGACCATGTGGATGGCGGTGTTCGCCGACATGGGCGTGAGTTTGCTGGTGGTGTTCAATGGCCTGCGCCTGTTGCGCAAATAGAGGATGAGAGGGTGGTGTGCTGAGTGCTGAGTTAAAGGCGTTTTTCATGGTCGCCCGCCTGGGCAGTATCACCCAGGCGGCGAAAAAACTCGGCCTGAGCCAGCCCACGGTGACCACCCAGATTCGCAATCTGGAAAGCCAATACGGCGTTGAGCTGTTCTATCGCGGCGGCCGTCGCCTGACGGTCAGCGACGAAGGTGCGCGGCTGTTGCCGATGGTCAAGACGCTGTTGCAGCAGGAAGCGGATATCGAGTTTTTCCTGCGCAACAATGGTCAGGTCCAGGGCGCGCTGCGGATTGCCGCGACGGCGCCGTATTACATTCTCGACCTGGTCAAGGCCTTTCGTGAACGCCTGCCGCACGTGGAAGTGTCGGTGGAAATCGGCAACTCCCAGCAGGTGCTCGAAGCGTTGGATGATTACCGCGTCGACGTTGCGGCCTCTTCGCAATTGCTGGACGACCCGCGCCTGATCCGCCGCGTGCTGGGCACCGACCCGCTGGTGCTGGCGGTACATCGCAATCACCCGTTGGCCAAGCTTGAGCATGTGTCGTTGAGCGCGCTGGCCGGGCACACGCTGTTGATGCGTGAAGCCGGCTCCACCACCCGCAGGCTGACCGAAGAACTGTTGAAAAGCGGCGGCGTGGGGTATGGGCCGTTGCTGGAGATTGGCAGCCGTGAGTCGATTCGCGAGGCGGTGCTGCGCAATATCGGCATCAGCATCATCGCTCGCCAGGAAGTGCCCCATGATCCGCAATTGCGTGTGCTGACCATCGAGAATGCGCCGCAGATTCCGGAGTATCTGTATTGCCTCAAAGAGCGTAAAGGTGCACGGCTGCCGGCGGCATTCCTTGGCCTGGCTCAGGAAATGTCGCCAATTTAAGTTCTGCGGCTGGCTTGAGGGCCAATCGGGAGCAAGCCCCCTCCCACATTTTGACCGCATTCTCATGTTGGAACCCGGTCAACTGTGGGAGGGGGCTTGCTCCCGATTGCGGTAGGCCAGGCAACTCATCTCCATGAGTCCTACACAAATCCACCAATACCACTATCACCCCGTTTTGCCTTTCTGCCACACCAACTACGCATTGCCTCCCTAGCATGGCCTTCATCCGTTCGATGAGGTGCCTTGCATGAACACAGCCCTGACCCAACCCGGCGCGCCCATGAAGGTGCGCGGGATCCAGAAACGCTTTGGCGCTTTCACCGCGCTGGACAACGTGTCCCTGGACGTCGCCGCCGGCGAGCTGGTGTGCCTGCTGGGCCCGTCCGGTTGCGGCAAGACCACGTTGTTGCGCTGCATCGCCGGCCTGGAGCGTCAGGACAGCGGTGAGCTTTACCTGGGCGAGCGGGACGTTTCCCTGCTGCCGCCCCAGGCGCGAGACTACGGCATCCTGTTTCAGTCCTACGCGTTGTTCCCCAATCTCACGGTTGAAGCAAACATTGGCTACGGCCTCACAGGCAGCGGCCGCGATGAAGTGCGCAAGCGCGTCGGGCAGATGCTTGAACTCGTCGGCCTGGTCGGCAGCGAAAAGAAATACCCCGGTCAACTCTCCGGCGGCCAGCAGCAACGGGTGGCCCTGGCCCGGGCATTGGCGCCGGCTCCTTCGCTGTTGCTGCTGGATGAACCGATGTCGGCCCTCGACGCCCGTGTGCGCGAGCATTTGTGCACCGAGCTGCGCCAATTGCAGCGGCGCCTGGGTATTACCACCTTGATGGTGACCCACAACCAGGACGAAGCCATGTTGATGGCCGACCGCATTGCCGTGATGAATAACGGTAAGGTTGAGCAGTACGCCACGCCCCAGGAGATCTACGACCGCCCGGCCACGCCGTTCGTGGCCGAGTTTGTCGGCCAGGGCAACTGGTTGCCGTTCAGCCGTAGCAGCGCCAGCCATGCCCAGGTCGGCGGAATGAATATGCGCCTGGCCGACGATGCCGGTGTGGCCCGGTCCGGCCGCCTGTTCTGTCGCCCGGAAGCGATCAGCGTCAACCCGACGGTGCATGAAGAGAACCTGTTCCCGGCCAAGGTTCGCGAAATTACTTTCCTCGGCAACCGCTGCCGCATGAGCTTTGAGCTGGAACAGTTGCCGGGCCATCCGTTGCTGGCCGAACTGGCACCCGAAGCCATGCCGCGCCTGGGCGCCCAGGACATCTGGGTGGCCTTGCCGCCGCGCAGCCTGCAGGTGTTTGCCTGAGATGGCCGCCGTCATGACATTGCCGGTACCGCGTCAGGTGTCCCGCGCCGAGTGGGGCGACCGCCTCTTTGTGGTCGGCGGCAAATGGCTCTGGCTCGGCCTGTTGGTGGTGGCGGTCCTGCTGCCGTTGCTGGCGATCTTCTGGCGCGGCTTCAGCAGCGAAGCCGGGCAGGGCGGTGGCCTGGTGGCAGCGCGGGAACTGTTGACCAGCGCCAACTTCCACTGGTTGCTGGGAAATAGCCTGAAAGTTTCCCTCAGTGTGGCGGCCATCGTCGTACCGCTGGCTTACCTGTTTGCCTACGCCCTGCAACGCACGTTGATTCCTGGCAAGACCGTCTGGCGCGGTTTGTCATTGCTGCCCTTGATGGCGCCGTCGATGCTGCCGGGCATTGCCCTGGTCTATCTGTTCGGCAACCAGGGCATGTTGCGCGGTTTGCTCTCGGACAATATCTACGGCTTCTGGGGCATTGTGCTCGGTGAAGTGATCTACACCTTTCCCCATGCCTTGATGATCTTGCTCTCGGCGCTGTCCCTGGCGGATGCACGCTTGTTCGATGCGGCGTCGAGCATGGGCGCCAGCCCGGCCCGGGCGTTTCGCAGCATCACCTGGCCGGCCACGCGCCAGGCGGTGTTCGCCGCGTTCTGCCTGGTGTTTACCCTGACCATCACCGACTTCGGTGTGCCGGTGGTGGTGGGCGGTGATTACCAGGTGTTGGCGCTGGAAGCCTACAAGGCGGTGGTCGGTCAGCAACAGTTCGGGCGCGGCGCGTTGATCGGCATGGTGTTGCTGCTACCGGCACTGTTCAGCTTTGGCGTGGATGCCTGGTTGCGCCGTCGGCATGGCGACTCGATGAGCGGTCGCGCCCAGGTGTTTCTGCCTGCGCCATCGCGGCTGCGCGACGGTTGCTACCTGGCCATCGTGTTGCTGATTTGCGCAGTGTTGTTGCTGGTGTTCGGCATGGCGGTGTATTCGTCGCTGGTGAAGTTCTGGCCGTACAACCTGTCGCTATCGCTCAACCACTATCAGTTCGAAGACACTGCCGGCGGCGGCTGGCTGGCCTACCGCAACAGCCTGACCATGGCGCTGTGCACGGCGTTGATCGGCAGTGTGTTGATCTTCACCGGTGCGTACCTGATGGAGAAGACCAAGGGCCAGAAGGGCCTGAACCTGGCGCTGCGCATGCTCAGCTTCGTACCGATGGCGGTGCCGGGGCTGGTGCTCGGCTTGGGCTACGTGTTCTTTTTCAACCTCAACGGCAACCCGCTGCACGTGTTCTACGGGAGCATGGCGTTGCTGGTGGTGTGCACCATTGCGCACTACCTGACCACCGCGCAGATGACCGCGACCACCGCCCTGCGCCAGCTGGACGCCGAGTTCGAAGCGGCGGCGTTGTCGCTCAAGGCGCCGTTGTACCGCCACTATTGGCGCGTCACGGTGCCGATCTGCCTGCCGGCGCTGCTGGATATCCTGCGCTACCTGTTTGTGTCGGCGATGACCACCGTGTCCGCCGCGATCTTTCTCTACAGCCCCGACACCATCCTCGCCGCCGTCGCCGTGCTGAACATGGACGACGCCGGCAACGTGGGCGGCGCGGCGGCCATGTCGACCCTGATCCTGTTCACCTCAGTCGGCGTCTCGCTGTTGCTGGCGTGGGCCTCACGTGGCGCGCTGCGTCGCTCCCAAGCCTGGCGCCAGACCGCGCCCGGCCAATAAAACATCCCTGAAGGAGGTGCTCCATGTTCAAGCCCCTGGCGCTGGTCGCTGCGGTACTCACGGCATTCAGCCTGAATGCCTTCGCCAAGACCGAGTTGACCGTGTACACGGCCCTCGAAGCCGAGCAATTGAAGACCTACAAAAAAGCCTTCGAGCAGGCCAACCCCGACATCGAGATCAAGTGGGTACGCGATTCCACCGGCATTATCACCGCCAAGCTGCTGGCTGAAAAAGACCGCCCGCAGGCTGACGTGGTGTGGGGCCTGGCCGCCTCCAGCCTGGCGATCCTCGATCAGCAAGGCATGTTGGACAACTACGCGCCCAAGGATTTGGACAAGATCGGCAAAAACTACCGAGACGCCGCCAACCCGCCCGCCTGGGTGGGCATGGACGTGTGGGCTGCGACCATCTGCTTCAACACCATCGAAGCCGAAAAGCAGGGCCTGACCAAACCGGTGAGCTGGCAGGACCTGACCAAGCCTGAGTACAAGGGCAAGATCGTCATGCCTAACCCGGCGTCCTCCGGCACCGGCTTCCTGGATGTCAGCGCCTGGTTGCAGACCTTCGGCGAGAAGCAGGGCTGGCAGTACATGGACGACCTGCACCAGAACATCGGCCAGTACGTTCACTCCGGCTCCAAGCCGTGCAAGTTGGCGGCGTCCGGTGAGTTCCCGATTGGTATTTCCTTTGAATACCCGGCGGTTCAGCTCAAACGCCAGGGTGCGCCGCTGGAGATCATCCTGCCGAAAGAGGGCCTGGGCTGGGAGATCGAAGCCACCGCCGTAGTCAAGGGCAGCGCACACGCCGATGCGGCAAAAAAACTCGCTGACTTTTCCGCCAGCCCAGCGGCGATGGAGCTGTACAAGGCTAACTTCGCCATCCTCGCTCAGCCGGGTATCGCCAAGCCGCAGACCGAATTGCCGGCCGACTACGAGCAGCGCCTGATCAAGAACGACTTTGCCTGGGCCTCGAAAAACCGCGACAGCATCCTGACTGAATGGCGCAAGCGCTATGACGGTAAGTCGGAGAAGGTGGCGGGTCAGTAAGGTTTTCGTTAGGGCTTATGGCCCCTTCGCAGGCAAGCCAGCTCCCACATTTGAAGGTATTCACACATCAAAATTTGGGAGCTGGCTTGCCTGCGATAGTGGCTTCGAATTCAGGACATCACTCCATGACACACCACAGCGACCTGCTGATCATCGGCGCCGGCATCCTCGGCCTGTCCCACGCTTATGCCGCCGCCAAGCGCGGCCTCAAGGTCAAGGTGTTCGAGCGCAGCGCCACGCCATTGGGCGCTTCTGTGCGTAACTTCGGCCAAGCCCTGGTCACCGGCCAGCCGCCGGGGCCGATGCTGGACCTGGCCCGCCAGAGCCGCGAGATCTGGGGCCAATGGGCGCAAACGGCGGGCCTTGCGCTCAAGCGCAATGGTTCTTACCTGTTTGCCCGCACGGAAGCTGAAGAACATCTGCTCGAAGCCTTCTGCGCCGGGCGTGCCCGCGAACACGGCTACAACGTCGAGCTGCTGCAAGGCGCTGCGATGAAGGACCTGTATGCCGGCCAGTTCCGCCACCACCGCGCGGCGCTGCACGGCAAGGACGATCAGCAACTGTATTCCCGCGAGGCGATCCCGGCGCTGATCCATTACCTGAGCCAGCACCTGAACGTGGAGTTTCATTTCTCCACGCTGGTACGCGACGTCGAACCGGGCCAATTGCACAGCACGGCCGGCAGCTTTCGCGGCGAGCAGATCATCGTCTGCTCCGGCCACGACTATCAGACCCTGTTGGCCGAATCCATCGCCCCGCTCAACCCGCAAACCTGCCGCCTGCAAATGCTGCGCGCCCGGCCGGTGGTCAACCTGAACCTGCAACACGCCCTGCTCACCGGCCTGAGCTGCGTGCACTACGGCGCCTTCGCCGACCTGCCGGAGGCTGCCGCAGTGCAGGCGCAGATCCTGCGCGAAACGCCGCATCTGCAGGAACACGGCATTCACCTGTTGATCAGCCCTACACCCCATGGCGAACTGATCATCGGTGACTCCCACCATTACGACAGCGACCCGTCGCCCTTCAATGCCGAGCAGGTAGATGACTGGATGATCGAGCTGGCCGAACAGACCCTGGGCTGCAAAATCCAGGTGGTCGAACGCTGGCAAGGCGTCTACGGCGCTCGCGGGCCCGGGCCGTTCTCGTTTGTGCAGGCAGCATCCGGTGTCAGCGCTGCGTTGATGCACACCGGCGTGGGCATGAGCGTGGGGCCGGCGATGGCCGAGCGAAATATCAGTACCTTGTGGGGAGAGACGTGATGAGCCCGGTGCTCGACCTTGATGTACTCAAGGCCAAGGCGGCGAGGCTACTGGCAGCGAAGATGGGCCTTACACAATAAGCCGATACGCCACCTGGAGCCCTTGTTGTTACCTCACTAAGGTGCTTGCTTCACCCATTAAGAGAGCAACACTGATGCACTATTTGAAAGCCATCGCCCAAGACCTGCAAGGCAACGGTCATGCCGATACGGTCATTTTGCATTTCTATCAGCAACGGCCGGGTCGTCCCGATGAGCTGATCCACGATATCGTCGGACAGGAAATGACCTCGAATGCAAAATGGGGAGGGCATAGTAAACCCGGTTCGCTGGACCTGGATAAGCGCCGGATCGCGACTTTCGCCGACAGCTTCGTGAAACTCAATTGGTTTAACCCGGCAAGCCATTGGCAGTGTGCGCTCGTCATCTATGTGGATGATTTCAGCGACGCGGGACGGCCGGATTCGGTGAGGCTGGAGTTCCGTGAGAGCAAGGTGTCCGAGGGGAAAACATTACTGGTCTCCAGAACCATGGACTATGACGTCGACAGCGACAGCGTGTTGGAAACCGCTACCACCAATAGTGATATCGACCGCAACGGGGTAGCTGAAAACGCTGATAAAGAACTGGTTCGCTCGCTATGCAAGGCGTTCCTGGGGTTGAATTGGTGAGCGCTTTAAGCGCGTCACGCTTCGTTGAGCTGTTCAGCCAATGTTTCGACCTGTTCCTGACGCTCGGCCTGGCTCAGCTTGGCGTGGGGGTTGAGGGATGACCATTGCGGATAGGCGCGGGCCTTGTGCAGCGCGTCGGGCAGCTTGCCCTCGCGCCAGGTTTTGTCCTGGGGCGTGTCGACCTTGATGCTATGCATCGCCGCATGCCCGCGCAAACTAAGGGCCTTGAGCAACTGACGTTGGCGCAAGGCGAGCAGGCGCAGCACGCTGTCGTCGACGGTCAGCTCGCGTTGGCCTTTGATCTTGCCCAGCAGGCGGCTGCCGTAGCTGCGTGCGGTTTGCAGGGCGCCACCGGCGATAGCGCCGGCCAGTGCCGCAGCGCCAAGGGTCAGGCCGCCGACCAGGAGGTCCACGCCAGCACCGGCAGCGGCACCGGCGGCGATTCCGCCACCGACCCGTACGCCAAGTTGCTTGAGGGTTTCGGGGTTGAACAAGTCATCGCCCCAGCGACCGTCAAGCAACGGTAGATCACTGGCGGCGGCATCCTGTGGGCGAAAGCCGAACAGTTTGAGCAGGGCTTCAACGCACTTTTGTTCCCGTTGGCGCACCGCTTTGCGCAGATCGCCGATGGCTTGCTGTTCATCTTCGGTGACGACGCTGCGACGGCAGGCCGCGCAGTCGATCAGCAGTTCGGCGATCAAGCGTGCGGCGCTTTGCTGGCGGGCCTGGCGTTGGGCCTCTTGATCGAGGATCAGGCGTTCCAACTGCGGGCGGGAGTTTTCCAGCAGCAGGGCCAGGCTTTCATACAGGCGACGTTCACCGTCTTCCGGCGGCGCCACGCTGTCGAAGCGCACCAGCGCGTGCAGGCCGAGGCGGGCCAGGGCTTCGCGCCAGTCCGGCTCGCGCTGGTCGCTGCTGGTGACGAAGTTGAGCACCGGCAACAAGGGTTTGCCGCAACTGGCCAGCACTTGCAGCTCATCGCGGTACTTGGCCAGCACCGGCTCGCGGGCGTCGATCACATACAGGCCGGCGTCCGAGGCCAGCAATTGGCGCAACACCTTGGCTTCCTGTTCGAAACGCTGGCGCGCTTCGCTGCCCTCCAGAAAACGCGCCAGGCGAGCGGGACCGTCCAGGCGTTCACCGGGGCGATCCAGGCGCTCCAGATAGTCGAGCAGGGCGATGGCGTCTTCCAGGCCGGGCGTGTCGTACAGCTCCAGCAAGGCTTCGCCATCCACCGACAAGCGCGCGCCTTCGACATGCCGCGTGGTGCTGGGGCGATGGGAGACTTCGCCGAAGCCCACGTCACGGGTGAGGGTGCGCAGCAGTGAGGTCTTGCCGACATTGGTATGGCCGACCACGGCGAGTTTCAGCGGTTTAGTCATGCCCGGTCTCCAGCCAGTTCAGCGGTGCGCAATCGGCAAACGGCAGCTCAAGTTGTTGCAGTGCGGTGTGCCAGTCACCCAGGCGTTCGGCGTCCAGCGCCTGGCCGGGCGGCGCTTGCAGCAGCCATACACGGGTGGCGGTGGCGCTGCGCGCCAGTTCGGCGATCAACGCCAGGCTGCCACGGTCCGGCGAGCGGCGCGGGTCGCAGACGATGACCAGACGTGCGGGCGGGAAACGGCTGAGTTGTTCCAGCAGCTTGTTCCGCGATTCACGGCTGTCGAGGATGCCGGCGTTTTTAACGTTGCTGGGCAGTTTGGGTGGCCACGGGTAGTGATCGTCGAGTTCGATGGCCACCAGCAAGGCGCCGTCGCTGTCCATCTCGCTGACGCCGCCGCTGACGTGGTGCAGCTGTTCGGGCGCGGCATCGTTGACCCCAAGCCGTTCGCTGCTAGGCATCAGGCGTTCGCGCAGTTGGGCGTAGCCTTGCAGGTTGAGGTCCAGGCGCAACGCCGCACGCCCGATTTTCCAGCGCCACAGGCAGAACAGGGCGAGGATCAATCGGGGCAGCAGGCCGTAGACCAGCAACACGCCCACCAGCCAGGCGGCCCAGGCTTGGCGGGCGTTTTCGATATTCAGGGCTGAATCACCGCTGGCGCGGATCATGTCGACGGTTGGCACATTGAAACCCAGCAAAGCGGGCAGGCTGCCGAGGGCCTGGGTCACGGCGACAAACGTGTCGGCGCCGAGAATGGTGGTTTCCCACACAAAGCCGTAACGACGGGTGGCGAGCAGGGTCAGCAGGATCACCATGGCGCTGAGCAACGCCAGCAGCCACAGGCTGTTGACCAACACACCCACCGCCCAGCGATTGAGTTTTTGCCGTTGCAACAACAGCAGCAACGCTGGCGCCAATTGTGCGGCTTTGGCGTCACGCGCCAGTTTCTCGCTGAGCCATAACCACAGGCGCCCAAGGCTGGCGCTGTGTTCGCCAGCAAACAGCAGCCCCAGGGCCCAACTGACCAGCAGGATCAGGTTCAACCCGAGCAGGCTGCCCAGGGCCCAGAACACGTTCACCGGCGTCAGGCCATTGCCCAGCGCAGCGAATGCCAGGCCGGCGCCACTGATCACGGCCACGACCGCCAGTAATATAAGCGCCAGGCGCGCGCCTTGCAGCCAGCGTGTGAGGGCACCGGTCAGGCCATCGCGCTCGGCCAGGTGCAAGGCGCGTTGGGTAATACGCGTCGACAGGTCGCCCCCGGCCGTGCGGGCCAGGCGGTTGGCTTCCAGGTCTTCCAGGGGGCCGGCGTGTTCTTCACGCAGGCGCACGGCTTCTGTCAGCCAGAGTGTGTGCAGAGGAGTCAGTGCAGTCACGCGCCATCCTGTTGTTTCAGTGAAGGTGGAGCATAACCGCTGACTCGCGGCTCTGGTATTCTCGTCGCCATGAAAAAAACTCTCCCTTTAAGCCTGATCGCAGCCCTCGGTGAAAACCGCGTGATCGGCGTCGACAACAGCATGCCCTGGCATTTGCCGGGGGATTTCAAGTATTTCAAGGCCACCACGCTCGGCAAGCCGATCATCATGGGGCGCAAGACCTGGGATTCCCTGGGTCGACCGCTGCCAGGGCGCTTGAACATAGTGGTCAGCCGTCAGACCGATCTGACGCTTGAAGGTGCGCAAGTTTTTCCGTCATTGGAAGCAGCGGTGGAGCGTGCCGAGGAGTGGGCCAAGGCCCAAGGCG
Source organism: Pseudomonas sp. NCIMB 10586 (assembly GCF_023127895.1). Lineage (NCBI taxonomy): Bacteria > Pseudomonadati > Pseudomonadota > Gammaproteobacteria > Pseudomonadales > Pseudomonadaceae > Pseudomonas > Pseudomonas sp. NCIMB 10586. The sequence continues at coordinate 31,374 of NZ_SPKQ01000012.1, forward strand.
TGGACGAGCTGATGTTGATCGGCGGTGCGCAGTTGTATGCGCAGGGACTGCAGCAGGCCGATCGCCTGTACCTGACGCGGGTGGCGCTGAGCCCGGAAGGGGATGCGTGGTTTCCAGAGTTTGATAGGAACCAGTGGAAGCTGGTGTCGAATGTCGAGAATCCGGCCGAAGGTGATAAACCGGCCTACAACTTCGAAGTGTGGGAAAAAGCCTAAAAGCATCGCAGGCAAGCCAGCTCCCACATTTTGATGTGTGAATACATTCAAATGTGGGAGCTGGCTTGCCTGCGATAGCGGTCTATCAGACCTGCGCTAACTCGGCATGCTCATCGGCATCCAGCAACGCTTTATCCGTCTGCCCCATGATCTGGCTGGTAATCGCCCCCGCCGTCATCGAACCATTCACGTTCAACGCTGTACGGCCCATGTCGATCAGTGGTTCCACCGAAATCAGCAACGCCACCAGTGACACCGGCAAGCCCATGGCCGGCAGTACGATCAGCGCGGCAAAGGTCGCACCACCGCCCACACCGGCGACGCCCGCCGAACTCAAGGTCACAATCGCCACCAGGGTCGCGATCCACAGTGGATCCAACGGGTTGATGCCTACGGTCGGTGCGACCATCACCGCCAACATCGCCGGGTAAAGACCGGCGCAACCGTTCTGGCCGATGGTCGCGCCAAACGAAGCGGCGAAACCGGCGATCGACTGGGGGATACCCAGGCGGCGGGTCTGCGCTTCAATACTCAAGGGGATCGAGGCGGCGCTGGAGCGGCTGGTGAAGGCAAAGGTCAGTACCGGCCACACCTTGCGGAAAAAGCGCAGCGGGTTGATCCCGGCCAACGACAGCAGCAGGCCGTGCACCACAAACATCAGGCCCAGGGCCAGGTACGACACCACCACGAAACTGCCCAGCTTGATGATGTCTTGCAGGTTGGAACCGGCGACCACCTTGGTCATCAGCGCCAACACGCCGTACGGGGTCAGCTTCATCACCAGGCGCACCAGGCGCATCACCCAGGCTTGCAGGGTGTCGATGGCGTTGATGACCTTCTGGCCCTTTTCCACATCATCCTTGAGCAGTTGCAGCGCGGCTACCCCGAGGAACGCGGCAAAAATCACCACGCTGATGATCGACGTCGGCTTGGCCCGGGCCAGGTCGGCGAACGGGTTGGCCGGCACGAACGACAGCAGCAACTGCGGGATATTCAGGTCGGCGACCTTGCCTGCGTAATCACTCTGGATCACTTGCAGGCGCGCCATTTCCTGGGTGCCGGCCACCAGGCCCTCGGCGGTGAGGCCGAACAGGTTGGTCAGGCCGATGCCGATCAGCGCCGCGATGGCCGTGGTAAACAACAGCGTGCCGATGGTCAGGAAGCTGATCTTGCCCAGGGACGAGGCGTTATGCAGGCGCGCCACGGCACTGAGGATCGAAGCGAACACCAGCGGGATCACGATCATTTGCAGCAACTGCACATAGCCATTGCCGACCAGATCAAACCAGCCGATGGAGGCTTTGAGCACTGGATTGCCGTCGCCATAGATGGTGTGCAAGGCCGCACCGAACAGCACGCCCAGAACCAAAGCGAACAGGACCTTCTTGGCCAGGCTCCAGTTAGTCCGACGGGTTTGTGCCAGGCCCAGCAAGAGGGCCACGAACACCAATAAATTGAGAATCAGGGGCAGATTCATTGAAGCTCCGTTGAGAAGGCAGCCAATCGCGTGAGCCTGCGATTGCGAACCGGGAAGCCTAACAGCTTGAAATATATTGATTTAATACCAATATGGAATGGTGACTGTCGTTTTTGGAATAAGCGCTTGGCGCTCAGGCGTATGCCCTTGGCGCAATCACGACGTCAGCGGTCGTGCCCGGACGCTAACTGTCATACCGATTTGTTAGCGTCGATGTCTTTCACTTGAGGGAGACAACGCCTATGAAGCTCGCGCCGAAACTACTCTTATCCGCAGCCTTTTGCCTCGGACTCGCCAGCCAGGCGTTTGCCGCCACCGAGTTGAAACATTGGCCGGCACCGGCCGCCAAGCAACTCAACGAAATGATCGCCGCCAACGCCAACAAGGGTAACTATGCGGTGTTCGACATGGACAACACCAGCTACCGCTACGACCTTGAAGAGTCGCTGCTGCCGTACATGGAAAACAAGGGCCTGATCACCCGCGAAACCATGGACCCATCGCTCAAGCTTATCCCCTTCAAAGACACCGCCGACCATAAGGAAAGTCTGTTCAGCTACTACTACCGCCTGTGCGAAGTCGACGACATGGTCTGCTACCCTTGGGTTGCGCAGATTTTTTCCGGCTTCACCCTCAAGGAACTCAAGGTGCAGGTCGACGAGCTGATGGCCTCCGGCAAGCCCGTACCCGTCAGCTATTTTGAAGGCGACGTGGTGAAAAAAACCGAGATACAGCCACCGAAAGTCTTCACTGGCCAGGCCGAGCTCTACAACAAACTGATGGAAAACGGCATCGAGGTGTATGTGATGACCGCCGCGTCCGAGGAACTGGTGCGCATGGTCGCGGCCGATCCGAAGTACGGCTACAACGTAAAGCCCGAGAACGTCATCGGCGTGACCACGATGCTCAAGGACCGCAAGACCGGCGAGTTGACCACCGCACGCAAGCAGATCACCGCGGGTAAATATGACGAGAAGGCCAACCTCGGCCTGGAGCTGACGCCCTATCTGTGGACCCCGGCGACCTGGATGGCCGGCAAGCACGCGGCGATCCTCACCTACATCGACGAGTGGAAAAAGCCGGTGATCGTCGGCGGTGATACCCCGACCAGCGATGGTTACATGCTGTTCCACGATGTGGATGTGGCCAAGGGTGGCATCCATTTGTGGATCAACCGTAAAGACAAATACATGACCCAGCTTAACGGCATGATCGCCAAGCACGCGGCGGCGCAGGCCAAGGAAGGGCTGCCGGTGACTGCGGACAAGAACTGGGTGATCGTTAAGCCCGAGGACATTCAATAACAGACTGAATGCGGTCAAAAATGTGGGAGGGGGCTTGCCCCCGATAGCGGTGAGTCAGCTACAAATTGACTAACTGAAATACCGTCATCGGGGCAAGCCCCCTCCCACATTTTGACTTTCATTGTTCCTAGGGTTATCTCCAGGCAAAAAAATGCCCCGCATCTGGCGGGGCATTTTGATGCGCGGGGCTTACAGGCCGTCGAGCATTGCCTTGTTACGTACAGCACCCTTGTCGGCACTGGTGGCCAACAATGCGTAAGCCTTCAACGCAGTAGTGACTTTCCGCGGGCGTTTTTCTACCGGCTTCCAACCCTTTTTGTCCTGCTCAACCCGGCGTGCCGCCAGTTCTTCATCGCTGATCAACAGGTTGATCGAGCGGTTCGGAATGTCGATCAGCACCTTGTCACCATCCTGCACCAGGCCAATCGCGCCACCGGCAGCGGCTTCCGGGGAAGCGTGGCCGATGGACAGGCCCGAGGTGCCGCCAGAGAAACGCCCGTCGGTCAGCAGCGCGCAGGCTTTGCCCAGACCTTTGGATTTCAGGTAGGACGTGGGGTAGAGCATCTCCTGCATACCCGGGCCGCCTTTGGGGCCTTCGTAGCGGATGATTACGATGTCGCCTTCCTTGACTTCGTCAGCGAGGATGCCGCGTACCGAGCTGTCCTGGCTTTCGTAGATCTTGGCGCGGCCTTCGAAGACGTGGATGGACTCATCCACACCCGCGGTTTTCACTACGCAGCCGTCGAGGGCAATGTTGCCGTACAGCACGGCCAGGCCGCCTTCCTGGGAGTAGGCGTGCTCGACACTGCGGATACAGCCGTTTTCACGGTCGGCGTCCAGAGTGTCCCAACGGGTCGACTGGCTGAATGCGGTCTGGGTCGGGATGCCGGCCGGGCCGGCCTTGAAGAAGGTGTGCACGGCTTCGTCGTCAGTCTGGGTGATGTCCCATTTGGCGATGCCTTCGGCGATCGACTTGCTGTGCACGGTCGGCAGGTCAGTGTGCAGCAGGCCGCCACGGGCCAGGGAACCGAGGATCGAGAAGATCCCGCCGGCGCGGTGCACGTCTTCCATGTGGTACTTCTGGATGTTCGGCGCGACCTTGCACAGTTGCGGCACATGGCGGGACAGGCGGTCGATATCGCGCAGGTCGAAGTCGATCTCGGCTTCCTGGGCGGCGGCCAGCAAGTGCAGGATGGTATTGGTGGAACCGCCCATGGCGATGTCCAGGGTCATGGCGTTCTCGAACGCCTTGAAGTTGGCGATGTTGCGCGGCAGCACCGACTCATCGTTCTCGGTGTAATAGCGTTTGCACAGCTCGACGATGGTGCGGCCGGCCTGCAGGAACAGTTGCTCGCGGTCGCTGTGGGTGGCCAGTGTGGAACCGTTACCCGGCAAGGCGAGACCTAAGGCTTCTACCAGGCAGTTCATCGAGTTGGCGGTGAACATGCCGGAGCACGAACCGCAGGTCGGGCAGGCGCTGCGCTCGTATTCCGCGACCTTCTCGTCAGAAGCGCTGGAATCGGCGGCGATCACCATGGCGTCAACCAGGTCGAGTCCGTGGGACGCGAGCTTGGTCTTGCCGGCTTCCATCGGGCCGCCGGAGACGAAGATCACCGGGATGTTCAGGCGCAAGGCAGCCATCAACATGCCGGGGGTGATCTTGTCGCAGTTGGAGATGCACACGATGGCGTCGGCGCAGTGGGCGTTGACCATGTACTCCACGGAGTCGGCGATGATCTCGCGGCTCGGCAGGGAATACAGCATGCCGTCATGGCCCATGGCGATGCCGTCGTCCACGGCAATGGTGTTGAATTCCTTGGCCACGCCGCCGGCCCGTTCGATCTCGCGGGCGACCAGTTGGCCCAGGTCCTTGAGGTGGACATGGCCCGGTACGAACTGGGTAAAGGAGTTGGCAATCGCGATGATCGGCTTCTTGAAGTCGTCATCCTTCATCCCCGTGGCACGCCACAGTGCGCGGGCGCCGGCCATGTTGCGGCCGTGGGTGGATGTTTTCGAGCGGTAATCTGGCATGGAGCACTCCGGGCGGCTAATCACTTATTAATCAGGTGCAAAGGGGAGTGAGCTTCTAATTGACGACTGGAACACCCGAAAAATGGCCGTGTGTCCGGAAGTTGCCACTCGCATCGCGGGATCGCCGCTTGCTTGGGCCTCGAGCTCATAAACCCGCCGGGGGATGACTGGCGATGAATAGGGCCGATTCTACACCGCTGGCGGCTGGAGGGAATGGCCGTAACCTTGAAGATAGCCGCTACAGGACATGTGGGCGCTGCTTGATCTGCGCATTCAGGGCGAGCCCGGCGGCACTCAGGGTTAGAAAGCACAGGGCTAGCGCGGTGGTCAGGTTGGCGGTGGCCAGGTTGATCACCAGGCTGATCAGGCCGCCGCACATGAAAATCAGCAAGCTACCGGCAGAGGTCGCCGTGCCAGCCAGTTGCGGGTAGAGGCTCATGGCCTTGGAGTTGGCGATGGGTCGACAGATGGTGGTGCCGGCTGTGCAGATCAACATCGGGATCAGCACCGTGGCGGCCGACAGGCCGAACTGCCAGGCCAGCCAGAGCATGACCAGACCTGAAACAGTGATCAGCAACAGGCCAGTGTTGATTTGCCGGTCGGCGTCCATTTTGCGATGCAGGATACTGGCAATCACTCCGCCGCAGACGTAGGCCGTGCCATATAGCAGCAATGCCCAGGCGAATTGATACGTCGACAGGTTCAAGCGCTCCATGAAGATCAGGGGCGACATCACGATAAACGAGAAATGGCAGGCAAAGGCCAGGGCGGAAATCAACCAATAGCTGACGAAACGGAGGTCGGAAAACAGCAGCCAATAGCCGTTGAAGAACTGTAGCGGTGAAGGGCGATGGCTGCTGCGCGAGTCGTGCAGCAGGCGTGCGGACCAGAGCCACACCACTGTGGCTAACACGATAAACACGTAAAAACTCGCCTGCCATCCGCCATAAATTTGCAGCCAGGTGCCCATCAGTGGCGAGCTTGAGATGAACACTCCGCCGGCGGTGGTCATCCAGATTCGAATTCGTTGCAGCTCCCGTCCTGTAAACAAGTCCTGGATAAGCGCCTGCGACAGGGCAAACGCCCCGCACCCTACGGCCTGAACCACGCGAGAGCCGATAAACCAATTGAAATCCGGGGCCAGCAAACAACCGGCTGCACCCAGCGCCGATAAGGCAATACCTGCCAGCAGCAGTTTTTTGCGGCCGAACATGTCAGACAACGGGCCTATCAGCAGTAACGAGACGGCCAGGCCAATGGCAAAAATACTGACGGACTGGGCGATTTCTGAAGGCGTGTGGCCAAAGTGATTGGAGAGGGCGGGAAAGGATGGCAGGACTACGTCGAGGGGGAAGACTGCGAGCAGGGTCATGGTCATCAACAGTACGATGAAATATGACTTGTTTGGTGTGGCTGTACTAATAGGCATCAACCGGACCGCTCTATCCTTCCTTGCTGGGGGGAGGAGAGTCGGTGTGACGGCAAGGGAAGTCAATGGAAATGGCAGTGGGAAACAGCTGAAAGGCCCGTAGGATCAGTCGTTGACTGTTCCTACGGGGAGCATCCCGCTGTCAGCTATTAGGCAGCAAGCGACAAGTAATGCTCTTGATATACCGCGTCTCGACAATCGCCGGATGCACCGGGTGGTCCGGGCCCTGGCCGCCGCGTTCGAGCATCTGGATATTGCGATCCAGGTGACGGGCGCTGGTCAGCAGGATGTTTTGCAGATCGTCTTCCGGCAGGTGCATCGAGCACGAAGCGCTGACCAGGATGCCGTCCTTGCTGAGCAGGCGCATGGCTTGCTCGTTGAGGCGGCGGTAGGCGCCTTCGCCATTCTTCATGTCTTTTTTGCGTTTGATGAAGGCCGGTGGATCGGCGACGATCACGTCGAAGCGCTCTTCGCTGGCTTTCAGTTCTTTCAACGCTTCAAAGACGTCGCCTTCGATGCAGGTCATCTTCTCGGCAAAGCCGTTCAGCGCGGCGTTGCGCTCTACGCCGTCGAGGGCGAAGGCCGAAGCGTCGACGCAGAACACTTCACTGGCGCCAAAGGCTGCAGCTTGCACGCCCCAGCCGCCGATGTAGCTGTACAGGTCGAGCACGCGCTTGCCTTTGGCATACGGGGCCAGGCGGGCGCGGTTCATGCGGTGGTCGTAGAACCAGCCGGTTTTCTGGCCCTGGATCACCGGGGCTTCGAATTTCACGCCGTTCTCTTCCAGCGCCACCCACTCCGGCACCAGGCCGAAAACCGTTTCGACGTAGCGGTTGAGGCCCTCGGCGTCGCGTGCGGCGGAGTCATTCTTGAACAGGATGCCGCTGGGCTTGAGCACCTGGGTGAGGGCCGCGATCACGTCTTCTTTATGCGCTTCCATGGTCGCCGAAGCGATCTGCACCACCAGGATGTCGCCGAAACGGTCAACCACCAGGCCCGGCAGCAGGTCGGAATCACCGTAGACCAGGCGGTAGAACGGCTTGTCGAACAGGCGATCACGCAGGGACAGCGCGACGTTGAGGCGGTGCACCAGCAGCGACTTGTCCAGCGGCAACTTGATGTCGCGCGACAGCAGGCGGGCGCAGATCAGGTTGTTCGGGCTCATGGCCACGATGCCCAGGGTCTTGCCGCCGGCTGCTTCCAGGATAGCCTGGTCGCCTGCCTGGAAGCCGTGAAGTGGGGTGGCGGCCACGTCGATTTCGTTGCTGTAGACCCACAGGTGGCCGTTGCGCAAACGACGATCGGCGTTGGCTTTGAGACGCAGGCTTGGCAGGGACATGACGTCGCTCCGGAAAAAAGAGCGGGAGTATACCCTTTGCGCACTCTTTCATGTGGGAGCTGGCTTGCCTGCGATGCGGGCGGTGCGGTGTATCAGACGTACGGTGGTGATGCTATCGCAGGCAAGCCAGCTCCCACATTTGATCGGGTTTCAGTTTGGGTTTTTGGGTGTCGGTCACGGCTGCATAAGGGGTAGAATTCGCGCCTAGTCCAGAGTGTGTATTTATGTCCCAAGAGCTTTCCGCCGAGCAGATTCAACAGGCCCTGCAAGGCATCAGCGTGCCGCCCCAACCGCAAATCATGGTGGATTTGCAGATGGAGCAGTACATGCCCGACCCGGACCTGGAAGTGATCGCACGGTTGATCTCCCAGGACCCGGGCTTGTCTGGTGCGCTGCTCAAGATCGTCAACTCGTCGTATTACGGCTTGAGCAACAAGATCGCCTCGATCCAGCGTGCAGTTAACCTGCTGGGCAGCCGGTCGGTCATCAACCTGATCAATGCCTTGTCGATCAAGGGCGAGATGAGCGACGACACCATCGTCACCCTCAACCGCTTCTGGGACACCGCCCAGGATGTGGCCATGACCTGTCTCACCCTGGCCAAGCGTACTGGTTCCCAGGCCGTCGATGAAGCGTATGCATTGGGCCTGTTCCACGATTGCGGCGTGCCGCTGATGCTCAAGCGTTTCCCCAACTATATGGCAGTGCTGGAGCAGGCTTATGCCAGCGCCGGCCCCGAGCGCCGCGTGGTCGACACCGAAAACAACGCGTTCCACACCAACCATGCAGTGGTCGGCTACTACACCGCCAAGTCCTGGCGCCTGCCGGAGCATGTCACCGATGCCATCGCCAATCACCACAACGCCCTGGCGATTTTCAGCGATGAGACGTCGCGCAATCCGCAGCTTAAAAACCTGCTGGCGATTTTGAAGATGGCTGAGCATATCTGTTCGTCCTGTCGCGTGCTGGGTAACCAGGCCGTGGACCATGAGTGGAACGCGATTGGCCATCTGGTGCTGGATTACGTGGGCCTGTCGGATTACGACTTCGAAAGCCTGAAGTTGTCGATCCGCGAACTGGGTGCGCACTGAACAGTCATTCAAGAGGTACACATGCCCGAGTTACCTGAAGTCGAAACCACCCGACGCGGCATTGCCCCGCACCTGGAAGGCCAACGCGTCAGTCGCGTGGTGGTGCGTGAGCGGCGCCTGCGCTGGCCGATCCCGGAAGACCTGGATGTGCGCCTGTCCGGGCAGCGCATCGTGCTGGTGGAACGGCGGGCCAAGTACCTGTTGATCAATGCCGAAGTGGGCACCTTGATCAGTCACTTGGGTATGTCGGGCAACCTGCGTCTGGTTGAGGTCGGTATGCCCGCGGCCAAGCATGAACATGTGGATATCGAGTTGGAGTCGGGGATGGCCCTGCGCTACACCGACCCTCGGCGTTTCGGCGCGATGCTCTGGAGCCAGGATCCGCACAACCACGAGCTGCTGCTGCGTCTGGGCCCGGAGCCGTTGACCGAGCTGTTTGATGGCGAGCGTTTGTTCCAGCTGTCACGCGGCAAGTCGATGGCGGTGAAGCCGTTCATCATGGACAACGCGGTGGTGGTGGGCGTGGGCAATATCTATGCGACGGAAGCGCTGTTTGCGGCGGGTATTGACCCGCGGCGTGCCGCCGGTGGCATTTCACGCGGGCGCTATTTGAAGCTGGCGATTGAGATCAAACGGGTGCTGGCCGCCGCTATCGAGCGGGGCGGCACCACGCTGCGCGACTTTATCGGCGGTGATGGGCAGCCGGGGTATTTCCAGCAGGAACTGTTCGTGTATGGCCGTGGCGGCGAGGCGTGCAAGGTCTGCGGGAGCGAGTTGCGCAATGTGGTGCTGGGGCAGCGGGCGAGTGTGTTTTGCCCCAAGTGTCAGAGCTGATAGCTTTGTGATGGCTGAGATTGTCATCGGGGGCAAGCCCCCTCCCACACTTTGATTTGTGAACACATTCAAAATGTGGGAGGGGGCTTGCCCCCGATGAGGCCCTCACAGGCACTAAAAAACTCAGGCCTTACCGGTAATCTTGCGGTACTTCTCCATCAACTGCTCTTCAGTCTCCGGGTGCGCTTCATCCAGCGGAATGCAATCAACCGGGCAAACCTGCTGGCACTGCGGTTCGTCGTAGTGGCCGACGCACTGGGTGCACAGGTTGGGGTCGATCACGTAGATCTCTTCGCCCTGGGAAATGGCGGCGTTCGGGCACTCGGGTTCGCAGACGTCGCAGTTGATGCAATCGTCGGTGATGATCAGGGACATGGAAACTCCTGCCAGGGCACTCTGCCAAGGCATCTGAAAACTAATGCGCGCAATTGTGCCGCATTGGCGCCCGCAGTGCGAGCAGGCACCGATTGAGCGGTCTTACTTCTTGAAGCGCAATGTCAGTGCGTCCGCCACGGCAGGATGCACGAACTTGGTGATATCTCCGCCCAAAGCAGCAATTTCACGAACTAACGTCGAGGAAATGAACGAATAACGCTCCGACGGCGTGAGGAACAGGCTTTCCACGTCCGGCGCCAGTTGGCGGTTCATGTTGGCCAGTTGGAATTCGTATTCGAAATCCGACACCGCCCGCAAGCCGCGCAAGAACACATTGGCGTTCTGCTCCTTGGCGAAATGCGCCAGCAATGTCGAAAAGCCCACTACTTCCACATTCGGCAGGTGCTTGGTGACCTCTTGCGCCAGCTCCACACGTTGTTCCAGGGGAAACAGCGGGTTTTTCTTGGGGCTGGCTGCGACCGCGATGATCACATGGTCGAACAGGCGAGAGGCGCGTTCGACCAGATCGCCATGGCCTTTGGTAATCGGGTCGAAGGTACCTGGGTACAACACTCGGTTCATCGCGTCGTCCTGGCGGAGTCCGTTGGGGAACCGGATGGTATCGCAGCCATCCCGGTCGGCCAAGTCGACTTACGTAGATAAATGCCGTGAATCGAACGGTTTTTCACGCTGTTTTCAGACGTTCGGCCAAGGCTGACGCCAGTTGGGCGCTCAATCCATACACCGACAACTGGGGATTTGCCCCGATGCTGGTAGGAAACAGCGAGCCGTCATGAATAGACAGGTTACGCAGTTGGTGGTGGCGACCGAGGCTGTCGGTTACCGCATGCTTCGGATCTTCGCCCATGGCACAGCCGCCCATCACATGGGCGCTGCCAAGGGTTGTGCGGTGCAACTCCAGGTTCAAACCGTCAATCATGCTGCGCGCTTCGGCCAGGCTGTTCACGTACCGTGCGTCGTGATGCAAAGGCTTGACCGATTTGGCCCCTGCCGCGAACTGAATCTCGGCCATGCTGTGGAAGGCCCGGCGCAGGCCGTCCCAGGCGTAGGGCGAAACCTGATAATCGAGCACGGGTGTGCCATCGCCGCGTAAATCCACGCTGCCGCCCGGGCTGTCGGGGTGAAAGCCGTCGCGCAGCAGGGCGAGCATGGCGTGGGTGTGAGGCAGTTGGTTCATGTCCAACGCGTTCTGTTTGCCGTAACCGCCAAACAAGGTGCTGGCCAATCCTGGGTGTAAGGGTGGCGCTTCGAGCTTGTAGGACATTTTGCCGGTAGTGCCGTCCTGCCATTGGAAATGGTCGGAGTAAATCGATTGCGGCGCACCGTAGAACGGGTTGATCACTTCGTCGAACAGCCCCGCCGAGAAGTTGACTAGGTGCAAGAAGGTCCGCTTGCCCAGCCGCGAATGCGGGTCGGGCGCGTCCGAGCGCATCAGCAGGGCCGGGCTATTGATACCGCCGCCCGACAGCACGTAATGCCTGGCTTTTACGGTGATCTTGCGCCCGGTCGGCGCCACGCAGCGCTCGTCCATGGCCACGCATTCCAGGCTGCTGATGGTGTCGCCGCTGTATTTGAGCTGCTCGGCGCGGGCGAGGTACAGCAGTTCGCCGCCTTTCTCCAGGGTGGAGGGGATAGTCGTCACCAGCATCGATTGTTTGGCGTTCACCGGGCAACCCATGCCGCAATAACCCAGGTTGAAGCAGCCGCGCACATTGCGCGGGATCACATGCCAGCTGTAGCCAAGCTTTTCGCAGCCTTTGCGGATCACATCGTTGTTGGCATTCGGTGGAAGCGCCCAGGGTGCGATGCCCAGGCGCTGTTCCATTTTTTCGAACCAGGGCGCCATCTCGGCGCTGCTGTGGCCCTTCACCGCGTATTCGCTGGCCCAGTGGGCGAGGGTGGCGTCGGGGGTACGAAAGCTGGAGGTCCAGTTGATCAAGGTGGTGCCGCCCACCGCCCGGCCTTGCAGGATGGTGATGGCGCCGTCCTTGCTCATGCGGCCGATGCCTTCCTGGTAGAGGCTGGCGTAGGCTTCGTCTTCGAGCAGCTTGAAGTCACTGCTGGTCTTGAGTGGGCCCTCTTCGATCAGCAACACCTTGTAGCCAGCGGCGCTGAGGATCTCTGCGGTGGTGCCACCACCGGCACCGCTGCCAATAATGGCTACATCGGCTTCCAGGGTCAGGTCGTTGTCGAGGGCGGCACCATTGTGGGTTTTCCAGCCACGGGCCAGGCCATCACGGAACAGATCGGGTACGGGCATCAGGGTCGTCTCTGGTTTTTATTGTGAGGGATGCGAATCAGATCTTCGGTGGGCCGGGATAACCGCAATGGGCCCAGGAGGCGGGCCGAAAATACCAGGCCATGATCACCAACTTGAGCAGCGAGCCCTGTCCCATGCGCAGCAGGTTCAGGTAGCTGTTTTCCCAGCGGTGCAGGAAGTTGCGGATCTGCTCGCTGCTGGCATTTTCCCAACTGCCCCAGATACCGGTCAGCGGGCCGCGGGTGATGCCCATGCCCAGCACGTCGAATAACTGCTGGGTGAGCTTGAACATCTCCGGCGACAAGTTTTGCAGGCTGTAGTCGAGTTTTTTCAGGGTGTCTTCAATGCCTGCGACCACTGTCTCGGCGCTGGCCGCACCCTCCAGCAGCACTGGGATCACCGCGCGCAAGAACGGCAAATCACTGGCGCGCAACATCGCGAAGCCGCTGGCCGGCGTACTGCTGGAGCAACCGCTGAGACTGGCGCCAAGCCCGGCGGTGGCGAGGAAAGCGCTGGCGCACAGGCCGATTTTCAAGACGCCGCGCCGAGACAGTGCGGGTGAATCGTTCAGGCTGGGGTTCATTGTTTTTATCGTCCTGAAGGTGACGGTTATCAGCGGATAAACAACTTCTGGATCAATTTCTGAATCGATTTGCCGTAAGGGGGGTAGATCAACTTCGCCGCGTTCAGGCGCTGTTTAACCAGCACGCCCTTGGCCTTGCTGAATGTCAGGAAGCCTTCATGGCCGTGGTAATGGCCCATGCCCGACGGGCCGATGCCACCAAAAGGCATGTCGTCCTGGGCAACGTGCAGCAAGGTGTCGTTCAGGCATACGCCGCCGGAATGGGTTTCGTGAAGCACACGCTCCTGCTCGTTCTTGTTGTAGCCGAAGTAGTACAGGGCCAGTGGGCGTGGACGCTGGTTGATGTAGGCAAAGGCTTGGTCAAGGCCGCGATACGGCACGATGGGCAAGAGCGGGCCGAAAATCTCGTCCTGCATGACTGTCATGTCGTCGCTGACATTCAGCAGCAGGCTGTGGGCCATACGTCGAGCCTGGCCTTGCTCGTACAGTGGGACCAGGGTGGCGCCCTTGTCGGTAGCGTCCTTGGCGTAGGCATTGAGCCGGGCCAGTTGCCGCTCGTTGATGATGGCGGTGTAGTCCGGGTTGTCGGCCAGGGTCGGATAAAACCCACGTACGGCCTTGGAATACGCCTCGACAAACCCTGCGACGCGGTCCTCCGGCACCAGCACATAGTCTGGCGCCACACAGGTTTGCCCGGCATTCAAGGCTTTGCCGAAGGCGATGCGCTCGGCGGCGTCCTTGAGCGGTACATCGGCCGAGACGATGGCTGGCGACTTGCCGCCCAGTTCCAGGGTGACCGGCGTGAGGTTTTCGGCCGCCGCACGCATCACGTGTTTACCAATGCTGGTGGCACCGGTAAACAGCAGGTGATCGAAGCGCAATTTGGAAAACGCCATGCCCACTTCGGCTTCGCCCAGCACCACGCACACCAGGTCCTCGGGAAAGATCCTGGCCAGCAGCGCCTTGAGCAGTTCGCCGGTGGCCGGTGTGGACTCGCTGAGCTTGAGCATCACCCGGTTGCCGGCGGCCAAAGCCCCGACCAACGGGCCGATAGCCAGATACAACGGGTAGTTCCACGGCACGATGACGCCGACGACGCCCAACGGTTGATAAATGACTTTGGCCGAGGCGGGCTGGAAGGCAATGCCTACAGCGCGGCGGGAGGGTTTCATCCAGCTCTTGAGGTGTTTGCTGGCATAGTGAATGCCATGCAGGCTGGGCATCAATTCGGCGAACAGGGTTTCGTCTGCGCTGCGATGGCTGAAGTCCTGGCTGATCGCAGTGATCAGCGCCTGGCGTTCGTCGCTGAGCACATCGCGCAGGGCCTTGAGCCATTGTTGGCGTTGCGCAGCCGGTGGCATCGGGTTGGCGGCGTAGGCGCGACGCTGGGCTTCGAACAGCTCCTGGAGGTGGTCCAAGGCCTGGGCATCTTGCAGGTAGGCAACGTTGGCAGACATGGCGCAGTTCCCGATTGTTATAGGTCTGCCTGGATTTTTAGAGTCATTGCTCTAAATTGTCAAATAACATTGCAGTAACATCCAGATTTAACCTGGCCGGCATAGGCCGTAAGATGCCCCATCCCGTGTTTGGAAGCTGATCCCCCATGGCACCACGAGTAAAGACCAGCGAGCGCATTGTGCAAACCAGCCTGGAGCTTTTTAACCAGCAGGGCGAGCGCAGTGTCAGCACCAACCATATCGCCGCCCATATGGAGATTTCTCCGGGCAACCTGTACTACCACTTCCCCAACAAGCAGGCGATCATCGCCGTGCTGTTTCGCGAATATGAAGCCCTGGTGGACAGTTTCCTGCGCCCGCCCCAGGGGCGCACGATGGTGGTGGAGGACAAGCGCTTTTATCTGCAAGCCGTGCTGGCGGGCATGTGGCGCTATCGTTTCCTGCACCGCGACCTCGAACATCTGCTGGAGAGCGATCCGGAACTGGCCACGGGCTATCGGCGGTTTTCCCAGCGTTGCCTGATCCAGGGCGGTGCCATTTACCAGGGGTTTGTCGATGCCGGCATTCTGAATATGGACCCGGTGCAAACCGAAGCCCTGACCCTGAATGCCTGGATCATCCTGACCTCCTGGGTGCGGTTCCTGTGCACCACCAACGAAAACTCCACCCACCTGAGCGCCGAGGCGATCAAGCGCGGGGTGTACCAGGTGCTGGTGTTGGAGGCGGGGTTTGTCACGCCCCAGGCCAAGGATGCGGTGGATGCTTTGTTCAAAGAGTTTTACGTGCCGTTGAATCAGGCACTGGAAGAAGTGAAGTAAGACCTTTCCCCTTTGTATTCACAGGAGTCAGTCATGCCGCTTGCCCAACTGATCAGCCCCCCGCAATTGGCCGAGCGCCAGAAGTCGGCAGAGCTGGTGATCCTGGATTGCCGCTTTGCCCTGGAGGACCCGGATTACGGCCTGTGCAGCTACACCGAAGGGCATATCGAGGGCGCGCAATACGCCGACCTGGAGCGCCATCTGAGTGGCCCGGTGACCAAGGGTGTGACCGGCCGCCATCCTTTGCCTGCGGCGGACACCTTCGCCAAACAGCTGCGAGCTTGGGGCATCAGCGCCGACACCGATGTGGTGCTGTATGACGATGGCCCCGGTGCCTATGCCGCCCGTGCCTGGTGGCTGCTGGCCTGGCTGGGCAAGCGTGATGGGGTGTTTATTCTCGATGGTGGCCTCAAGGCCTGGCACAGCGCCGGTTTCCCCTTGAGCCTGGATGCGCCGGTGACCGAGCCGGGCACCTTCACTGGTACGCCGGATAATCGGTTGGTGCTGGATGCCGAGCATTTGCAAAAACGCCTGGGTCAGCCCGGCCTGACCTTGATCGACGCCCGCGCCCAGCCGCGTTTTCGTGGCGAAGTAGAGCCCATAGACCCGATTGCCGGGCATATTCCCGGCGCGCAGTGCGCAGCATTCAATGAAAACCTGGGCAGTGACGGGCGCTTCCTGCCGGCCGAGCAGCTCAAGCAACGCTTTGCTGCGCAGTTGCAGGGGCGCCCGCCGCAGGAGTTGGTGGCGTACTGCGGTTCGGGGGTGACGGCATGCCATAACCTGTTTGCCCTGGCGTTGGCGGGATATCCGTTGGGCAAGTTGTATGCGGGGTCGTGGAGTGAGTGGATTACGGATCCGGCGCGGGAAATTGCAACAGGCGACTGAGCAATTGGCCCTGTAAACCCAATCAAAATGTGGGAGGGGGTTTGCCCCCGATTGCAGTGTGTCAGTCTCAGTATCTGTAACTGATCCACCGCTATCGGGGGCAAGTCGAATCGTCGCACCGCCCCTCCCACATTTTTAACTGCGTTGTGTCAGTAACCACTGTGGGATGCGGCGTTCCAAGTAATAGCCGGGACGTTTCAGTGAACCCTCCACAAAGCCCACATGCCCACCCTTTGTCAGCAATTCAAACTCGGTGCACTCCGACAGCTCACTCGCTTCCGGCAGGCTATGAGCAAACACAAACGGATCATCGGCGGCCTGGATGATCAGTATTGGTGTGCGGATATCGCCCAGGTAGTAGCGACTGGATGCGCGGCGATAGTAATCCTCAGCACTCAAGAAGCCATGCAACGGCGCAGTCACTCGCCCATCGAAGTCCCAGAACGTGCGCATCTTCTCCAGGGAGCCCAGTGCCTCCAGGGTTTTCAGTCCTTCCTCACGTCCATCTTGCAAAAACTGGCGTTGCTTTACGCGAATGTACGCCAGCATCTCGCGCATGAAATGCTTCTGGTAAATCCGCGAAAACCCCAGACCGATGCGATCAGCGCATTGGTCCAGGCGAAACGGTACCGAGACCGCCGCCGCGCCTTGCAGCCCCGAAGTCACGCCGGTTTCGCCCAAGTGCTTGAGCAACACATTGCCGCCCAGGGAATACCCCACGGCATACAGCGGTGCCAGTGGCCGTTTGGCGCGCAGATGGGCAATCGCCGCGGCCAGGTCTTCGCTGGCCCCGGAGTGATAACTGCGCGCCAGAAGGTTGGGCTCGCCCGAGCAGCCGCGCCAGTTCAACGCAACGCTGGCCCAACCTTGGCCGGCGAGGGCTTGTTGCAGGCCGGCCACATAGGGCGAATTGGACGAACCGGTCAGCCCATGCAGCACCAGTACCAACGGTGCGTGCAGGTCATGGGGACCATGCCAGTCGAGGTCGAGGAAGTCGCCGTCTTCCAGCCATAGACGTTCGCGTTGGCGTTCGATATGGGTCGTTGGGCGCAACAGCGGCCCCCACAGTGTTTGCAGGTGAGGGTTGCCGAGGCCGAAGGCGGGTTTGAACAGATCGGAAGAGGGGGTCATGAAACTCTCGGTAGCCAGTGAGCTCGCCGTGGCAAGCTCCCCTGCCACAGGTTAAGCGGCGTTTTCGACCAGGCGATGCCACAACGCGTAATACACCCGTCCGGACTTTTGCTCCCGATGCAGGCGCCAACTGCCCGGCAGGCCGAGCGTTGACGGCGCGGTCTCGCTTTCAGTGTAGATCCAGGCATCCGGTGCCAGCCACTGGCGCTCTTCGAGCAAAGCACACACAGTCGGCAGCAGGTTCTGGTTGAACGGCGGGTCGAGGAACACCACGTCGTATTCAGTCACCGCCTGGGTTTCCAGGTAGCGCAGCGCGTCGGCCGTCTGCACCTGGCCGGTGGTGCAACGCAGCGTGCCCAGGTGTTCCTTGAGGGTGGACACCGCCACATTACTGGCATCCAACGCCTGGCCCTGGGCCGCGCCACGCGACAGCGCCTCCAGGAACAGCGCGCCACTGCCGGCGAACGGGTCCAGCACCTTGGCCCCGCCGATGTATGGCGCAAGCCAGTTGAACAGGGTTTCACGCACGCGATCCGGCGTCGGGCGCAGGCCTACGACGTCGGGGAAGCTCAGCTTGCGGCTGCCCCATTCACCGCCAATGATGCGCAGTTGGCCCACACCGTTATGCACGTTGTGGACAGGTTTTTTCGGGCGAGATGAACTGGCCATTAATGCTCCGGAACCCCGAGCGGCTGCTCGGCAGGTTTATCAGTGGGGGGCGGTAGTGGCTTTTGCGCAATCGTCGGGCCGGCGGTCACGATGACCATCTTGTCGGCGCTCAAGTGTTTGTTCATTGCAGCCTTGACCTGCTCTACGGTCAGGGCCTGGGATTGTTTCATGAAATCTTCCAGATAGCTCAGCGGCAGGTTGTAAAAACCCATGGCGCCCAGTTGCCCGACAATATCGGCGTTGCTGGCGGTGGACAGCGGGAAGCTGCCGGCCAGTTCGCGCTTGGCGTCGTCCAGTTCTTTTTGCGTGGGGCCGTTCTTGAGGTAGTCAGCCAGTACATCCTCAACCAGGCGCAGGGTGCCGCCGCTCATTTCGGCGCGGGTCTGCAAGTTGATCATGAACGGGCCGCGCACCTGCATCGGCGAGAAACCGGAGTACACGCCGTAGGTCAGGCCGCGTTTCTCGCGCACTTCGCTCATCAAGCGGGTGCCGAAGCCACCGCCGCCAAGGATCTGGTTGCCCAGGGACAGAGCTGCGTAGTCCGGATCGGCGCGGTCGATGCCCAATTGCGCAAACAGCAGGTGGGTTTGCTTGGAGGGAAACTCGATACGGCTCAGGCCGGCTTTTGGCTCGGTCGGTTGAGCGATCTTGGCCATGGCGGGCCCTTTGGGCAGCGAGGCCGACACTTTGGCCGTCATGGCCTCGGCCTCAGCGCGAGTCAGGTCGCCGACCACCGCAATCACAGCATTACCCGCCGCGTAGGCTTTGGCGTGGAATGCCTTCAACTGCGCCAGGGTGATCTTCGGCACACTCTCGGGGGTGCCTTCGCTCGGGTGCGCGTAAGGGTGATCGCCGTACAGGCGTTTGAACAGTTCGATGCTCGCCAGCTTGGCGGGGTTCTGCTTCTGATACTCGAAGCCGGCCAGGATCTGGTTCTTGATCCGCGCCAGGGAGTCTGCCGGGAACGTCGGTTGGCCAATAACCTGGTCGAACAGTGCCAGGGCTGCGGTGCGCTTATCGCTGTCGCTGAGGCTGCGCAGGGTGACCAGCGCCATGTCGCGGTAGGCACCATTGCCGAAGTCGGCGCCGAGGCCCTCAAAGCCACTGGCGATCTGGCTGACATCCTTGCCCGGCACGCCTTCGTTGAGCATGGCGTTGGTCATCAGCGCCAGGCCCGGTGTGTCGCCATCCTGGCTGCTGCCGGCGGCGAACAGGATGCGCATGTCGAACATCGGCAGTTCATGGGCTTCGACAAACAGCACCTTGGCGCCTTCGGCGGTGGTCCAGGTTTGCACATCGAGCTTGCGGTTGGTTGGCGCCTTGCCGTCCAGTTCCGCCAGCGACTGCAGGGTGCTGGCCGATTGGGCCTTTTCCAGAGCCTGGCTGGCGACCGACTCGCTCGGGCGCAGGAAATACACGGCACTGGCCGCAACCAGGGTGACTGCGATCAGGCTGGGCAGGATCAGGCGGCTGCTTTTACGATCACTCATGAGCGGTCTCCTCAGGCAAAACATGGGCGACGCTCAGACGTTCGCGGGTGAAATAGGTGCGCGCGGCTTTCTGGATATCTTCTGGCGTCACGCTTTGCAGGTCGGCCAGTTCGGTGTCCATCAGCTTCCAGGACAGGCCGACGGTTTCCAGGGAGCCGATGGCCGTGGCCTGGCTGGTGATGGAGTCGCGTTGGTACACCAGGCCGGCGATGACCTGAGCACGGATGCGCTCCAGTTCTTCAGCGGTCGGCGGCTTGGCTTTCAACTCATCAAGCAGGCGCCACAGGCCGGCTTCGGCTTGGGCGACGGTCTTTTGTTTCTGCTGGTTGGGCGTGGCCGAGAGCATGAACAACGTATCGCCACGGGTATAGGCGTCGTAGTTGGTGGACGCGGCGGATACCAGCTCCTCACCACGCTCAAGTTGCTCGGAGATACGTGCACTGTAGCCGCCGTCCAGCAGGGCCGAGATCAGGCGCAAGGCTTGCACCGAGCGTTTGTCTTCGGCGGTGGCCAGGCCCGGTACGTTGAAGCCCAGGAACACGCTTGGCAGTTGGGTCTGCACCCGCAGGGTCAGCAGGCGCTCGCCGGGTTCGGCCAGCTCCAGCGGGATCTTCGCCGGTGGCACATCACGCTTGGGGATCGGGCCGAAGTAACGCTGGGCCAGGCTTTTCACCTCGTCCGGGGTCACATCGCCGACCACTACCAGGGTAGCGTTGTTGGGCACATACCAGGATTGGTACCAGTGGCGCAGTTCCTCGACCTTCATGCGCTCAAGGTCAGCCATCCAGCCGATGGTCGGCGTGTGGTAGCCGCTGGCCGGGAAGGCCATGGCCTTGAAGCGCTCGTAGGCCTTGGACATCGGGTTGTCGTCGGTGCGCAGGCGGCGTTCTTCCTTGATTACCTCGATTTCGCGGCTGAACTCGTCGGCGGGCAGGCGCAGGCTGGCCATGCGGTCGGCTTCCAGCTCAAAGGCCACGCCCAGGCGGTCGCGGGCCAGCACCTGGTAATACGCGGTGTAGTCATCGCTGGTGAACGCGTTTTCTTCGGCGCCCAGGTCACGCAGGATCAGCGAGGCTTCGCCGGGGCCGACCTTGGCGCTGCCTTTGAACATCATATGTTCAAGGGCGTGGGACAAACCGGTCTGGCCTGGGGTTTCGTAGCTTGAACCAACCTTGTACCAGACTTGGGAAACCACCACTGGCGCGCGATGGTCTTCGCGCACGACCACTTTAAGGCCGTTATCCAGAGTGAATTCATGAGTGGGTTGTGGGTCGGCAGCGAAGGCTGAAAGGGGCAGACAAACTGTGCTGAGCAGCAGGCCTGCGGCGCGGCGGGCTAGAGCATTCATTCGTTTTTTAACCTGTTGGGCTGCCCGCTTGGTCTTAGCGTCGGCGGGCGAGGAGGTGCTAGGATACTGATCCGATTTAGGGACGGCCACTGCGGTCGTCATCTAGTCCTGGGTTCAGTCGTAGGAAAGTTGGAGTAGTTGGCGTTTTTCCCCGACAATCTTCCACGTTTCGCCGATTTTATCGCTTCAGTCCCATATTGAAACGATTTGCCAAGGCACTTATTTACGCCTTACAAAATGTTGCGCATGAACAAGCGGGCGTTAAAGCAGTCTGTTCTGCATCGAATTTATTTACCGAGGCGCCCTGGCGCATCGCTACTTTGAGATAGCCGTCCTCCATGTTTGGTTCCAACGACGACAAGAAGAGCCCAGCTGCGGCTGGCGAGAAAAAAGGCCTGTTCGGATGGCTGCGCAAAAAGCCGCAGGAAACCGTCGTCGAACAGCCGCAGGTTCAAGCTGAGCCTATTCCAGAGCCTATAGTAGAAGCCGAGCCGGTTGCCGAGACGCCGGCGCCGGTGGTGTTGCCCATCGCGGAGCCGGTATTGCAGCCGGTGGTCGAGGCAGAACCCGAGCCGGAGCCCGAGCCCGAGCACAAACCGTGGCTTGCGCTACCGGTAGCCGAAGAGCCGGTGGCACTGGTTGAAGATGTGCAGGCTGAACACGTGACGCCGCCCATTCCGGTGGCGCCACCGGTAGAGGTAGTGGTCCAGACGCCGCCAGCGGTCGAAATCCCGGTTGAAGTGCCTGCTGTCGTTGCCGCGCCTGCGGTGATCGAAGAGCCTGTCGCGCCTGCCGAAACCAGCAAGAGCGGCTTTTTCGCCCGCCTCAAGCAGGGTCTGAGCAAGACCAGCGCCAGCATCGGCGAAGGTATGGCCAGCCTGTTTCTGGGCAAGAAGGTCATTGATGATGAACTGCTGGAAGACATCGAAACCCGCCTGCTCACCGCCGACGTGGGTGTCGAAGCCACTGCCGTGATCATCCAGAGCCTGACTCAGAAGGTCGCGCGCAAGCAACTGACCGACGCCGATGCGTTGTACAAATCCTTGCAGGCCGAACTGGCTGCAATGCTCAAGCCCGTGGAAGCGCCGCTGGTGATCACCCCGAACAAGCCGTTCGTGATCCTGGTGGTCGGCGTCAACGGCGCGGGCAAAACCACCACCATCGGCAAGCTGGCCAAGAAGCTGCAGGGCGAGGGCAAGAAAGTCATGCTCGCCGCCGGTGACACCTTCCGTGCCGCCGCCGTCGAGCAGTTGCAGGTATGGGGCGAGCGCAACAAGATCCCGGTGATCGCCCAGCACACCGGCGCCGACTCCGCTTCGGTGATCTTCGATGCCGTGCAGGCCGCCAAGGCGCGTAATATCGACGTGTTGATCGCCGATACCGCCGGGCGCCTGCACACCAAAGACAACCTGATGGAAGAGCTGAAGAAAGTGCGCCGTGTGATCAGCAAGCTCGACGCCGATGCGCCGCATGAAGTCTTGCTGGTGCTCGACGCCGGTACTGGTCAGAACGCCATCAGCCAGGCCAAACAATTCAACCAGACGGTGCAGCTGACCGGCCTGGCATTGACTAAGCTCGACGGCACGGCCAAGGGCGGGGTGATTTTCGCCCTGGCTAAACAGTTCGGGTTGCCGATTCGTTATATCGGTGTCGGTGAAGGTATCGACGACCTGCGCACCTTTGAAGCCGAACCCTTTGTACAGGCACTGTTTGCCGAGCGGGAGCGTTCATGATTCGATTCGAACAGGTCGGTAAACGCTATGCCAACGGGCATGTGGGCTTGCATGAGCTGAGCTTTCGAGTGCGTCGCGGCGAGTTCTTGTTTGTCACCGGTCACTCGGGCGCTGGCAAAAGCACGCTGTTGCGCCTGTTACTCGCCATGGAGCGCCCGACCACCGGCAAGTTGCTGCTGGCGGGCCAGGACCTGGCTACCATCAGCAATGCGCAAATTCCGTTTCTACGCCGCCAGATCGGCGTGGTGTTCCAGAATCACCAGCTGCTGTTCGATCGCACGGTGTTCAACAACATCGCGCTGCCGCTGCAGATTCTCGGGCTGTCCAAAGCCGAAATCGTCAAGCGCGTGGATTCGGCGCTGGAGCGCGTGGCATTGTCGGACAAGACCGACCTTTACCCGGGGGACCTGTCCACCGGCCAGCAACAGCGCGTCGGTATTGCCCGCGCCATCGTCCACCGCCCGGCCCTGCTGCTGGCGGACGAACCCACCGGTAACCTCGACCCGCGCCTGGCGGCCGAGATCATGGGGGTGTTCGAAGACATCAATCGGCTGG
This sequence comes from Pseudomonas sp. NCIMB 10586, assembly GCF_023127895.1. Taxonomy (NCBI): domain Bacteria; kingdom Pseudomonadati; phylum Pseudomonadota; class Gammaproteobacteria; order Pseudomonadales; family Pseudomonadaceae; genus Pseudomonas; species Pseudomonas sp. NCIMB 10586. Next base: position 54,422 of record NZ_SPKQ01000012.1, read on the forward strand.
GCACCAGCGTATTGATCGCCAGCCACGACCTGGCCCTGATCGCCCGTATGCGCCATCGTATGTTGACCTTGCAACGTGGCCGCTTGATCGGTGATGGGGAGGCTGGCGTATGAGTGCTACCCGTAGCCCCAAAGTATCCGAACGCGTGGCACCCAAGCCTGCCGATCCGCAACCGCCGAAGAAAAAGCGTGACGAAGACGACGGCCCGGACTTCGGCACCTTGCTGCACGCCTGGATCGAAAGCCATCGCGCCAGCCTGCTTGACAGCCTGCGTCGCCTGGGCAAACAGCCGATCGGCAGCTTTTTCACCTGCCTGGTCATGGCCGTAGCCTTGAGCCTGCCGATGGGCTTGTCGCTGCTGCTTAATAATGTGGAACGCCTCGGCGGTTCCTGGCAGCGGGCGGCGCAGATATCGCTGTACCTGAACCTGGACACCAGCAGCAAGGACGGCGAAGCGCTACGCGACGACATCAAGAACATTCCGGGCGTAGCGGATGCCGAATACATCAGCCGCGATCAAGCCCTTGAAGAATTCCAGCAGCAGTCCGGCCTGGGCGAGGCGCTCAAGGAGCTGCCGCAGAACCCGCTGCCGGGCGTGGTGCTGGTGACGCCGAACGAGGTCGACAAGCCGGCGCTGGAGGCCCTGCGACAAAAACTCGCAGAGATGCCCAAGGTGCAACAGGCTCAACTTGATCTAGTCTGGGTAGAGCGCCTGGCCGCGATCCTCAAGCTGGGTGACCGCTTTGTGTTCGGCCTGACGGTGTTATTAGTGTCTGCATTACTTTTGGTGATAGGTAATACCATTCGTCTTCATATTGAAAACCGTCGCACCGAGATAGAAGTGATTAAACTGGTCGGCGGCACGGACAGCTATGTACGCCGTCCTTTCCTGTACATGGGCGCGCTTTATGGCCTGGGTGCCGGGGTCTTGTCCTGGGGCGTGCTGGCGTTTGGCCTGAATTGGTTGAACGACGCGGTTGTCGGGCTGGCGGGTTTGTATGGCAGTGATTTTGCCCTGGCCGGGGTGCCGGTAGCCGATGGTCTGAGTCTCTTGCTTGGCGCGGTGTTGTTGGGGTATATCGGTGCCTGGATTGCGGTAGCACGGCATTTACGTGAACTGGCGCCGAAGTAGTTAATGCCAGATTAATGTGGTTTCGTTTGTATTGACCGTATCAGTGGTTTAGGGAACTTGTCCTACGGTTCCCAGGTCAATTTTCGCAGTGCTGAACTGCACGAGTTATGTGAGTCGGAGGTTTTTTCGTATGACCACTTCTTTGCAACCTGCTTATGCCTTGGTCCCGGGTGCGAACCTGGAGGCCTATGTGCACACGGTCAACAGCATTCCATTGCTGACACCCGAGCAGGAGCGTGAACTGGCCGAGAGTCTCTACTATGAGCAGGATTTGGGGGCGGCTCGGCAGATGGTGCTCGCCCACCTGCGTTTTGTCGTACATATCGCCCGTAGCTATAGTGGCTACGGCCTGGCCCAGGCTGACCTGATTCAGGAAGGCAACGTTGGCCTGATGAAGGCTGTAAAGCGCTTCAACCCTGAAATGGGTGTGCGCCTGGTGTCGTTCGCCGTGCACTGGATCAAGGCGGAAATCCACGAGTTCATCCTGCGCAACTGGCGCATCGTGAAAGTCGCGACCACCAAGGCCCAGCGCAAACTGTTCTTCAACCTGCGCAGCCAGAAGAAACGCCTGGCGTGGCTGAACAACGAGGAAGTCCACCGCGTGGCTGAAAGCCTCGGTGTGGAGCCTCGTGAAGTGCGCGAGATGGAAAGCCGCCTGACCGGCCATGACATGGCCTTTGACCCAGCCGCCGAAGCGGATGACGACAGCGCCTTCCAATCGCCTGCCAACTACCTGGAAGACCACCGGTACGACCCGGCGCGTCAACTGGAAGACGCCGACTGGAGCGATAATTCCAACCACAACCTGCACGAAGCGCTGGAAGTGCTGGACGACCGCAGCCGTGACATTCTCTACCAGCGCTGGCTGGCAGAAGAGAAAGCCACGCTGCATGACCTGGCGCAGAAGTACAACGTGTCGGCCGAGCGGATTCGTCAGCTTGAGAAAAGCGCGATGAACAAGCTGAAGTTGTCGATCGCCGCCTAATTCAGCTGGCAATGCTAGTTTGAAAATGTGGGAGGGGGCTTGCTCCCGATAGCAGAGTGTCAGTCAACATCAAAGTGACTGATCTATCGCTATCGGGAGCAAGCCCCCTCCCACATTTGTTTTGTGTTGTGTCAGTTGGACCAGGGGGCTTTTGGAGAGTTGTTCAGCTCAGTCAGGTAGCCATCCCCACCCAACTGACTCATCTGCTGACGAATCCACGCCGCCCGCCGTGCTACATAAGCTGTCGGGTGGCTGGCACTCCACACCCGTGGATTAGGCAACACCGCCGCCAGATAACTGGCCTGTTGCCGCGAAAGCCCCTTGGCGCTCACGCCAAAATGGTGCCGCGCCGCCGCCTCTGCGCCGAATACGCCTTCATCCCATTCCACGCTGTTGAGGTACACCTCAAGAATCCGCTCCTTGGGCCACAGCACCTCGATCAACCCGGTGAACCACGCTTCCAGGCCCTTGCGCAAATAGCTGCGGCCGGCCCACAGGAACAGGTTTTTCGACACTTGCTGGCTCAGCGTACTGGCGCCGCGAATCGAGCCGCCGCGTTCGTTGTGCAGGATCGCGGCCTGGATCGCGCCAAAATCAAAGCCCCAATGTTGCGGGAAGCGCTGGTCTTCACCGGCCATCACCGCCACTTTGAGGTCATCGCTGATTTCATCCCACGGTACCCAGCTGCGTTGCAGGTCAATGGGTTCGCCGTCGATCCAGGACTCGACCTTGCGCTCCACCATCAACGCGGTAAACGGGGGCGGGACCACACGAAACAGCAGCACCAGCAACACACTGCCGATGGCGAACCATTTCACGACGTTGAGAAAGCGTTTGAAGAGGACACGCAGCATAGAGATGGCTTGGCCGAACCCGTTGAGCGGGCCATTATACAGACCCTGCCCGATGAGTCTGACTGGAGTTCCCCATGCTGCGTAGCTTTCTGATGCTGGCTGCCTTTTTCGGTTTTACCGGTGTCGCCCTGGGTGCGTTCGCCGCCCACGGCCTGAAAAACCGCCTGAGCGCCGACTACCTGGCGATCTTCCATACCGGCGTGACCTACCAACTGGTGCACGCCCTGGCGTTGTTCGGCGTGGCGTTGCTGGCGGCGCATATTCCCGGTCGATTGGTCAGTTGGGCGGGTATCTCGTTTACCGTCGGTATTCTGTTGTTCTCGGGCAGCTTGTATGCGCTGACGATGACTGGCATCAGCAAACTGGGGATCATCACGCCGTTTGGCGGGCTGGCGTTCCTGCTTGGCTGGTTCTTCCTTGGCCTGGCAGCGTGGCGCTTGCAGCTTTGACCGCTTGACGCTTGGAGCTGACCGGCAGGTCCCAATCGCGCTAGAATGCGGGCCCCTAAAAACGATGGCGGCCCGTGGCATGCGCATTCAGTTGAACGGCGAACCCTTTGAACTGCCCGACGGTGAAACCGTCGCGGCCCTGCTGACCCGCCTGGACCTGACCGGGCGTCGTGTCGCAGTGGAGCTCAACCTGGATATCGTCCCGCGTAGCCAGCACGCCGAGACCTCGCTGAAGGAAAACGACCAGGTCGAAGTGGTCCACGCCATCGGTGGCGGTTAGCCCGCCACGGCGGTAACGCATTCTGCAGAACCTCATCCAAACAGAGGATTTCCCATGAGCATCGTTCGTAACGACAAGCCTTTCGTCCTGGCCGGTCGTACCTACCAGTCCCGCTTGCTGGTCGGCACCGGCAAGTACCGCGACATGGAAGAGACCCGCCAGGCCATCGAAGCCTCGGGTGCCGAAATCGTGACGTTCGCCGTGCGCCGCACCAACCTGGGCCAGATTGAAGGCGAACCGAACCTGCTCGAAGTGCTGTCCCCAGACCGCTACACCTTCCTGCCGAACACCGCCGGTTGCTACGACGCCATCGAAGCCGTGCGCACCTGCCGCCTGGCCCGTGAGTTGCTGGACGGCCACAACCTGGTGAAGCTGGAAGTGCTGGCCGACCAGAAAACCCTGTTCCCCAATGTGATCGAAACCCTCAAGGCCGCCGAGACCCTGGTCAAGGAAGGCTTTGACGTGATGGTCTACACCAGCGATGACCCGATCATCGCCCGGCAGCTGGCAGAAATCGGCTGCATCGCGGTGATGCCACTGGCTGGCCTGATCGGTTCCGGCCTGGGCATCTGCAACCCGTACAACCTGCAGATCATCCTTGAAGAAGCCAGGATCCCGGTGCTGGTGGACGCGGGCGTGGGCACTGCCTCCGACGCGACCATCGCCATGGAACTGGGCTGCGACGCGGTGCTGATGAACTCGGCCATCGCCCACGCCCAGCAACCGATCATGATGGCCGAAGCCATGAAACACGCGATCGTCGCGGGCCGCCTGGCCTACCTCGCCGGGCGCATGCCGAAAAAACTCTATGCCAGCGCCTCTTCGCCGCTGGATGGTCTGATCAAGTAAGAGCTATTGATGACTGAATCAAACGAAACGCCGAACACCGTGGAAGCGGGCGACGAGTCCAAGCACCGCCGCATCAAGAGTTTTGTGATGCGCGCCGGCCGTATGACCGAAGGCCAGCAAAAGGGCCTGGAGCAAGGCACGCCGCTGTTCGTTTTGCCCCTGGCCGATGCGCCGGTTGATTACGACCAGGTGTTTGGCCGTTCGGCCCCACGCTCCCTGGAAATCGGTTTCGGCATGGGCCACTCCCTGCTGGAAATGGCCGCGGCCGCGCCGGAGCAGGATTTCATCGGTGTGGAAGTCCACCGTCCAGGTGTCGGCGCATTGCTCAATGGCGTGCTGACCCAGGGCCTGACCAACCTGCGAGTTTACGACTGCGACGCGATTGAAGTGCTCAACCGCTGCATCGCCGACAACAGCCTCGACCGCCTGATGCTGTTCTTCCCCGACCCGTGGCACAAAGCCCGTCACCACAAGCGTCGTATCGTCCAGGCGTCCTTTGCGGAGTTGGTGCGCAGCAAGCTGAAAGTGGGCGGTATCCTGCACATGGCGACCGACTGGGAACCGTACGCGGAATACATGCTGGAGGTGATGAACGTCGCCCCTGGCTACCGCAACCTGGCCGAAGACGGCAAATGCGTGCCACGCCCGGCCGAGCGGCCGATCACCAAGTTCGAGCGCCGCGGCGAGCGATTGGGGCATGGAGTGTGGGATTTGAAGTTCGAGAAGTTGGCTTAAACAGTCATCAGCTTGAAATGCAATCAAATGTGGGAGGGGGCTTGCTCCCGATAGCAGGGTGTCAGCCACCAAATCTTTGGCTGATACACCGCAATCGGGAGCAAGCCCCCTCCCACATTTGTATCTGTGTTGGGCCTGGGATCAGCGGCGGTCTGCCACTACCCCAATCAACACCAGCACCACGATCAACACCGGCGCCAGGCTGTAGTTATTGAATTGGCTCAGCCCCCGCACAATCCACGGCGTGGCATAGATCAGCGCTGCACCGCTGCCGATCATGCACAGCAGGGCCATCAAGGGCACGCGCAGGGCGCCGGCGATGCTGCCCAGGCGCGCTTCGACCCAGCCCTTGATATCGGCGCCGAACAGCACCAACAAGCAGCCCACGAGGGCCAGGGAGATTTCCGACAGGTTGCTACGGCTCCAGCGGGATACGGTGGCGAGCAGGTCGAGTACCAGATCCATTCGATTTCCTTAAGAGCGATCAGCTCAAAAACGTCTGCAACAGGTCATTGAGAAAGAGTTGCCCGCGGTCGGTTGCCGCCAGGCGTGACGGTTCGACCTGCATTAATCCACTTTGTTCTGCCTCGCGGCGGCCTTCATCGAGGCTGGCCAGATCAAGGCCGGTGCGTTCGGCGTAGAGCTTGGCATCGACCCCTTCGGTCAGGCGCAGAGCGTTCATCAGGAACTCGAACGGCAGTTCGTCGTTGGTCAGCTCTTTCGCTCCGGCCTGGAAGCTTTTGGCCGGGTTGAGGTAGTCCTTGGGGGCGCGGGTTTTCCAGGTGCGTACGATGCGCCCGTCCGGGTGGCTGAGCTTGCCGTGGGCGCCGGCGCCGATGCCGATAAAGTCGCCAAAGCTCCAGTAATTCAGGTTATGCCGCGCTGGCCGCCCCGGTTGGGCGTAGGCCGACACCTCGTATTGCGCGTAACCGTGTTCGGCGAGCAGCGCCTGGCCGGCTTCCTGGATATCCCACAGCGTATCGTCTTCGGGCAGCGCGGGCGGCTGGTTCCAGAAGACGGTATTGGGTTCCAGAGTCAGTTGGTACCAGGACAGGTGCGTCGGATTGAGCGCAATGGCCTGGCGCAGGTCGCTCAGGGCATCGTCGAGGGATTGATTGGGCAGGCCGTGCATCAAGTCCAGGTTGAAGTTATCGAACCCTGCCTGGCGCGCCATGCCAGCGGCGCGCACGGCTTCATCGCCATTGTGAATACGGCCCAGGGCTTCAAGCTTCTCTTGCTGGAAGCTCTGGATGCCGATGGACAGGCGATTGATCCCCAGTTTGCGGTACGCCACGAACTTCTCTTGCTCGAAGGTCCCGGGGTTGGCTTCCAGGGTGATCTCGATATCCGCGGCGAACCGAATACGGGCTTCCACGCCTTTTAACAAGCGGCCCAACGCGGCGGCGCTGAACAGGCTGGGCGTGCCGCCACCGAAGAAAATCGAACTCAGCTCCCGGCCATAAACGGCGTGCAGGTCTTGATCCAGATCCGCCAGCAATGCATCTACATACTCTTCTTCCGGCAGCACCTTGCTGGCGGTGTGGGAGTTGAAGTCGCAATACGGGCATTTGCGCACGCACCAAGGGATGTGGATGTACAGCGCCAGGGGCGGCAGGTGGGGCAGGGCCGCCCGTGGTGTTTGCGCGCCACCGTGGATCAGCGGCTGCGCAGAGGTGTTCTGGGTCATTTCAAGCCCAGGCGCTGGCGCAGCAACACCATGGCGCGGGCGCGGTGGCTGATCTGGTTCTTGTCGGCCGGGCTCAGTTCGGCGCTGGAGACATTGCGCTCCGGCACCCAGAACAAAGGGTCGTAACCGAAGCCATGCTCACCGCTGGCGGCATGCAGGATGCGCCCGTGCCACAAGCCTTCGCACAGGATCGGCAGCGGGTCATCGGCATGTCGCACCAGGGCCAGCACGCAGACGAACTGTGCACCACGTTCGGCGTCGGGCACGTCCTTGAGCGCGTCGAGCAGCTTGGCGTTATTGGCTGCGTCGCCCTTGCCATCAGCGTAACGGGCCGAATAAATGCCGGGCGCGCCGCCGAGAAAGTCCACCGCCAGGCCCGAGTCATCCGCCAGGGCCGGCAGGCCGGAGATGCGTGCTGCGTTGCGGGCCTTGAGGATGGCGTTCTCAACGAACGACAAGCCGGTTTCTTCCGGTTCGACCTGGCTGAACTCGCCAATCGAACGCAGTTGCACGGATTCGCCGAGCATGGCCTGCAGTTCTTTGAGTTTGCCGGTGTTATGGCTGGCCAGTACGAGTTGGGTAAGGTTCATCATTCGGCCGGAAACAGTTCTTGGTTGAATTGGAAACCATGGGCTTTGCCGCCGGTTTCAACGTTGATGGTAAATGTCTTGTATTCCCGCTGGGTCACCGAGTAGGGCGCGAGGTAGCTGATGCCGCCTTTCTCTTCGATTTGCTTGAACGTCAGGATCTCGCTTTTGCCGCCCAAATCCTTGATGGTGCCGGTCACCTGGGCCGCGACCGGGGCCACGCCCTTGATCACAGTCACATTGATCAAACCCTTCTCCTTGCTGCGCACTACGCCGACTTTCTGAGCGGTCTCGGGTGGCAGGAAGCTGGAGGTGAAGGTGTTGTAGTGAACGGTGATATCGCCGAAGTCTTTCTTGCGATTAGCGTCGATAGCGTCTGCAGCCATGGCGCTGGCGCCCAGGCATGCGGTCAATAGAAAAATAGCCAAACGACTCATGAACGTCCCTCTTGAAGATGATTAGACGGCAACTTTGTGGTCGGTCAGGCCAGGACTGCTGACCCGGTAAATACCGATTTCGCCCAATAGATTGGGCCATAGCTTACTCGCCCAGCCGTGGCGGTGCTGTTGATCGACGGCAAGGCGGTTGATGACCTTGGCTTCACGCTCGCCACACAACGCTTCGAAGTCTTCGAAGGTGCAGAAGTGGATGTTGGGCGTGTTGTACCACGTGTACGGCAGGAAATCCGAGACCGGCATACGGCCCTTGGTGGCCAGGTACCAGCGGCAGCGCCAGTGGCCGAAATTGGGGAAAGTGATGATGCATTGGCGGCCAACGCGCAGCATTTCGTCGAGGATGCGGTCCGGGTAGTGCACCGCTTGCAGGGCCTGGGTCATCACCACGATATCGAAGCTGTTGCTGGCGAAGTTGCCCAGGCCCTTGTCCAGGTCCTGCTCGATTACGTTGATGCCCTTGGCCACGCACTGGGCGATGTTGTCCGGGTCGTTTTCCAGGCCGTAGCCGGTGACTTGCTTGTTGTCGCGCAGCCAGCTCAGCAGTTCGCCATCGCCGCAGCCCAGGTCGAGCACGCGGCTGCCGGCGGGGATCCAGTCTTGGATGATTTCCAGGTCGGCTCTCATGGCGTTCTCACAGTGCGATTCGGTTCATGTAGTTGCTAAAGGCCTGCAGGTAACGCGGGATCGGAATCAGGAAGGCGTCGTGGCCTTGCGGTGCATCGATCTCCAGGTAGCAGACGTCTTTCTTGGCGGCCATCAGCGCATCCACCAGCTCACGGGAGCGGGCCGGCGAGAAGCGCCAGTCGGTAGTGAATGACATCACGCAGAACTTGGCCGTGGCGTGCTCGAAGGTTTTCGCCAGGTCGTCGTCGTGGTTGGCCGCCGGGTCGAAGTAGTCCAGGGCCTTGGTCATCAACAGGTAGGTGTTGGCATCAAAACGCCCGGAGAATTCTTCACCCTGATAGCGCAGGTAGCTTTCCACCTGGAACTCGACGCTGTGGAAGTCGTAGTTGAGCTTCTCGCTCTTGAGGCCGCGACCGAATTTTTCGCCCATGGAATCATCGGACAGGTAGGTGATATGCCCCACCATCCGCGCCAGCATCAGGCCGCGCTTGGGGATCACGCCGGCTTCCTGGAACGAACCGCCGTGGAACTCGGGGTCGGTGAGGATGGCCTGGCGTGCCACTTCGTTAAACGCGATGTTCTGCGCCGACAGCTTGGGCGCCGACGCGATAGCCAGGCAGTGGCGCACGCGGTCCGGGTAGCTGATGGTCCATTGCAGCGCCTGCATACCGCCCAGGCTGCCACCAATGACTGCGGCCCACTGGTGGATGCCCAGCAGGTCGGCCAGGCGTGCCTGGCTGTGTACCCAGTCTTCTACGGTCAACACCGGGAAGTCCGCGCCGAATGGCTTGCCGGTGTCCGGATTGAGGCTGCTGGGGCCGGTGGAGCCATTGCAGCCGCCGAGGTTGTTGAGGCTGACCACGAAGAACTTGTTGGTGTCGATGGGCTTGCCGGGGCCGATGCAACTGTCCCACCAGCCGGGTTTGCGCTCGTCAACGCTGTGGAAACCGGCGGCGTGGTGGTGGCCGGACAGGGCGTGGCAGATCAGCACGGCGTTGCTCGCCGTGGCGTTCAGTTGGCCGTAGGTTTCGTAGATCAGGTCGTAGGCAGGCAACGAACGGCCGCAGGCCAGGGCCAGCGGTTCGCTGAAGTGCGCCACTTGAGGCACGACCAGTCCAACAGAATCGGGGGGGAAGGCAGCTGGCATCGACCCTGCTCTCGTTTAAATGAGGCGTAAGTCTAAAGAGCGGGGACCCTAGCGGCAAGCAATGGTCTGTACCAGTACGCAGATACAAAATGTGAGAAGGGTTGATGTGGGAGCCGGGCTTGCCCGCGATGCAGGCACCGCGGTTTTCAGACACACCGAGGTGATGCTATCGCAGGCAAGCCAGCTCCCACACAAGCCAGCTCCCATAGGGGCTACGGCATTCAGATCAGGCCGAACAGCTCTTTGGGCATGTAGGCAAAGTACGCCAGGCGTGGAATCACCCAGCTTTGCAGCAGCTGAATCACGATAAACGCAAAGATCGGCGAGATATCCAGGCCACCCAGGTTCGGGATCAGGCGACGGAAGGGTGCCAGCACCGGTTCGGTGATCTGAGCCACCAGTTCGGCACCCGGGCTACGGCTGCCGGGTGCGACCCACGACAGGATCACGCTGATGATCATCGACCAGAAAATGATCTTCAGGAACAGCGAGAAAATACCGATCAGGCCCCACGGCAACAGCAGCACGGTGAACGCCTGGTAGCCGTTGAGCATCAGGATCACCACGAACAGCAGGATCTGCAGCAGCAACGCCAGCACCAGCGACGACATGTCCAGGCCGAACAGGCTCGGGATCACCCGGCGCAGTGGCTTGAGCAGCGGTTGGGTGGCCTTGACTACGAACTGGCACAACGGGTTGTAGAAGTTCGCCCGCACCAGTTGCAGGATAAAGCGCATCAGCACGATCAGCAGGTACAGGCTGCCCAAGGTCTGAATGATGAAAATGGCAGCGTCATTGATTCCGAGCATGTTTGATTACCTTGGTAAGGGACGACTATTTGCCCAGTTGCTCAGCCATCTCGGCCGAACGATGTGCCGCGGCACCCAGTGCTTTTTCCACCAGGACCTCAAAGCCCCCGGCCTGGAACGATTCAATGGCGGCTTGCGTGGTGCCGCCCGGCGACGTTACCCGCCGGCGCAGTTCGGCGGCATCGACATCGCTGCCGACAGCCATTTTCGCGGCGCCCAGGGCCGTTTGCTCAGCCAGTTGTTCGGCAACCTCGTGGGGCAGGCCCAGCTTGACGCCAGCGGCGGTCATGGCCTCGATCAACAGGAAGAAGTAGGCCGGGCCGCTGCCGGAAACGGCGGTGACCGCATCCAGTTGCTGCTCCTGCTCCAGCCATACGGCAAGGCCCACCGCAGACAGCAACTCCTGAGCCTGGTCACGCTGCTGCGCGCTGACTTCAGCGGTGGCGTACAAACCGCTTACGCCCTGGCGCAGCAACGCTGGGGTATTGGGCATGCAACGTACGATCGGCTGGTCACCGAGCCAGGCTTTCATGCTGGCACAGGTGATGCCGGCGGCAATGGACACCACCAATTGATGCGGCTGCAGGCTTGGGCGCAGGCTTTCGCACACGGCCTTCATGGCCTGGGGCTTGACCGCCAGCACGATCACATCGACGCCGTGGATGGCTTCGGCGTTATCGGCAAAGGTTTCAATGCCGTGTTCGGCGCTGACCCGTTCGCGGGTTTCGTCACCCGGGTCGCTGGCGCGGATCTGTTCGGCGTCCAGGCCCTTGGCCCGCAGGCCACCGATCAGGCTGGCCGCCATGTTACCGGCGCCGATAAAGGCAATACGCGTGTTGCTCATGACAGGTCCTTATTTTCGAGGGAAGTCAGCCATTTTGCGGCTGGCTGTAGTCGCGGGCGCCAAACAGGGCGGTACCGATCCGCACCCAGGTGGCGCCTTGGGCGATGGCCGACTCAAGGTCATGGCTCATGCCCATGGAAAGTGTGTCCAGCGCCAGGTTCAAGCTGGCTTGCAGGTCGCGTACGCTGGCAAACGCCGCATCCTGTGCGGCCCGGTCTTCAGTCGGCTCGGGGATCGCCATCAGGCCGCGCAGCTTCAAGCGCGGCAGGGCGCTGATCGCGTTGGCCAGGGCTGGCAGGTCGGCCGGCGTACAGCCGGATTTGCTGGCCTCGCCACTGACATTGACCTGGATGCAGATATTCAGCGGCGGCAGGTCGGCCGGGCGTTGTTCGGACAGGCGTTGTGCGATTTTCAGGCGGTCCACAGAATGCACCCAAGCGAAGTTCTCGGCGATGGCGCGAGTCTTGTTCGATTGAATGGGGCCGATGAAGTGCCAACTCAAGGGCAGGTCGGTTAAATCCGCCTGTTTGCCCAAGGCTTCCTGCAGGTAGTTCTCGCCAAAATCGCGCATCCCGGCGGCATAGGCGTCGCGCACGGCTTGTGCGGGTTTGGTCTTGCTCACGGCCAGCAGGTGGATGCTGCTTGCGTCACGTTGCACGGCGTCGGCTGCGGCGCGGATGCGCTGGCTAACCAGGCCGATGTTGTCTGCTATCGTCGACATTCAAGATGCGCCCGTGGATATGGAGTCCGCGGCATTCTACTGGAAATGGAAAGCCCTATGGATATCACGCAATTGCTGACGGCCAGCGTAAGCCGTGGCGCCTGTGACCTGCATTTGTCGGCCGGCCTGGCGCCGATGGTGCGAGTCGATGGCGAGGTCTGGCCGATGGATGAGCCGGTGCTGAGCGCAGCGCAACTGGTCGATCTGGTGAGCCCTTTGTTGAATAAACACCAACAAAAGGATTTCGAAACATCTCTTGAAACGGATTTTGCCTTCGAATTGCCGGGAGTCGCACGCTTTCGGGCGAACGTGTTCCGCCAGAATCGCGGTATAGGCGCGGTGTTTCGTGCCATCCCGACCGAGGTCCAGAGCCTGGAAGACCTCGGGTTGGGCGAGGTATTCCAGCGTATGGCTCAGTTCCCCCGTGGCCTGGTGCTGGTCACCGGGCCTACGGGTTCGGGCAAGTCCACGACGCTGGCGGCGATGATCGATTATCTGAACCGGCACCGGCGCCAGCACATCCTCACGCTTGAAGATCCCATCGAATTTATCCACAGGCCGAAACTGGCCCTGATCACCCAACGCCAGGTGCACCGCGACACCCACAGCTTCTGCGTGGCCCTGCGCTCGGCCCTGAGGGAAGACCCGGATGTGATCCTGGTGGGCGAATTGCGCGACCTGGAAACCATCCGCCTGGCCTTGACGGCAGCTGAGACCGGGCATCTGGTGTTTGGCACCCTGCACACTTCATCGGCTGCAAAGACTGTAGACAGGCTGGTGGACGTCTTCCCGGCCGGGGAAAAGGCCATGGTCCGCTCGATGTTGTCGGAGTCGTTGCAGGCGGTGGTGTCTCAGGTACTGGTGAAGAAGGTCGGCGGCGGCCGTGTGGCCGCCCATGAAATCATGCTGGGCACGCCGGCGATTCGCAATCTGATCCGTGAGGACAAGGTGGCGCAGATGGTTTCGGCAATTCAGACCGGTGGCGCGTTGGGGATGAAGACCCTGGATATGAGTTTGAAGGCGTTGGTCGGCGCGGGGCTGGTCAGCCGGGAAGAGGCGCGGGAGAAGGCGAGGGTGCCTGCAGATATCTAAAACGCACAGATACTCATGTGGGAGCTGGCTTGCCTGCGATAGCGGGCTGTCAGGCGCTCTCTCTGCCAACTGACACACCGTCATCGCAGGCAAGCCAGCTCCCACATTTGATTGCATTTCAAATGGGGAGCTTCAGTGGCGCCTGGCTTAGCGCTGCACGATCCGCAGGTTGCTGTTCTGCTCTTTAGGCAGCACACGCTTGGCAATCACGTAGTTCTTGTCCCAGAACGGCTTTTTCAGCGTGTCGATGCTCACCGACTTGCCACGACGCGGCGCGTGGATAAAACGGTCGTTGCCCAGGTAGATGGCTACGTGATTGACCTGGCGGCTCTTGAGCTTGAAGAACAACAAGTCGCCGGGCTTCAGGTCTTTGCGATCAACCTTCAAGCCGTGGCCGGCAGCCATGGCGTTGGAGGTGCGTGGCAAATCCACGGCTTTTACATCGTTGAATGCATATTTCACCAGGCCGCTGCAGTCGAACCCTTTACTTGGGCTGCTACCGCCCCAACGATAAGGAGTACCCAGCACGTTGACGGCACGGCTGAGGACGTTGCTGCTTTGCTTGGTGTTGACAGCCATCAGGCCGGGTGTTGCTTTACCGTGTGCCTTGCTCAGTTGAGTCGGGCGGTTGACGGTCAGCTTTACCGATTTGGCCTTGGTGGTTGTGCTGTGGACTTTAGGGGTGAAACCATTGACGTTCGGAAGTCGTTGCTCACGATTGGTGGCGTGGGCGGCCAGTGGCATTAATAGGCAGATGGTCAGCCATGTCTTGAAAAATGGTCGCATTAGGCGTGGCTCTTATGGGTTTGCGCGCAACTTTATAACAGCTTTTTGTGTCGTTCTCAGGCCGTTTGTCGACTGAACCTTGGGGTCAAATCCAGGAAAAACGCGACGAATTGCCGCAATTGTCCTACACAAGTCAGGTGGCATAAGGCTTTGAGGACAGGAAGATACCATTTGCCGTACGTCGGGCGCTCGTAAAAAAGTCACAAAGAAAATGAAAAAATTTATCTATCGAAGCAAAAGAGGTACTCCATGAACACCTATCAACAGGTTGGTCAGCAGCAAGATACCCATAGCAAGGTGATCGGTTACCTGCTGTGGATTTTCGGTTTTACCGGGGCGCATCGCTTTTATTACGGCAAACCCGTGACCGGCACGATCTGGTTTTTTACCTTCGGCCTGCTGGGCATTGGTTGGTTGATCGACGTATTCCTCATCCCGGCCATGGACCGTGAAGCCGACCTGCGTTTTACCGCCGGGCCTATCGAATACAACGTCGCGTGGATCCTGTTGGCGTTCCTGGGCCTGTTCGGTGTGCACCGTATGTACCAGGGCAAATGGATCACCGGCCTGATCTACCTGCTGACCGGCGGTTTGTTCCTGATTGGGGTGCTGTATGACTTCTGGACGTTGAATACGCAGATCTCGATCCGCAATGCCGAGCGCAATAACGGCCGCTGATCTCTCGGCCCTATAGAGAACAAAATGTGGGAGGGAGCAAGCCCCCTCCCACATTTTTTACTGCGCTCACTCTAGACCGGTTTCAGGCCTGGTAAGTGATCCGCCCATCCATCAAGGTGTACCGCACCGTCGCCGGCAGGCTGTGGCCAATGAACGGGCAGTTTTCACCCTTGGACAACCAATGCTCCCCTGCCACCGTCGAGCTGCCCAGGTCAAACAGCACCAGGTCCGCTGGCGAACCGACTTCAAGCTTGCCCGCCGGCAAGCGCAGTGCGTCGGCCGGGCCGGCGCTAAGGCGGGCCAATAGCGTCGGCAGGTCGAGCAAGCCGTCTTCCACCAAGGTCATTGCCAATGGCAACAACAACTCCACGCTACTGATACCCGGCTCGGTCGCGCCAAATGGCGCCAACTTGGCGTCACGCTCGTGAGGCTGGTGATGGCTGGAAATCGCTGACACCACCCCCGACTTCACCGCCGCACGCAAACCGTCACGGTCGGCCTTGGTACGCAGGGGAGGCTGCACGTGATACAGGCTGGAGAAGTCGATCAGCGCCTCATCCGTCAGGATCAATTGGTACAGCGCCACATCCGCCGTCACCGGCAAGCCACGGGCCTGGGCCTGGGCGATCAGGGCAACGCCGCGGGCGCTGGTCAGCTGGCTGAAGTGTGCGCGTACGCCGCTTTGCTCCACCAGCAACAGGTCACGGGCCAGGGCCACGGTTTCGGCGGTTTCCGGGATGCCCGGCAGGCCGAGGAAGCTGGCGACTGCCCCTTCATGGGCCAGGCCGCCTTCGGCCAGGTCGCGGTCCTGGGAGTGGAAGATCACCGTCAGGTCGAAGGTGGCCGCGTATTCCAGGGCACGGCACAGCGTGCGGGTGCTGCGAAAACTTTCCAGGCCGTTGCTGAAGGCCACGCAACCGGCATCGCGCAGTGCGATCAGTTCGGCCAGTTGTTCGCCATCCAGGCCTTTGCTCAAGGCGCCGACGGGAAACACCTTGCAATTGCCGGCTTCACGGGCGCGGTCCAGGATCAGCTCGGTCACCGCCGAAGTGTCCAGCACCGGCTTGGTGTTCGGCGGGCAGCACAGGCTGGTCACGCCACCGGCCGCAGCGGCCTGGGTTTCGCTGTTGATGTTGCCTTTGCGGCTGTAGCCCGGCTCGCGCAGGGCGACGTTCAGGTCCACCAGCCCGGGCGCGGCCACCAGGCCCTTGGCGTCGATGCTTTCGATGGCGTTGAAGCCGGCAGGTGCGGCGCCAATGGCGATGATCTTGCCGGCGTCCAGATAAAGATCGGTAACTTGGTCCAGGCCACTGGCTGGATCGATGACTCGGGCGCCGAGAATGCTGAGCTTCACTGGGCCTGCTCCTGCTCGAATTGACGTTGCGCGGTCTGCCCGCTCATGGCCATGGACAGCACGGCCATGCGTACCGCGATGCCGTAGGTCACTTGGTTCAAGATCACCGACTGCGGGCCATCGGCCACCGCCGACTCAATCTCCACCCCGCGGTTGATCGGCCCCGGGTGCATCACGATGGCATCCGGCTTGGCCCCGGCCAAACGTGCGGTGGTCAGGCCGAACAGGCGGTAGAACTCGCCTTCGCTGGGCAGCAAGCCACCAGCCATGCGCTCGCGTTGCAGGCGCAGCATGATCACCACGTCCACATCCTTGAGGCCCTCGGCCATGTCGGTGTAGACCTTCACGCCATACTGTTCGATGCCGATGGGCAGCAGGGTTTTCGGCGCGATCACGCGGATATCCGGGCAGCCCAGGGCTTTGAGGGCCAGCATGTTCGAGCGTGCTACACGGGAGTGCAGGATGTCGCCGACGATGGCCACCGAGAGGTTTTCAAAGCTGCCCTTGTGCCGACGGATGGTGAGCATGTCGAGCATGCCCTGGGTCGGGTGGGCGTGGCGGCCGTCGCCGCCGTTGATGACTGCTACCTGCGGGCACACATGCTCGGCGATGAAGTGCGCGGCGCCGGAGTCGCCGTGGCGGACCACGAACATGTCAGCAGCCATGGCTTCCAGGTTGCGCAGGGTGTCGAGCAGGGTCTCGCCCTTGCTCGCCGACGAGGTGGACACGTTCAGCGTGATCACGTCGGCCGATAGCCGCTGGGCTGCCAGTTCAAAGGTGGTGCGGGTGCGGGTGGAGTTCTCGAAGAACACATTGCAGATGGTCTTGCCGCGCAGCAGCGGGACCTTCTTCACCGCGCGGCCGCCGACTTCAAGGAACGAGTCGGCGGTGTCGAGGATTTCGGTGAGCAGTTCGCGGGGCAAACCGTCGAGGGACAAGAAATGTTGCAACTGGCCCTGAGCATTGAGCTGCAGCGGGCGCTTGGCATCTAGAGGCGTCATCGCGGGGACTCTGTACAAGGCGGTTTAAAGGGCAAGGTCTTGCAGTTCGAGTTCGAGCGGCGTGGGACCGGACAATTTTACCCGCTGCCGGGCTTGCAAAGACAGTGTTGCACCTACGACATCCGGGCTGATCGGCAATTCGCCAGCATCCAGGTCCAGCAGGCAGACCAACGTAATGCTGGCCGGGCGCCCGTAATCGAACAGTTCGTTCATGGCGGCGCGTATGGTACGGCCGCTCATCAGGACGTCATCGATCAGGATCAGGTGCTGGCCCTCAACCTCGAATGGCAGGGCCGAAGGTTGCACCTGTGGGTGCAGGCCGTTCTGGCTGAAGTCGTCGCGGTAGAAGGACACGTCCAGCGTACCCAGGGGCGAATCGCTGCCCAGTTCTTCCAGTAACGCCTGGGCTACCCAGACACCGCCGGTGCGGATGCCGATAAAGCGCGGTTCGCTGATGCCGCGGTGTTCCAGGTGCGCCTTGAGGCGTAATGCCATCTGGCTGATCAGTTCGGCGGGATTGGGCAGGCTCATGGGGGCTCCTTTTTAAGTGTGTAGGGGCAAGCTTGCTCGCGAAAAACTCATGGGTACCGCGTTCATCCAGCCTTCACGCGGTATCGTTAACGTTCTTCGCGGGCAAGCCCGCTCCAACAGGATCGCGGCGGGTCAGGATTCAAATAAAGCGGTGTTTTCATCCAGCCAACCCTGCAACAGCAAGGCGGCGGCGATGGCGTCCACGGGGTTGTCGCGGTAACTGCCCTTCTGCCCGCCGCGGTCACGACGCTCACCCTTGGCTTCAAAGGTGGTCAGGCGCTCATCGTGGGTATAGAAGGGCAGGTTGTAGCGGCCATTGAGGCGGCGCGCGAATTTTTCGGCGCGCAGGCACATGTCGCTGGGGGTGCCATCCATGTTCAGGGGCAGGCCGACCACCACAGCGTCGGGCTTCCACTCTTTGATAAGGGCTTCAACCTGGTTCCAGTCCGGTATGCCGTTCTGGGCCTTCAAGGTGCACAGCTCGCGGGCCTGGCCGGTAATAACCTGGCCGACCGCTACGCCGATCTGTTTAGTGCCGTAGTCAAAACCCAGGATCAGACGCAAGGCCATCAGGCGTGCCCCGCCTGGCTGGTCAACAGGCTGAGGTTGACCCGCAGCTTGGCGGCGGCAGCATCAAGGCGCAGTTCGCTGGCGGTGTTGAACAGGATGTCGGCGTCGAACGGGCAGGTCAGCCAGGCATTGCTCGCCAGCTCGGCCTCCAGTTGCCCGGCTTCCCAACCGGCGTAGCCCAGGGTAATCAGGCTTTGCTCAGGGCCGACGCCATCGGCGATCGCGAACAGCACGTCCTGAGACGTGGACAGTGACACGCCCTCAAGATCCACCGTGGCCTGGTATTGCGGCCCGGTGGGGTGCAACACAAAGCCGCGATCGGTCTGCACCGGCCCGCCGATATAGATCGGCACATCCTGGCAGCGGGTCGGTGGGTCGAGTTCCGGGCGCAATTGCTCAAGGATATCGGCCAGGCTCAGCTCCTGTGGACGGTTGACCACCAGCCCCATGGCACCATTGGCCGTGTGCTCGACGATATAGGTCAAGGTCTGCGCAAAGTTCGGGTCGGCCATATGGGGCATGGCGATCAGGAATTGGTGCTTGAGGTAGGTCGGGCTGACGTTTTTCATGTCCGCTAGTGTGGCGTTGGAGGGGCGAACTGACAAGTGTAGGAGCGGTGTCAGTTGCTGGACAGCCGGTCGCCCTTGGCAAACTTCCAGGTGCGGATGATTTCCAGGCGGTCCACGTCATTCAAGTCGCCGCTGAACGGCGCAAAAGGCGCGGCCAGGCGCACGATGCGCTGGGCGGCCTGGTCCAGCAGCGGTTGGCCGGAGGACTCCAGCACCTGCACTTCATAGAGCGAACCGTCACGGTTGATCGATACCAGCAAGCGCAAGTTGCCATAAATCTGCTGACGCCGGGCTTCGTCCGGGTAATTGAGGTTGCCGATGCGCTCGACCTTCTTGCGCCACTCGTCCTTATACCAGGCGCCTTTGTCGCGCATGGTCGACGCGGCGTTCAGGCGGTAGATGCGCGGGCGCTTGGCATACAGCTGTTGTTCGTGGGCCAGTTCGGCTTCCAGGCTGGAAATTTCGTCGGACAGCGTCGAACTGTCGAAGGTTGGCGCGGGCTTCACCGGCTCGGGCTTGGGTTCAGTCCTGGTTTTTTCGCGCTGGGTCGGGGCCTTTTGCGGCTTGGGCGCAACGGTGGTCACGGCGGCCTTGGGCGTTGCCTGCTTGACCTCGGGCTTGGGCACCGGCGGCGGGGTGACCTTATTGACCTTGTTGTCCTGGAAGGGCGCTACTTCAGTGGTCTTGGGCACGGCTTTCTTGTCGAGCGTACCGCTGCCCTGCTGGTTATCCTGGGCAAGAAAGTCGGCCTTTTCGGGCTTCTTCTCACTTTTGAACGTAGCGAGGGTGATTTCCAGGGTCTTGGTGATCTGCTTGGGCTCGACCATGGTGAAGCCCACGCCCAGCAACAAGGCGAGGTGAATCAATGCGGCGAGAAACAGGGTAAATCCGAGCCGATCAGCCGGGCGCACGCCTCTGTGGGTGAGTTCTGGGGGCAGATCGGACGGGAGTGTCATGACAAGAAAACCAACATCGCGCGTTTCACAGGTGGCGCATGATAACGCAATGTTGGTGTGTGTCCGGCTGTTCTATGTCACTTGGCTTGTAGCTTGCGCTCAATGGCGGCCATCAGCATTTCGCCGATGTTCGTGCCAAATGCATTGTCGATCTCGCGAATACAGGTAGGGCTGGTGACGTTGATTTCCGTGAGGTTCTCACCAATTACGTCGAGTCCGACAAACAGCAGACCTTTTTCGCGCAGGGTCGGGCCAACTTGAGCGGCGATCCAGCGGTCCTTGTCCGACAACGGCCGTGCTTCACCACGACCACCGGCCGCCAGGTTGCCACGGGTCTCGCCCGCTGCCGGGATGCGCGCCAGGCAGTAGTCCACCGGCTCGCCGTCGATCATCAGGATGCGCTTGTCGCCATCCTTGATCGCCGGCAGGTAAGCCTGGCCCATGATCTGCTGGGTGCCCAGCGCAGTCAGGGTTTCGAGGATCACCGACAGGTTCGGGTCGCCAGCGCGGTGGCGGAAGATCGAAGTGCCGCCCATGCCGTCCAGCGGTTTGAGGATCACATCGCCATGCTTGGCAGCGAATTCACGCAGTACATCGGCGCGGCGGCTGACCACGGTCGGCGGCGTGCACTGCGGGAACAGGGTGGCAAACAGCTTTTCATTGCAGTCGCGCAGGCTCTGCGGCTTGTTGACGATCAACACGCCGGCGCGTTCGGCCTGCTCCAGCAAGTAGGTGGAGTACACAAACTCCATGTCGAACGGTGGATCCTTGCGCATCAGGATCACATCGAGGTCGCTCAGGGGGCTGTCGATTTCATCCGAAAGCTCGAACCATTTCTCGGGGTTGGCGAATACCTGCAACGGACGCATCCGCGCCCGCGCCTCGCCGTCGCCCTGGTACAGGTCGCGCTGTTCCATATAGAACAACGTCCAGCCGCGGGCCTGGGCGGCCAGGAGCATGGCCAGCGAGCTGTCCTTTTTATAGGAAATGCTGGCGATAGGGTCCATGACAATGCCGACGCGAACGCTCATGGGGGGTTTCCTCTAGCAAATTAGGGCGCATAAAAGTGGCGTCAGAGTGGCGCTGTGGTTGTTGTGGGTCAAGGAAAAACCACCGGGTGGGTGCCTCGATAGATTGCGCCCGGAGACTGTGCTAAAAAGACTGCCACGGCGTAGCAGCCCTTGAATTCCAAGGCTTGCGGCGCTCATCCTGTGCAACATCAGGCAGTACACACCGAAAACCGATTCGCTGTGGCGATGGTAGAGCAGATATGGAACAGCATTCCAACGCCTTGAGAGTGATGGTGATCGACGATTCGAAAACGATCCGCCGCACCGCCGAGACACTGTTGAAGAACATGGGGTGCGAGGTCATCACCGCCATCGACGGTTTCGATGCCCTGGCGCGGATTGTGGATCATCACCCGCACATTATCTTTGTCGACATCATGATGCCGCGCCTGGATGGCTACCAGACCTGCGCCCTGGTGAAGAACAACCCGGCGTTCAAGGCGATCCCGGTGATCATGTTGTCCTCCAGGGATGGCCTGTTCGACAAGGCCAAGGGGCGCATCGTGGGTGTCGATCGATTTTTGACCAAGCCTTTCAGCAAGGAAGAACTGCTGGGTGCGATCAAGGCCTATGTGCCTGCCTTCGCCGCAGTAGAACAAGCACACTGACGCCACCTCACAAGGGCCGGCGCCGACCAATGTAGTGGGGAAAACCATGGCACGTGTTCTGATCGTCGACGACTCGCCGACCGAAATGTACAAACTGACCGGCATGCTGGAAAAGCACGGCCATCAAGTCCTGAAAGCCGAAAACGGCGCGGACGGCGTAGCGCTGGCTCGTCAGGAAAAGCCCGACGCCGTGTTGATGGACATCGTGATGCCGGGCCTCAACGGCTTCCAGGCCACCCGCCAGTTGTCCAAGGAGCCGGAAACCAACGGTATTCCGATCATCATCATCACCACCAAGGATCAGGAAACCGACAAGATCTGGGGTGCACGCCAGGGCGCCAAGGATTACCTGACCAAGCCGGTGGACGAAGACACACTGATCGCCACCCTGAACAAGGTACTGGCCGGCTAAAGGCTCGCGATCATGACCGAGTCGCAAACCGCCTTCGAGCTGCTGCTGGACATCGACCGCCGTTGCCGCCTGCTGGCCGCCGACCTGCCGTCCCAGGAAACCCGCCTGCAACGCTGGAGCGGTATCGGCTTTCGCCTGGGGCCACACTGGTACGTGGCGCCCATGGGCGAGGTCGCCGAGGTGTTGCATGAACCGCGCTGCACCTTGATGCCGGGGGTCAAACCCTGGGTCAAGGGCGTGGCCAACCTGCGCGGGCGCTTGCTGCCGGTGCTGGACCTGGGCGGTTTCCTTGGCCTTGAGTTATCCAAGGCGCGCAAGCAAAGGCGGGTGCTGGTCGTGGAGTTCAATGACGTGTTTGTCGGGCTGCTGGTAGACGAAGTGGTCGGTATGCAGCACTTCCCATTGGATGCCTGGATGGCCAGCACCGCGTCCGGCGCGCCGTTTATCCAGGGCCAGTTCGACGGCGACCCGCAGTGGCAAGTCTTCAGCCCCTTCGCCCTGGCCCAGGCCCCTGGCTTCATGGATGTCGCCGCATGAGCACCGTTACTACGCCCAAACCCCAGGCCGCTTCGCGCAGCCGTTCGCAGATCATTGTGCTGTTTATCGCCTTGATCGTGTTCATCATGTTGCTGTTCGCCAACTTTGCGTACCTCAACACCCAGTCCACCTACGACAAGCAGTACATCGGCCACGCCGGTGAGCTGCGCGTGCTGTCCCAGCGCATTGCCAAGAACGCCACCGAAGCCGCCGCCGGCAAGGCCGCCGCGTTCAAGCTGCTGGGCGAGGCGCGCAACGATTTTGCCCAGCGCTGGGGCTACCTGAAAAAGGGTGATCCGCAAACCGGCTTGCCCGCCGCACCCAGCGCGGTGCGCGCCGAAATGCGTGCCGTGCAGACCGACTGGGAAGCGCTGCTGAAAAACACCGATGCGATCCTCGCCAGCGAGCAGACCGTTCTGTCCCTGCACCAGGTGGCTGCGACCCTGGCCGAAACCGTGCCGCAACTGCAAATGGAGTCGGAAAAAGTCGTCGATATCCTGCTGCAACGCGGCGCCCCGGCCAGCCAGGTGGCGTTGGCCCAGCGCCAGTCGCTGCTGGCCGAACGGATCCTGGGGGCGGTCAACACCGTGCTTGCGGGCGATGAAACCGCCGTGCAGGCCGCCGATGCCTTCGGTCGCGACGCCAACCGTTTTGGCGTGGTGCTCAACGGTATGCTCAACGGCAACCCCGGGCTGCGTATCACTCAGGTCGAAGACCCTGACGCCCGTACGCGGCTGGTGGAGATTGCCGAGCTGTTCGAGTTTGTCTCAGGCTCCGTGGATGAAATCCTCGAAACCTCGCCGCAGTTATTCCAGGTGCGGGCTTCGGCGAGCCATATCTTCAACCTGTCGCAAACCCTGCTCGATGAAGCCTCGCACCTGGCCACCGGTTTTGAAAACCTCGCCGGCGGGCGCAGTTTCGACACCATCGGCGGCTATCTGCTGGGCCTGCTGGCGCTGGCCTCGATCATCCTGATCGGCTTGGTGATGGTGCGCGAGACCAACCGCCAACTGCGTGAAACCGCCGAGAAGAACGAGCGCAATCAGAACGCGATCATGCGCCTGCTGGATGAAATCGAAGACCTGGCCGACGGCGACCTCACTGTCACCGCCTCGGTTACCGAAGACTTCACCGGCACCATCGCCGATTCGATCAACTATTCCGTGGATCAATTGCGTGACCTGGTCGCCACCATCAACCTGACGGCCGGGCAAGTCGCCGGTGCGGTGCAAGACACTCAGGCCACCGCCATGCACCTGGCCCAGGCGTCGGAACATCAAGCGCAGCAGATTGCCGAAGCGTCTACCGCGATCAACCAGATGGCGCAGTCGATCGACCAGGTATCGGCCAACGCCGCCGAGTCCTCAGCGGTGGCAGAGCGCTCGGTTGAGATCGCCAACAAAGGCAACGAGGTGGTGCACAACACCATCCATGGCATGGACAACATTCGCGAACAGATCCAGGACACCGCCAAGCGCATCAAGCGCCTGGGCGAGTCATCCCAGGAAATTGGCGACATCGTCAGCCTGATCGACGACATTGCCGACCAGACCAATATCCTCGCCCTCAACGCCGCGATCCAGGCCAGCATGGCAGGCGATGCCGGGCGCGGTTTTGCGGTGGTGGCCGATGAGGTGCAACGCCTGGCCGAGCGCTCGTCGGCGGCCACCCGGCAGATCGAAACTCTGGTGCGGGCGATCCAGGCCGACACCAACGAAGCAGTGATCTCCATGGAGCAGACCACCACCGAGGTGGTGCGCGGCGCACGCCTGGCCCAGGATGCCGGGGTCGCGCTGGAAGAGATCGAAGGCGTGTCGAAAACCCTGGCGGCGCTGATCCAGAGCATTTCCAATGCGGCGCAGCAGCAGACGTCTTCGGCCGGGCAGATTTCCCTGACCATGAATGTGATCCAGCAGATCACCACCCAGACGTCGTCGGGGTCGACCGCGACCGCCGAGAGCATTGGTAACCTGGCGAAGATGGCCAGTCAGTTGCGCAGGTCGGTGTCGGGTTTCACCTTGCCGCCACCCAAGCAGGTGGACGATTGAAATACGACCTGAAGAACGCAACAGTCCAATTGTGGGAGCTGGCTTGCCTGCGATAGCGGTCTGTCAAATACAGATGTATTGCTGACCCACCGCTATCGCAGGCAAGCCAGCTCCCACATTGGATCTCCATTGTTTGTGAGATACCAGCAACCCACGAATTCTAAGCGGAGCAGTTATGGTTGATCGGCACGACTACGTGGCCCTCGAATGGGTCAAGGGCGACATTGCCGAAACCCTGAAACAGGCCCGTTCGGCGCTGGACGCTTACGTTGAAACCGGCGACGGCGACACCCTCGACAATTGCCTGGCCGGGATCCACCAGGTGCATGGCGCGCTGCAAATGGTCGAGTTCTACGGCGCGGCGCTGTTGGCCGAAGAGATCGAGGAACTGGCCCTGGCGCTCCAGACCGGTCGCGTCAGCCAGCGCGAAGAAAGCATCCGCCTGCTGCAACAGGCCCTCGGCCAGTTGCCGCTGTACCTGGATCGCGTACACAGCGCCCGCCGCGACCTGCCGCTGGTGGTACTGCCGCTGCTCAACGACCTGCGCACTGCGCGGGGTGAAAGCCTGTTGTCTGAAACCAGCCTGTTCAGCCCGCAACTGCTGTCGATCGCGCCGCTGCCTGATGAAACACTGGCCCAACGAGCAACGCCGCAGTTGCATGAGCAGTTGCGCCAATGGCACCCCTTGCTGCAACAAGCCCTCGCCGGGTTGCTGCGTGAAGACCACGGCCCGAGCAACCTGGAAGATATGGCGCGGGTGTTCGCACGCCTTGAGGCGTTGTGCCAGGGCGCACCGTTGTTACCGCTGTGGCAGGTGGCCTCGGCACTGGTCGAGGGCATGTTGACCGGCGTGGTCGCCAACAGCCCGGCACTGCGCAGCCTGCTCAAGGCCAGCGGCAAACAACTCAAGCGCCTGCTGGCCCAGGGCATTGACGGCATCAATCAGC
Organism: Pseudomonas sp. NCIMB 10586; assembly: GCF_023127895.1. Taxonomy (NCBI): domain Bacteria; kingdom Pseudomonadati; phylum Pseudomonadota; class Gammaproteobacteria; order Pseudomonadales; family Pseudomonadaceae; genus Pseudomonas; species Pseudomonas sp. NCIMB 10586. Next base: position 79,739 of record NZ_SPKQ01000012.1, read on the forward strand.
CTGCGCCGGATGAGCTGCTCAAAAGCCTGTTGTTTTACGTGGCCAAAGTCACCCGACCGACGCCGCGCATGCAAAGCCTTAAAGAGCGCTATGGCCTGGATGAAGCTTTGCCCGACAGCGCCGTGGTCGACGCCGAGCGTGCGCGAATGGCCGGGCCGGACCGCAATGCCATGGGGTCGGTGCTCGGTGCCTTGTGTGAGGAGCTGGTGCGGGTCAAGGAGCGCCTCGATCTGTTCGTACGCAGCGACCGCCAGCACATCGACGAACTCGACGCACTGCTGGCGCCCCTGCGGCAGATCGCCGACACCCTCGCCGTACTGGGTTTTGGCCAGCCGCGCAAAGTGATCATCGACCAGTTGGCCGTCGTGCTGAGCCTGGCCCAGGGGCAACGCGAACCCAATGACGCGGTGCTGATGGACGTGGCAGGCGCGTTGCTCTACGTCGAAGCCACGCTGGCGGGCATGATCGGCACGGTGGAGCCGCAAAGCCGCGAAGAAAGCCGGCTGCCCACCACCGACCTGACCCAGATCCATCAGTTGGTGATTGCTGAATCCTGCCAGTGCCTCAAACAAGCCAAGGAACTGGTGATCGACTGCGTCGAAGCCCATTGGGACCGCCAGCGTCTGGAATCCTTGCCGCAATTGCTGAGCCAGGTGCGTGGCGCGCTGGCGATGATCCCTTTGCCGCGTGCGGCGAGCCTGATGCGCGGCTGCACCGATTATGTCGACGAGCAGTTGATGATCAGCGATGTCGCGCCTTCGCCGGTGCAACTGGAGCAGTTCGCCGATGTGATCAGCAGCCTGGAGTATTACCTGGAACGCATGCTCCAGGACCCTGACGCCGCTGGCGAGCGTGTGCTGGAGCGGGCCACCCAAAGCCTGGCGGCGCTGGGTTATCTGCCGGCCGAAAAACCCTGGCGCCAGGCATTGGTCGCGCCCGATGGCGCACTGTCGACCGAACAGGCACCGAGCCAATCCCAATTTGACGCACTGGCAAGCCCCACGTCAGGCCTTAATCCTCCGGCCCTGCAACGCCCCGGCAGCCTGCTGCCACCGCCGGCAGGTGAAGAGCCGATTGACGATGAGCTGCGCGAAGTCTTCCTCGAAGAAACCGACGAAGTTCTCGACGTGCTGCACCGCAACCTGCCCAACAGTGCGGACAAAACCGCCCAGGGCGAAATGCGCCGTGCCTTCCATACGTTGAAGGGCAGCGGTCGCATGGTCCGTGCCCTGGTGCTGGCCGAACTGGCCTGGGCCGTGGAAAACCTGCTCAACCGTGTGTTGGAACGCAGCGTCGCCCTTGGCGCCGAGGTGCAGCAGGTGCTGGATGAGGCCGTGGCTGTGCTGCCGGAATTGATCGCCGATTTTGCCATCGACGACCAACGCCAGCGCGACGAAGTCGACGCCCTGGCCGCCCGCGCCCATGCCTTGGCCAGTGGCGCGGCAACAACCGCTGGCGAGCCCCATGATCCGATGCTGATGGAGATCTTCCGTAACGAAGCCCAGAGCCATCTGGACAGCCTCAACCACTTCCTGCACCACGCCGCCGAGCAGGTGCCGTTGCAGGTCAGTGATGAACTGCAACGCGCCCTGCATACGCTCAAGGGCAGTGCCTACATGGCCGGGGTGTCGCCCATCGCCGAACTGGCGCGCCCCCTCGACCACCTGACCCGCGAATACAAGGCCCATCGCTTGCCCCTGGACCTGGACGAAGTGGAGTTGCTGCTGGAAGCCGAAGGGCTGTTCCAGCGTGGCCTGCGCGACCTGGACAGCGATCCCCTGGCACCCATCCAGGGTGCAGCGGATCTGATCAGACGCACCCAAAGCCTGTTGGACCAGCAGCTTGCAGCGCTGCTCGAAGCCCCTGGCAGCGGCCTGCCGATCAAGCGCGATCGGCATCTGATCACCAACTTCCTGGCCCAGGGCATGGACATTCTGCTCGACGCCGACAACCTGTTGCGCCGCTGGCAGCAACATCCCGGCGAACGCCAGGAACTGACCGCCTTGCTGGATGAGCTGACCACCTTGGGGGAGGGCGCGCACATCGCCGACCTGCACGCTATCGACGCGTTGTGCGAGGCCTTGCTCGACCTGTATGGCGCTGTGGAAGAAAGCAGCCTGGCGGTCAGCGAGCGGTTTTTCCATGAGGCGGAACAGGCCCATGAGGCGCTGATCAACATGCTCGACCAACTGGCTGCCGGCCAGGAAATCAGCCCGGCACCTGCGCGGGTACAAGCCTTGCACGCGTTGCTGGATGACGCGCTGGACCCGTCCGCCACCGGCCTGATCAAAAGCGACGGCAGCCGCGCCCTGAGCATTTCGGAACTGGGTGCTGCCACTGCGCAGTTGGATCAGCAAACAGCCATGGATGATGAGATTGTCGACATCTTTCTTGAAGAGGCCGTCGATATCCTCGACAGTGCCGGGCAGTCCCTCAAGCGCTGGTTGCTGGAGCCCGAAAGCGCCGCGCCGTTGTCCTCACTGCAACGGGACCTGCACACCCTCAAGGGCGGTGCGCGCATGGCCGAAATCGACCCGGTGGGCGACTTGGCCCATGAGCTGGAGTGCCTGTACGAGGGCCTGGTGGACCGCCGCTACAGTTACACCCCCGAGCTGTCCCAGGTGCTGATGGCCAGCCACGAACGGTTGGCTTTGCAACTGGAAGAACTGCAACAGCAGCAGCCTTTGAGCGACGCTGCCGAGCTGATCGCCAAACTGCGTGAGCTGCGCCAGAACAGCGCGCCGGCGACTCCGGCTGCGGCGGCGCCGGCCTCAGGTGCAGACCCTGAATTGCTGGATATCTTCCTCGAAGAGGCCGCCGATATCCTCGACAGTTCAGGCAGCGCGTTGCTGCGCTGGCAGGCCGAGCCGGGCAACCGCCAGGAAGTCGAAACCCTGCTGCGTGACCTGCACACCCTCAAGGGCGGGGCGCGCATGGTAGAGATCGGGCCGATTGGCGATTTGGCCCATGAGCTGGAGTTTCTCTACGAGGGGCTATCCGCCGGGTTGCTGGCGCCGACCCCAGAGCTGTTTGCGCTGCTGCAAGGTTGCCATGATCGTTTGGCACAGATGGTCGACGCCGTAGCGGATGGGCTGCCGGTGGGGGCGGTGGACAAACTTATCGAGCGCATCAAAAGCCTGGTGCACCCCAGTGTAGAGCCGGTGGTGCCCGTGGCGTTGCCTGCGGGCAAGGCTGAAGCGGCGGTCGACCCCGCTGCCGACATGGTGAAAATCTCCGCCGAACTGCTCGACGACCTGGTTAACCTCGCCGGTGAAACCTCGATTTTCCGTGGCCGTATCGAGCAGCAAGTCAACGATGCGCGCATTGCATTGAATGAAGTTCAAACCACCATCGAGCGGATGCGCGATCAATTGCGCCGGCTCGACAGCGAAACCCAGGGGCGCCTGCTCAGTCGTCAGCAGGCCGAGGCCGAACGCCTGGGCTACGAAGAGTTTGACCCACTGGAAATGGATCGCCATTCGCAGTTGCAGCAGCTGTCCCGCGCGCTGTCCGAATCGGCCTCCGACCTGCTCGACCTCAAGGACACCCTGGAGCAGCGCCATCAGGATGCCCACGATTTGCTCCAGCAACAGGCGCGCATCAACACCGAATTGCAGGAGGGCCTGATGCGCACGCGCATGGTGCCTTTCGAGCGGATGCTGCCACGCCTCAAGCGCATCGTGCGCCAAGTGGCGCAAGAGCTGGGCAAGGACGTGGAGTTCATCGTCGGCAATGCCGAAGGCGAGATGGACCGCAACGTGCTCGAACGCATGGCGGCGCCACTGGAACATATGCTGCGCAATGCCGTCGACCACGGTCTGGAATCGCGTGAGGTGCGGTTGCAGGCGGGCAAGCCGGAAAAGGGGCGCATTACCCTGGACCTGACCCACGAAGGCGGCGACATCGTCTTCGACATGCGTGACGACGGCGCCGGCGTGCCCCTTGAAGCGGTGCGGCGCAAGGCGATCAAGCGCGGCCTGCTCGGCCCGGATCAAACCATCAGCGACCGCGACGTGCTGCAGTTCATCCTGCAGCCGGGCTTTTCCACGGCAGAAAAAATCACCCAGATCTCCGGGCGTGGCGTGGGCATGGACGTGGTGCACGAAGAAGTGCGTCAACTCGGCGGCTCGATGGTGATCGACTCGACCCCAGGCGTGGGCGTGCACTTTCGTATTCGCCTGCCGTTTACCGTGTCGGTCAACCGTGCGTTGATGGTGCAATGCGCAGACGACCAGTACGCGATCCCCCTCAACACCCTCGAAGGCCTGGTGCGCGTACTGCCACATGAACTGGCCGGGCACTACCAGCAAGACCCGCCGCATTATGAATACGCCGGCCAGCGCTACGAGTTGTTTTACCTGGGGGATCTGCTGCACACCGTCAGCCGCCCGAAACTTCTAGGCCAATACCAACCGCTGCCGGTGTTGCTGGTGCACTGCAATGAACGGCGCGTAGCGGTGCATGTGGATGCCATGGCCGGCACTCGCGAGATCGTGGTCAAGGGCCTGGGACCACAGTTTGCCGGGGTACAGGGCGTGCCCGGTGCGACCATCCTCGGTGATGGCCGCGTGGTGTTGATCATTGACCTGCTCGCGCATATCCGCGCCCGCCAACCGGCCTTGCCGGCCCAGGCAGTGGATGTGCCACTGGTCCTCAACGACCCGCTGAAAAAACGCCCGCTGCTGGTACTGGTGGTGGACGACTCGGTCACCGTGCGCAAAGTCACCAGCCGCCTGCTGGAGCGCAATGGAATGAACGTGCTTACCGCCAAGGACGGCATTGATGCCCTCGCGGTGCTTGAAGAACACACCCCGGACCTGATGCTGCTCGACATCGAAATGCCGCGCATGGACGGCTTCGAAGTGGCCATCCAGATACGCAATGACCCGCGCCTGATGCGCCTGCCGATCATCATGATCACCTCGCGCACCGGCCAGAAACACCGCGACCGCGCCATGGCCATTGGCGTCAACGACTACCTCGGCAAGCCGTACCAAGAGTCGGTGCTGCTGGAAAGCATCGCCTACTGGAGCAAGTCCCATGCTTGACCACCGCGCCAGCCAACTCACCGGCCTGCTGCTGCCCCTGGCCGACCGCCACCTGGTGCTGCCCAACGTGGCCATCGCAGAGCTGATCGACTTCCAGCGCGGCGAACCGGCCAGCGATGCACCGCCGTGGTACCTGCGGCAAGTGACCTGGCGTGATCGGCAAATCCCCTTGATCAGCTTTGAAGCCGTGTGCGGTGAAGCCAGCGTGACCGGCGAACGTTCCCGGATCGTAGTGTTGAATGCCTTGGGTGGAAGGCCGACGTTGAAGTTTATTGCGCTGGTGATCCAAGGCATTCCCCGCTCTTACAAGCTCGATAGCGAATTGAGCTATGTGGACGTGCCGCTGTGCCCACTGGAACTGGCGGCGGTGCAGGTGGGCGAGCAGGTGGCGAAGGTGCCGGATTTGATGGGGCTTGAAGCGTTGTTGGTAGAGTCCGGTCTGGACTGATCCTAAGCCTTGTGAAATTCCAATGTGGGAGCTGGCTTGCCTGCGATAGCGGTGGGTCAGCAATACATCT
>NZ_SPKQ01000012.1:85314-167148 GCF_023127895.1 Pseudomonas sp. NCIMB 10586
CTGAATTGTGCTTGGCCCAAGATCTCAATCAATCCGCGCAAACCGCTCAATTACCGGTTGCTCCCGATGCTCGGCCTGCCATAAGTCGTAGGCACTTTGCATCGACAACCATAACTGGGCTTTACTCACGCCAGCCCGTTCCAACCGAACGGCAAGGTCCGGGCTGACCGGGGCGTGGCCATGCAAGATCCTTGAAAAAGTCTCGCGGGCGAAGCCAAGACGTCGCGCCATCTCGGTAATGGTGATGCCCAGGGCGGGGATCACATCTTCAAGCAATATTTCACCTGGGTGAGTTGGGTTGTGCATCGGCATGTTGGTACGTCCTTCGACTATGGGCATTCAACCGCGAAGGCTAGAAGGACCAGTTCCAAGCAACAACCCCAAAACGCTGTATGAAACTTCCTGCACGCACTTCGACATAAAAGGCTTCGGATTTTTCCTGCAAGATTTTGGGCCGCGCATGAACTTGTGGTGAGAGGTCCGCACGCCTAGTCTTCGTCCCGTCATCGCAAAAAACGGTGACACGGACGTGCAAGTCCGACGAAACTGTTTAGGCGTGCAAACGCCCAGCCATCCAACGGGCGTTTTTTGTGCTCGCTGCTTTATGGCGGCTGCGCGCAGGAGGTCTTCGGATCTGCTGGGTGTCCTAAACAGGCCCGGTCTTGCACACCTGCGCACGGTCGCCACCCTCATTCGCGTGCAAGCGAACGGTGGCGCTCCTTACTCACTGTTTAGGAGTTTCATCATGGTCAAACCTACTCCCAATCCACCCCTCTTCACCGTCAACCCCCACCAAACCACCGAAACCCTGCTGGTCAATGCCAGCGAAACCCTGTCCTCCCTCAACGCACTCACCTGCAACCTGGCCTTTGACCTGGACACTTCCCAGCGCGCCATCATGCTCGGGATTCAGCAAATGGCAGAGTTTGGTCAGTTGTTGGTCGATAGGGCACTTGAGCAAATCAGCCATTCGCCGGAATTTTCAAACGGTCCCAAATAGGGACTGATCGGTCCTGGTTTGGGACCGATATCTAACAAGCAACACTGAGCAAATGTGGGAGGGGGCTTGCTCCCGATTGCGGTGGGTCAGCAATAAGTTTGTCAACTGACACACCGCTATCGGGAGCAAGCCCCCTCCCACATTTTTAGCTTTGTTACTCCAGGCGTAACGGTCTGCCGCTGAGCTTGATTGATAGCACCTAAATTCACTCCTAAGGTACAGCCCCACGACAGCAAACCCCGTGGAGCGACCATGACAACAACCATCACCCCCGACTCGCGCTGGACGCGGCGGCGCGACGAGAAGCAGCGGCGGCTCGGGCTGGTCAAACAGTATGCAGACGGGGCGGTGTTGCCCAGCGACAGGATCGTCGAGGCCCTGGAAGCGCTGATCCTCCCCGGCGACCGCGTGGTGCTGGAGGGCAACAACCAGAAGCAGGCTGACTTTCTCTCGCGCTCCCTGGCCAAGGCTGACCCGGCCAAGCTCCACGATTTGCACATGATCATGCCCAGTGTCGGGCGCGCCGAGCACTTGGACTTGTTCGAGAAAGGCATCGCCCGCAAGCTCGACTTTTCCTTCGCCGGCACTCAATCCCTGCGCATCAGCCAGTTGCTGGAAGACGGCCTGCTGGAAATCGGCGCGATCCATACCTACATCGAACTCTATGCGCGCCTGGTGGTGGACCTGATCCCCAACGTGGTGCTCTCGGCCGGCTTCATGGCCGACCGCGCCGGCAATATCTACACCGGCGCCAGCACCGAAGACACCCCGGCGCTGATCGAACCCGCCGCGTTCAGCGATGGCATCGTCATTGTGCAGGTCAACCAGTTGGTGGACGACGTCACCGACTTGCCCCGTGTGGACATCCCCGCAAGCTGGGTGGATTTCGTGGTGGTGGCCGACAAGCCTTTCTACATCGAACCGCTGTTCACCCGCGACCCGCGCCATATCAAGCCGGTGCATGTGTTGATGGCGATGATGGCGATCCGTGGCATCTACGAAAAACACAATGTGCAGTCACTCAACCATGGCATCGGCTTCAACACCGCCGCCATCGAATTGATCCTCCCCACCTACGGCGAATCCCTGGGTCTGAAGGGCAAGATCTGCCGCAACTGGACCCTCAACCCACACCCCACGTTGATCCCGGCGATTGAAAGCGGTTGGGTCGAGAGCGTGCATTGCTTCGGCACCGAGCTGGGCATGGAAAACTACATCGCCGCCCGCCCGGATGTGTTCTTCACCGGCCGCGATGGCTCGATGCGCTCCAATCGCATGTTCTGCCAACTGGCCGGCCAGTACGCGGTGGACCTGTTTATCGGCGCCACCCTGCAAGTGGATGGCGATGGGCATTCCAGCACCGTGACCCGTGGCCGCCTTGCCGGTTTCGGTGGTGCGCCGAACATGGGCCACGACCCACGTGGTCGTCGGCACGGCACACCGGCCTGGCTGGATATGCGCCATGACGATGCGCCCCAGGCCTTGCTTGAGCGCGGCAAAAAACTTGTGGTGCAAATGGTCGAGACCTTCCAGGAGGGCGGCAAACCGACCTTTGTCGACACCCTCGACGCGGTGGAAGTGGCACGTAAAAGCGGCATGCCCCTGGCGCCGATCATGATCTACGGCGACGACGTTACCCACTTGCTCACCGAAGAAGGCATCGCCTACCTCTACAAGGCGCGCTCCCTGGAAGAGCGCCAGGCAATGATCGCTGCCGTCGCCGGGGTGACGGCAATCGGTATGCGCCATAACCCCAAGGACACCGCCCGTATGCGTCGCGAAGGCTTGATCGCCTTGCCCGAAGACTTGGGTATCCGCCGCACCGACGCCACCCGCGAGTTGCTGGCTGCCAAGAGCGTAGCCGATCTGGTGGAGTGGTCCGGTGGCTTGTACAACCCGCCCGCCAAATTCAGGAGCTGGTAAATGCGCGCTCTAAAACAGCATGAATTGAGCCTGGCCGATCGCCTGGCGGATATGGCCGTCGACGCGCTGATCGATGAAGCGGATTTGTCGCCTAAACCCGCCTTGGTTGACCGGCGCGGCAACGGCGCCCACAGCGATTTGCACCTGGGCCTGATGCACGCCTCGGCGCTGTCGTTGTGGCCGATGTTCAAGGAAATGGCCGAGGCCGCCCTTGAATTTGGTGAAGTCGGTGTACCCCTGCGTGAAGCGCTCGGCCGTATAGGTCGCGAAGGCGAACAAGCGATGCTCATCACCACCCACGGCGTAAATACCCATCGCGGTGCGATCTGGGCCCTTGGTTTGCTCACCGCAGCAGCGGCGCTGCAACCACGCGCCGTAACCCTGACCGCGGCCAAACTAGCTCTGCTCGAAGACCGCTTCGCGCCGCAACCGCTGAGCCACGGCGCACAGGTCGCCCAGCGCTACGGCGCACGCGGTGCTCGCGAAGAAGCACAGCGGGGTTTCCCCTCGGTGATGCAACGCGGCCTGCCGCAACTGCATAAAAGCCGCGGGCAAAACGCCGGTGAGCAAAATGCCCGCCTGGATGCCTTGCTCGCGATCATGACCGAGCTGGCCGACACCTGCGTGCTCTACCGCGCTGGCTACGAAGGCTTGACCACCATGCAACAGGGCGCCCAGGCCGTGCTCGACGCTGGCGGTAGCGCAACCCTCGCGGGCCGTCGCCAACTGCACGCACTGGACCAGCAACTCCTGGCCCTGAATGCCTCCCCTGGCGGCGCTGCCGACTTGCTCGCCGCCTGCCTGTTTATCGACCGCCTCGACGGAGCGTTGTGATGGAAACCTTATCCTTTGAATTCCCCGCGGGCCAGCCGCCAAAAGGCCGCGCGCTGGTGGGTTGCGTCGGTTCGGGCGACCTCGAAGTGCTGCTGGAGCCGGGCACTCCCGGCACGCTGACCATCCAAGTGCAGACCTCGGTCAACGGCGCCGAGCAACGTTGGCAGCACCTGTTCGAACGCATCTTCCAGGAGCAGACGCCACCTGCCTTGAACATCGATATCCACGATTTCGGCGCCACCCCCGGCGTGGTGCGTTTGCGCCTGGAGCAAGGTTTCGAGGAGGTCGGCCATGACTGATTTGCTCAACAAACACAGCTTCGTCGAACTCGGTGCGCGGCAGCGCGCCAAGGCGTTGTTGGATGCTGGCACTTATCGTGAACTGATCGACCCGTTCCAACGGGTCATGTCGCCGTGGCTCAGCCGCCAGGGCGTGGTGCCCCAGGCCGATGACGGTGTGGTGATTGCCAAGGGCAGCATCGGCGGTTTGCCGGTAGTGGTCGCCGCTATCGAGGGCAATTTCCAAGGCGGCAGCCTCGGTGAAGTCGGTGGCGCAAAAATCGCGGGGGCACTGGAACTGGCCGCCGAAGACAACCGCAACGCCATACCGACCCGCGCCGTGCTGCTGCTGGAGACCGGTGGGGTGCGCTTGCAGGAAGCCAACCTGGGCCTTGCCGCGATTGCCGATATTCACGCGGCGATTGTCGACCTGCGCCAGTACCAGCCGGTGGTCGGTGTGGTGGCGGGCAGTGTCGGTTGTTTTGGTGGTATGTCCATCGCTGCCGGACTGTGCAGTTACCTGGTGGTCACCCGCGAAGCGCGCCTGGGTTTGAATGGCCCGCAAGTGATCGAGCAGGAGGCCGGGCTGGAAGAATACGACTCCCGCGACCGGCCTTTCATCTGGAGCCTTACGGGCGGCGAACAACGTTTTAACAGTGGCTTGGCCGACCGTTACGTGGCGGACGATGTGGTGCAGATCCAGCAGACCGTGAGCGCGCTGTTGCAACACGGGGCGCCCGAACAACCCCGCAGCCGGCGCGCTGATTTCTACCTGGCGCGGCTGGCCGAACTCGACACAGCGGCGCAAATCGAGCCCGCGACGGTTCGCGCTCTGTATCAGGGAGAACGCCCATGAGAGGGTTACAGTGGTTCAATGCATTGAGCGCTGGCGCAGCACCCGTAGAGGGCTTGCCGGACTCATTGAAAGTCGCAGACGGCGTATTGGGTGAACAGGCGGTGCGCTTTATCGCCGTGGTCACCGACCCGAATAACCGCTTCCCGCGTGCGCGCAATGGCGAAGTCGGGTTGCTGGAAGGTTGGGGGCTAGCCAAGGCCGTCGATGAAGCCATCGTGACGGGTGACAAACGCCCCATCATCGCCATCGTCGATGTGCCCAGCCAAGCCTATGGTCGCCGTGAAGAAGCCCTCGGCATCCACCAGGCCCTGGCCGCCGCTGCCGACAGCTACGCCCGCGCACGCCTGGCCGGGCACCCGGTGATTGCGTTGCTGGTGGGCAAGGCCATGTCCGGTGCGTTTCTGGCCCACGGTTACCAGGCCAACCGCTTGATCGCCCTGCGCGACCCTGGGGTAATGGTGCACGCCATGGGCAAGGCCTCGGCGGCGCGGGTGACCCTGCGTAGCGTCGAAGAATTGGAAGCCCTGGCCGCCAGTGTGCCGCCGATGGCCTATGACATCGACAGTTATGCCAGCCTGGGTTTGCTCTGGGAGACCTTGTCGGTGAGCCAGATTGAACAGCCGACAACGGACGATGTGGCGCGGGTCAGCGATTGCCTGGTGCAGGCGATCAAAGATGTCGTGCAACCCGATTTAAAAGAACGTCTCGGTGCGACTAATCGCACCGCCTCAAGCCATGTACGCCAACTGCTGCGGGAACAATGGTGAACGCCCATGACTTGCTCTGGGGCATGACCCCGGCGCACCTGCCTGCGGATGCTCCGGCCTGGGCGCGGGACGCGCTGAGCGCCGGCCATCCAGTAGTGGTGCGGCGCGCCATTACCGAAGCAGGTCAAGTGGCGGTTGGCGTACGTGGGCGTCTGCGTGAGCAACGTTATGGGGCGGTGATGCCTGTTGCTGCGGTGCAACGGCGCGTGGCGCCCGAAGACCTGCGCCAGGTGATCTCGCCACGGGATTTACCGGCGCTGCGGGCGCTCGATCAACTGCGGCCAGTGTTGGCGCAGTATCACTGGGGCGTCAGCGGCAGCGCCGGATTTGAATTGGCGAGCGGCGTCGAAGCGTTGCATGCCATGAGTGATCTGGATTTGATCCTGCGCACCCCCGAACCGCTTGAGCGCAACGCGGCGCGTGCATTGCTGGCGAAATTCGACACCGCACCGTGCGCCGTGGACCTGCAACTGCAAACCCCGTTTGGCGCTGTTGCCTTGCGCGAATGGGCCACAGGCTCACGCCGCGTACTGCTCAAAACCACTGGCGGCGCGCACCTTGTACTTGACCCCTGGCAGGCCGTGGCATGAGCAGCTTGTTGGTGTTTCCGGGGCAGGGTGCCCAGCGCGTGGGCATGCTCCAGGCGCTATCGGCCCAGGTTCTGGAAGAAGCCAGTGATGCCTTGGGTGAAGATGTTCGTCGGCTCGATTCGGCGCAAGCCTTGGCGAGCACGCGTGCGGTGCAACTGTGCCTGCTGATCGTCGGCGTTGCCCATGCCCAGCAGTTGCACCATACGCCTGACTACGTGGCGGGCCTGTCCATCGGCGCCTACCCGGCCGCCGTCACCGCCGGCGCCCTGGACTTCGCCGATGCGCTGAAACTGGTCAGCCTGCGTGGCGAGCTGATGCAACAGGCTTATCCACAAGGCTACGGCATGACCGCCCTGATCGGCCCCGATTTATCCACGGTTGAAGCCTTGCTGGCAGATATCCACAGCGCCGCAACTCCGGTGTATCTGGCCAATATCAACGCCGACAACCAGACCGTGATCGCCGGCAGCAATGAAGCGATGCAGCGTGTCGCCGAGCGCATCAAAGGCAACGGCGTCGCCAAGCGTCTGGCAGTGAGCGTGCCGTCCCACTGTGCGCTGCTGGAAGCGCCGGCCAAGGTGCTTGCCCAAGCGTTCGTCCCACTCAAGGCGCCGCGCATCACCTACCTGAGCAGCACCCGCGCGCGACCTATCCACAACCCCGAGCAACTGCGCGATGACCTGGCCTTCAACATGTGCCGCGTCGTCGACTGGCGCGGCACCGTGCAAGGCGCCTACGAGCGTGGCGTACGCCTGCAAATCGAACTGCCCCCGGGCGCGGTGCTCACTGGTCTGTCACGCCGCGTGTTCGAACAAGGCACGGTGATCGCCTGCGAAGGCGCACGCCTGGACACCTTGCAGGCCCTGCTGCAAGAGGAGGAGCGCCGCCACCGATAAAGCAACACCCAAGGCTTTCGAAGCACAACAACAACAATTTCGAACGAGCACTTTGAGGACAACAATCATGATTATCTACGGTGTGGCGTTTCTGGCGCTGTGCACGTTGGCCGGCCTGTTTGTCGGTGAACTGCTGGGCAAATGGATGGGTATCCCGGCTAACGTCGGCGGGGTGGGTATCGCCATGTTGCTGCTGATTGGCCTGGGCAGTTACCTCGGCAAGCGTGGCTTGTTTACCGGCAAGTCGGAGCAGGGCGTGAGCTTCTGGGCTGCGATTTATATCCCGATTGTGGTGGCGATGGCCGCCCAGCAAAACGTGTATGGCGCCATCAGTGGCGGGCCCATGGCGATTCTGGCCGGGACCCTCGCCGTGGTGCTCGGCTTTGCCCTGGTACCGGTGCTGGTGCGTATCGGTAACCGCGAGCCGGTTGCAGCTGTTCCGACCAAAGAAGCCGGGTGATCGCCATGTACGAATCGATGATGAAAGTGATCACCGGGTACGGATTGATCAGTGGTTTTGCCGTGATCGGCCTGACCATGTGGGTTTCCTATTGGATCTCTGACACTTTTACCAAAGGCCGCCTGCATGGCTCGGCCATTGCCATTCTGTTGGGCCTGGTGTTGTCGTATGTGGGAGGCGCTTTTACTGGCGGCTCCAAGGGCGTGGTGGATATTCCACTGTTGTCAGGCATTGGCCTGTTGGGCGGCGCGATGCTGCGGGACTTCGCTATTGTAGCCACGGCGTTTGGCGTGAGTGTCGATGAGTTGAAGCGCGCCGGATACGTCGGCGTGCTGGCTCTGTTTGTCGGTGTGGGCTCGTCGTTTGTTGCCGGGGTAGGGGTGGCAATGGCGTTTGGTTATACCGATGCGGTGAGCCTCACCACCATCGGCGCCGGTGCCGTGACCTATATCGTTGGCCCGGTTACCGGGGCGGCGATTGGGGCCAGTTCCGAGGTGATGGCGCTGTCGATTGCCGCAGGGTTGATCAAGGCTATTTTGGTGATGGTAATGACACCGTTCGTGGCCCCGCTGATCGGGCTGAACAATCCACGTAGTGCGGTGATCTTCGGTGGCTTGATGGGCACTTCCAGCGGCGTGGCGGGCGGGTTGGCGGCGACTGATCCGAAGTTGGTGCCTTATGGGTGTTTGACCGCGGCGTTCTATACAGCGCTGGGGTGTTTGTTGGGGCCGTCGTTGTTGTTTTTGGTGATGAGGGGGTTGGTGGGCTGACTGGGGATTTTCGCTGTCTGGTCTGGCGCAATCGGGGGCAAGTCTCAAGCCTGGCGATTGGCATACATCCGACACTCCGCCAACAACGCCAGCAGGTTCGGGTCACGCTCCTTGGCCTTCAAGAACACCACGCCGATCTGCTGCTGCAACCGATACCTGGGTTGCAGCGGTATCAGCTTCACGCGGTTCTCATACACCGCCGCAATCCGCCCAGGCAGCAGCGCATAACCCACCCCCGAGCTGACCATGCTCAGCAAGGTAAATATATCGTTCACCTGCATCGCCACCTTCGGTTCGAACCCCGCCTGCTTGAACACCCGGTTGCCGTCCTGGTGCGTGGCGAAGCCCTGGGTGAGGGTGATAAAGGTGGCGTCACGCACGTCGGCCAGGTCGATTTCCTGATGACGGTCCAGGGGGGAATCGGCCGGTGTGGCAAGGAAGATGTCATCGCTGAACAGCGCGATCTGCTCACAGTCCGGATCGGTGGCGTGATCGTCCAGAGAGATGAGGATCGCATCCACCTCCATGTTCTTGAGCTTGTAGAACAGGTCGAAATTGGAGCCCAGGATCAGGTCGATATTGAGTTCGCTGCGGCGGATCTTCAGGCCCATGATCAGTTGCGGTACGGTCTTGACCGTCAGCGAGTACAGCGAGCCGAGCTTGAAGCGTTCGGCGCAGAAGCCGGCGGCTTCGCGGGTCAGGCGCACTCCCTCGACCACATCGGCTATCAGCTTTTGCGCACGCTCTTCGAGCACGTAGGCGCTTTCCAGCGGGGTGAGGTTGCGCCCTTCATGCTTGAACAGCGGGCAGCGCAAGGCACTTTCCAGGGAGTGGATGGCGCGGTGCACGCTGACGTTGCTGGTTTGCAGTTCGGCGGCGGCGCGGGCCAGGTTGCCGGTGCGCATGAACGCCAGGAAGATTTCCAGCTTCTTGAGGGTGAACTCTTCGTCGATCAGCATGGCCGTGGGCTCTTGTTCGATTGCGCTCGATTGTGCCTGCAAACGCAGCCCTCGTCGCTGGAACGTCACACGCTGCTTGCACTCTTATGCGCAAGGCTGGAGGCTTGCCGCCAGTCGTCAACGATGAGGGGAGGTTAACGATAGATGTATCACGGGGAACGGTTCAACGCCTGGAGCCATTTGCTCGGTGCAGTCGCGGCGTGTATTGGCGCCGTGTGGATGTTGGTGGTGGCGAGCCTGGACGGCAGCCCCTGGAAGATCGTCAGCGTGGCGATTTATGGCTTTACCCTGATGGTGCTGTACAGCGCGTCGACCGTTTACCACAGCGTGCGGGGGCGGCGAAAAGAGATCATGCAAAAGGTCGATCACTTTTCGATCTACCTGTTGATCGCCGGCAGCTACACACCGTTCTGCCTGGTGACTCTGCGCGGGCCCTGGGGCTGGACGCTGTTCGGGATTGTGTGGGGGCTGGCGGTGATCGGCATCCTGCAAGAGATCAAGCCGCGCTCGGAGGCGCGGATTCTGTCCATCGTGATCTACGCGGTAATGGGCTGGATCGTGCTGGTGGCGGTGAAGCCGCTGATAGCGGCGCTGGGCACGGCAGGGTTTATCTGGTTGGCGTCGGGCGGCGTGTTGTACACCGTGGGCATCATCTTTTTTGCCCTGGAAGATCGCCTGCGCCATTCCCATGGGATCTGGCATTTGTTTGTGATTGGCGGCAGCCTCCTGCATTTTGTGGCGATCATGCATTACGTGCTTTGAATGTGGGAGGGGGCTTCGGTGGTATTAGAGACGTGCCAGTAGCTCACAGGCACGAATGCCGAAGATCTGCAGCAGCTTGGCGAGCATATGCGGCGGTGGTTCATCGCCACGGGTCAGGGCGTAGAGGGTGATCGGCAGGGGGGGCGTGAGGGTGCGGATGCAGGTGGTTGCCGTCGATGCGCCGAGGGCGGTAAAGGGGTCAATGACCGTCAAACCGGCGCCGGACTCCACCATCGCCCGGGCCAGGGAATAGGTTTGTACCGAGATGGTCACGCGTGGCGGTGGATCGACGTTCTCCAGGTAGCTGTCCAGCTTGGTCGCCAGCGGATCAGCACTGGAAAGCCCGATCAATGGCGCGCCCGCCAGTTCGCTCAGCGGCAATGGCTGGTTGATTTCAGCCGCCGACCAATAGCCCTTGGACGCCAATGCAACCAGCACGCCATTGGCCAGCACCTGGGTGGTCAACCCAGGATGGCCGGAAAAGTTGAGGGTCAGCGCCAGGTCGATTTCGCGCATCAGCAGCTTCTGGACCAGCTCACGGCTATGGTCGCTGGACAGCTCGCAAGCCATGTCGGGGTATTCGCGCTTCCATTCCAGAATCGCCGGAGGCAGCAGCGACAAGGCCAACGCCGGAATCGCACCAATGCGCACGCTTTGCCCTGGGGCGCGGCGCAGGCTCTTGGCTAGACGCCTTACACCTTGCAAGCTCTCGGTGACTTTCTCGACTTCGCTTTCCAGTGCCAGGGCTTCCGGCGTGGGCTGCAATTTGCCGCGCACCCGCAGAAACAGCGCAAAGCCCAGCTGCAATTCGGCGTGCTGCAACACTTTGGTCACCGCTGGTTGCGAGACGTGCAGCAACTGCGCGGCAGCACTGATCGAGCCAGTCTGGCGAATGGCCTGGAAGATTTCGATATGACGCAAGCGCATGGCAAGTCCATAACCTTTGTTTATAGGTGACCCATCTTTATTCATTGTCGGTGGCCTGTCACCTGCGCCTACGCTTGGTCTTCAGTTAATCAACGGTCGGGGGCTGGGATGGCCAGGCAGGTTTGCATCATCGGTGGTGGGGTTATCGGCTTGGCCAGTGCTTATGCTTTGGTACGGGCTGGCCATGAGGTAACGGTGATCGACGCCCGCGATACCTTGGGCAGCGAAACCAGTTTCGCCAACGGTGGGCAGCTGTCCTATCGCTATGTTGCGCCATTGGCCGACGCGGGCGTGCCGCTGCAGGCGATTGGGTGGCTGTTGCGCGGCGACTCGCCGCTGAAGCTGCGCCCACGGCTTGACCTCCAGCAATGGCGCTGGATGGCAGCGTTCATCGGTGCCTGCCGGGGATCGGTGAACAAGCGCAACGCTGCCCACTTGCTGCGGCTGGCGAGCCTGAGTCAAGGCACCTTGCAGCAATGGCGTGTCGATGATCGCCTGGACGGCTTCGACTGGCGGCGCAACGGCAAGCTGGTGACCTTTCGCAATGCCGAGACGTTTGAGCGTGCACGCAGCAAGGTCACCGACGTCCTGCAGCAGCAGGTGCTGTCTGCGGTGGATTGTACGCACCTGGAACCGGCGTTGGCGGCAGGTGGGTTTGTCGGCGGCATCTATACCCCGAATGAGGAAGTGGCGGACTGTCATGCTTTTTGCCAACGGCTGGCAGCTCGGTTAAAGGCTTCAGGGCGTTGTACATTTTTGCTGGGTCGCAAGGTTACCGGGATTCGTCACGCCGACGGTGCGGTGCAGGCCATCGAAATGGGCCATGACGTGATGCCGGTCGAACAGTTGGTGCTGGCTGCCGGGCATCGCAGCGCCGAGTTGGCGTTGCCGCGCTTGTCGCTGCCGCTGTACCCGCTCAAGGGCTACAGCCTGAGCGTGCCGATCGGCGCGCAGCACAAGGCGCCGAACGTGAGCATCACCGACTATGACCGCAAGATCGTCTACGCGCGCATTGGTGAGCAACTGCGGATCGCGGCCATGGTGGATATTGTCGGCTTTGATGCGCGTCTTGAGCCCAAGCGCCTGGCCTTGATAAAGCGCCAGGCGCTGGAGACGTTTCCCTTGGCCGGTGACTACGCCCACGCGGTCGAGTGGGCCGGTATGCGCCCGGCAACACCGACGGGCGTGCCATTGATCGGTGCCAGCGCCTACCGCAACTTGTGGCTGAACCTGGGGCATGGCGCGCTTGGTTTTACCCTGGCCTGTGGCAGTGGCCAGCTATTGGCTGAGTTGATCAGCCAGCATGTTCCTTCCATTGATATGCAGGGCCTGGCGCCCCGCGCCGCTTGAGGATGCAGCCATGACTATCACCCGAATCAACAGCAACGAGCGTCTTAGCGCTGCCGTGACCTTCAAGGATTTGGTGTTTCTCTCGGGCCAGGTACCGGGCGATGGCCAGGACGTAGGCAGCCAAACCCGAGAAGTGTTGGCCAGGATCGACGCGCTGTTGGCCGAGGCGGGCAGTGACAAGGATCACCTGCTCAACGCGACGATTTACCTGAAGGACATCAGTACCGGTTTTACGCCGATGAATGAAGCCTGGTCTGCATGGCTTTCGCCAGGCATGGCGCCCACGCGTACCACCCTGCAAGCAGAGCTGGCGCGACCGAGTGTACTGGTGGAAATCAGCGTGATTGCAGTACGTAAATAACCGATCTACCAACGGAGAATAACAATGAAAAAAATCCTGTTGACCGGCTGCGCTCTTGGACTTTTTTTGAGCGCAAACGCCCGTGCGACCGAAGCGCCTCTGGAGGGCACCTTGAGCAAGATCGCCAGCGCCAAGGCCATCACCCTGGGGTATCGCGATGCGTCGGTGCCGTTTTCCTACATTGGGGATAACAGTGGCAAGCCGATGGGCTACTCGGTGGACCTGGCGAGCAAGATTGTCGAGCGCATCCAGCAGAAAATCGGGGTGAGTGAGCTCAAGGTGAAGTACAACCTGGTGACTTCTCAAACCCGTATTCCGCTGGTGCAGAACGGCACCGTCGACCTGGAGTGCGGCTCCACCGGCGTGACCGCCGAGCGGCAGAAGCAGGTAGCATTCTCCTACGGGTTCATCTACGTGAAGGGGCAGTTGCTAACGGCCAAGGACAGCGGGATCAAAGGCTTTGCCGACCTCAAGGGCAAAAACGTGGTGACCACTGCCGGTACTACCAATGAACGCTTCCTCAAAAGTTACAATGCTGAACACAAAGCCAATATGTTCGTGATCAGCGCCAAAGACCATGGCGAGGCTTTCAAGATGCTCGAGACCGGCCGTGCGGTAGCGTTCTATATGGATGATGCGTTGCTCTACGGCGAGCGCGCCAAGGCCAGGGACCCGCACCACTGGGTGGTGGTGGGCGAGGAGCAGTCGCGGGAGATCTACAGCTGCATGGTGCGCAAAGACGACCCGCAGTTTCTCGCCGTGGTCAACGAGACCTTGGGTGATCTGTACCGTTCGGGAGAGATCAACGGGATTTACCAGCGCTGGTTTGAGCAGCCGATCCCGCCGAAGGGCCTGAACCTGGAATTCCCAATGACCAGCGAGTTGAAGGCGATCATTGCCAAGCCGGTGAGTGATCCGGTGGAGTGATCGCTCCGTTTAGAAATCACCCCAGAGTTGCTGGGCGACCGACAGCGCCACCACGGGCGCGGTTTCGGTACGTAATACCCGTGGCCCCAACCGCGCAGCATGGAAGCCAGCGCCTTGGGCGGTGTCGACTTCGCCGTCGGTCAAGCCACCTTCCGGCCCGATCAGAAACGCCAGGCTCGAAGGCTTCGCGTGACTGATCATCGGCTCGGCGACTGGGTGCAGTACCAGTTTCAGGTCGGCTTCAGTTTGCTTCAGCCAGTCGGCCAGCAACACCGGTGCGTGAATCACCGGCACCGTTGAACGCCCACACTGCTCGCACGCGCTGATGGCAACCTGACGCCAGTGCAGCAGGCGTTTGTCGGCGCGTTCGTCCTTGAGGCGCACTTCGCAGCGCTCGCTGAAGATCGGTGTGATCGCATTGACGCCCAGTTCAGTGGCTTTCTGGATCGCCCAATCCATGCGCTCACCCCGGGACAGGCCCTGGCCGAGGTGGATATGCAGCGGCGATTCATCTTGGCCGGCAAAGCTTTGCGTCAGTTGCACGGTGACGCGTTTTTTACCGACTTCCAGCAGCGTGCCACTAAACTCCTGGCCAGAACCGTCGAACAGCTGCACGGCATCGCCTTCACCCATGCGCAACACACGGCTGATGTAATGCGCCTGGGCTTCAGGAAGTTCGTGATCGCCGAGGCTCAGCGGGGTGTCGGTGAAAAAGCGGGACAGTCTCATTTCTGTTCTCTGAAGAGGTGTATGCAGGAGCGAGCTTGCTGTGGCAAGTCGGTTCTTACAGGGGTTGGTATCAACCCGGGTCACGAAAGCCAGGATGGAAATCTTTGGGTACCGCCACACTGACGTTGCTGTTAGTGGCGATATCAATCCCCTCGCTGGCCACTTCGGCCAGGAAGTCGATCTGCTCCGGTGTAATCACATAGGGCGGCAGGAAATACACCACGCTGCCCAGTGGCCGCAACAGCGCGCCACGCTCCAGTGCGTGTTCGAATACCTTCAAGCCACGGCGTTCCTGCCACGGGTAGGCGGCCTTGGTGGCTTTGTCCTGCACCATCTCGATCGCCAGCACCATGCCCGTCTGGCGCACTTCCGAAACGTGAGGATGGTCCACCAGGTGCGCGGTGGCGGTCGCCATGCGCTGGGCCAGGGCCTTGTTGTTTTCGATGACGTTGTCTTCTTCAAAGATATCCAGCGTCGCCAAGGCTGCCGCGCACGCCAGCGGGTTGCCGGTGTAGCTGTGGGAGTGCAGGAAGGCGCGCAGGGTAGGGTAGTCGTCGTAGAAGGCACTGTAGACATCTTCGGTGGTGACCACGGCGGCCAGCGGCAAGTAGCCGCCGGTGAGGGCCTTGGACAGGCACAGGAAGTCCGGGCGGATGCCGGCTTGTTCACAGGCGAACATGCTGCCGGTGCGGCCGAAGCCGACGGCGATTTCGTCGTGGATCAAGTGCACGCCGTAGCGGTCGCAGGCTTCGCGCAGCAGCTTGAGGTACACCGGGTGGTACATCCTCATGCCGCCGGCGCCCTGGATCAGTGGCTCGACAATCACTGCGGCAACGGTATCGTGGTGGTCAGCCAGGGTCTGTTCCATGGCCAGGAACATGTTGCGCGAGTGTTCTTCCCAGCTCATGCCGTCGGGGCGCAGGTAGCAATCGGGGCTCGGCACTTTGATGGTGTCGAGCAGCAGCGCCTTGTAGGTCTCGGTAAACAACGGCACGTCGCCTACCGACATCGCGGCGATGGTTTCGCCGTGGTAGCTGTTGGTCAGGGTGACGAAGCGCTTCTTGTTCGGCAGGCCGCGGTTGAGCCAGTAGTGAAAGCTCATCTTCAATGCGACTTCGATACAGGATGAACCGTTATCGGCGTAGAAGCAGCGCGTCAGGCCTTCAGGCGTCATCTGCACGAGGCGCTCGGACAACTCGATCACTGGCTGGTGGCTGAAACCGGCGAGGATCACATGCTCCAACTGATCGACCTGGTCCTTGATGCGCTGGTTGATGCGCGGGTTGGCGTGGCCGAACACGTTGACCCACCAGGAGCTGACGGCGTCGAGGTAGCGTTTGCCTTCGAAGTCTTCCAGCCATACGCCTTCACCGCGCTTGATCGGGACCAGCGGAAGTTGCTGGTGGTCTTTCATCTGGGTGCAGGGATGCCACAGCACCGCGAGGTCGCGTTGCATCCACTGGTTGTTCAAGCCCATCGGTGATCTCCTCGAAGCGATCCTGCGGCGCGCACAGGCGAAACAATCGCGCAAGCCTATGCAATGGTGGCGCGTGTCACAAGCCATTGTGGGGCAATTGGCGGTAAATGCAGGACGGTCTGTCGCGTTTCTTGGGAATAGTCTTAATCCCTTGTTAATTTATGATACCTAGCCTCTTCATCGTATTTCTCGATATTTCAAAGCGAAATTTTCCGCTTTAATTCGATAGGTAAAACGCTAGTCTTGGGCACAGTTCTTACGGGATTAAGTACATGCAGCTACGCAATTCTCCCGCCCGGTACGGCTGGGTCAGCATGGTTCTACACTGGGGCGTCGCCTTGGTGGTGTTTGGTTTATTCGCATTGGGCCTGTGGATGGTCGGCCTCGACTACTACAGCGCCTGGCGCAAAGATGCGCCCGACTTGCACAAGAGCATTGGCATCACGCTGTTTGCCATCATGCTGGTGCGTATCGTCTGGCGTCTGGTCAGCCCGCCGCCACCGCCGCTGGCCAGCTATAGCCGTATGACGCGGATCGGTGCTGCATTTGGCCATGCGTTCCTGTATCTGGGGCTGTTTGCCGTGATGATTGCCGGTTACCTGATTTCCACCGCCGACGGTGTCGGTATTCCGGTGTTTGGCCTGTTTGAAATTCCTGCCGTGGTTTCCGGTCTACCGGACCAGGCAGACACAGCCGGTTGGGTGCATCTGTACCTGGCCTGGGTGTTGGTGGTCTTCGCCGGTTTGCATGGCGTGGCTGCATTGAAACACCACTTTATCGATCGTGATGCGACCCTGACACGAATGCTGGGGCGCAAAGCCTGATGTTCAACCTCGACTCACAAGGAATAGAAAGCATGTTGAAAAAAACACTCGCTGCGCTGGCAATCGGTTCTGCTCTGCTGTCCGCAGGTTCGGCGATGGCCGCTGACTACGTGATCGACAAGGAAGGCCAGCACGCCTTCGTCGATTTCAAGATCAGCCACCTGGGCTACAGCTACATTACCGGTACCTTCAAGGACCTGGACGGCAAGTTCAGCTTTGATGCCGCCAAGCCGGAAGACGCCAAGATTGAAGTTAACGTGCGTACTGCCAGCGTGTTCTCCAACCACGCCGAGCGCGACAAGCACGTCAACAGCAAGGACTTCCTGGAGTCGGGCAAATTCCCTGATGCCAAGTTCGTCTCCACCAGCGTCAAGCCAACTGGCAAAAATGCTGATGGCAAGCTGACTGCTGATGTGACCGGCGACCTGACCTTCCACGGTGTGACCAAGCCGATCCTGGTCAAAGCCACGTTCCTGGGCGAAGGCAAGGATCCATGGGGCGGCTACCGTGCCGGCTTTGAAGGCACCACCAACATCAGCCGCAAGGAATTCAACAAAGACGGTATGGATGTAGGTCCACAGTCTGACAACGTTCAGCTGTACATCACGTTTGAAGGTGTGAAAGCGAAGTAATTTTCGCCGCGCATACAAAAATGCCCCGCATCTTTCGATGCGGGGCATTTTTTTGGCTGGGGATTCGTGTTGCCTAGCCGGGCCTCATCGCAGGCAAGCCAGCTCCCACACTTGAAATGCATTCCCTTGTGGGAGTGGGCTTGCCCGGGTACAACCCGGGGACATCGTTTACATTTCTAACCGGAGACATGGTTTACAGGTTAATACGCATGATCAGGAGGTAACTGATCATGCCCTGGAACCAAGAGTCTCCGATGAATCAACGAATCAGACTGGTCGCTGACTGGCTTTCTGGTAACTACACCAAAAGCCAGCTGGCGCGCCGCTTTAACGTAAGCCGGCCTACCGTCGACAAATGGATCGGCCGGCACAATGGCGATTTAAAGTCCTTAGCCGAACTGTCCCGACGCCCTCACAACAGCCCCAATAAAACCGACGATGAGATCCTGGCCCGTGTGGTGGCGATGAAGGAGGCGCACGATAAATGGGGGCCGAAGAAGCTTCTCGAGCTATTGCGACTTGAAGATCCTTCCATCGCCTGGCCTTCCCCAAGTACAGCAGGCCAATGGCTTGATCGACTTGGACTCGTCCAAAAGCGACGCTTCAAGCGCAGACACGGTACTTCCCCTGTAGCAATGCGCGAGGCCAACGAACCTAACCAGACGTGGTGCGCCGACTACAAAGGGCAATTCAAGATGCATAACGCGCAGATGTGCTTCCCTTTGACCATCACAGACCACGCTTCCCGGCTGATTTTGGCGTGCAGGGCCCATTCAAAGATCAAGACCGAGCCTGTTAAACAAGCCTTTGAGAGACTGTTTCAGGAATACGGCATGCCCGAAGTTATTCGGTCGGACAACGGTGTTCCGTTTGCCTCTCCTGGCTTGGCAAGAATATCGACACTGGCAGTTTGGTGGATACGTCTGGGTATCTATCCGGAGCGCACCATGCCAGGAAGACCGGCCCAAAATGGTCGCCATGAGCGGATGCACCGTAGCTTGAAACTGGAGTTGCCCTTAGGCGAAAACTTAATCGAGCAGCAGCTTTTGCTGGAGCATTTCAGGCATGAGTTCAATTACGTGCGCCCTCATGAAGCACTCGGCATGAAGCGTCCAGGGGACGTATATGTGCCGTCTACCCGGATTTACCCAGGATGCCTGCCGGATGTGGAGTATCCGTCCGAAATGAAGGTTCGAAGCGTCAGACAGGACGGGTCGATCAAGTGGAACGGCAAGTTGGTATTTATCAGCGAGGCATTGTCTGGGGAGCGGATAGGGCTTAAAGAAGCTGAAGATGATGTTTGGGATCTGTACCTATGTGATTATCCCTTGGGGAGGTTTGGACGCGGTATGACCCGCGTCCAGGCCTCAAATGTGTAAACGATGTCCCCGGTTTCAGTTGTAAACGATGTCTACAGTTCTACATCCCGATAACGGTGGATCAGCCAATTAATCCATATCTGATTCACCGTCATCGGGGCAAGTCCTCTGCTATATCGGGTCTGGGCCACTTGCAGGCACTGTGTGCGTGTTTACAGGTAAACTCCCCTCCTTTTCATCTTCTCCACGGAGTTCGCCTTGCGTCTGTTTCACACCTCCGACTGGCACCTGGGCCAAAACCTCCACGGCCAGGAACGCGACTTCGAACATGCCTGTTTCCTTGAGTGGCTGCTGGGCCAACTGAAGGCCCAGCGCCCGGATGCGCTGTTGATCGCTGGCGATATCTTCGACACGGTCAACCCGCCGCTCAAGGCCCAGGAACGCCTGTATGACTTCATCATCAGCGCCCATGAGCAAAACCCGACGCTGACGATTGTGATGATCGCCGGCAACCATGACTCCGGCTCGCGTATCGAGCTGCCCGCGCCGTTGATGCGCCGCCTGCGCACTCATGCCCTGGGCCGGGTGTTGTGGCTCGACGATGGCCAGTTGGACGCCGAACGCCTGCTGATCCCCTTGCCGGATGCCAAAGGCAAGATTGCCGCCTGGTGCCTGGCGCTGCCATTCCTGCGCCCGGCGGAAGTTACCGGTGCGCATCTGGGAGACGACTACTTGCGGGGTATCGGCCAGGTGCATGAATGGCTGATCGCCGCCGCCAATGCCAAACGCAAAAAAGGCCAGGCACTGATAGCCATCAGTCATGCGCACATGGCCGGGGGGTCGGTATCGGAAGACTCCGAGCGCAGCCTGATCATCGGCAATGCCGAGGCACTGCCGGCCAGCCTGTTCGACAAAACCGTCGGCTATGTTGCCCTCGGCCACTTGCACAAGCCGCAACAGGTCAATGGCGAAGAGCGCATTCGCTACAGCGGCTCGCCGATTCCGCTGTCGTTTTCCGAGATTGGCTACAAGCATCAGGTGCTCGACGTGACGTTCCAGGGTGAACGGCTGGTGGGCGTCGAACCGCTGCTGATCCCCCGTTCAGTCAACCTGCAACGTCTGGAAGCCGCACCGCTGGCGGACATCCTCAAGCAGCTGCGCGACCTGCCGGACATCGACCTGCTGGCCGAAACCCAACGTCACCCTTGGCTGGAAGTGCGGGTACGCCTCGACGAACCACAGCCAGACCTGCGCCAGCAGATCGAAACCGCCCTGCAAGGCAAGGCCGTACGCCTGGTGCGCATCGCCGCCGAATACGCCGGCCAGCGCGGCAACAGCGAAAGCGACGATGAGCGCTTGATCGAACTCGACCAGCTCACGCCCCAGGAATTGTTCAGCCGTGCCTGGCAGGACAGCTATGGCAGCGAAGTGGATGAACAAACCCTGAAGGATTTCGCCGTGCTGCTCCAGGAAGTGCAACAGGAGGGCGAACAGCCATGAAGATCCTCGCTATCCGCCTGAAAAACCTCGCCTCCCTGGCCGGCCCGTTCGAGATCGACTTCACCGCCGAACCCCTGGCCAGTGCGGGCCTGTTCGCTATCACCGGGCCGACCGGCGCGGGTAAAAGCACGCTGCTTGACGCATTGTGCCTGGCGTTGTTCGGCGCGGTGCCGCGCCTGGGCGATACCGGCCAGGCCAAGATGCCGGACGCCGACACCGATATCTCCATCGGCGATCCGCGCACGCTGATTCGGCGCGGCACCGGCGGCGGTTATGCCGAAGTGGATTTCGTCGGCGTCAGTGGCCGTCGCTACCGTGCGCGCTGGGAAGCCAACCGCGCCCGCGACAAGGCCAGCGGCAAGTTGCAGAACAGCCGGCAAAGCTTGATCGACCTGGACAGCGAGCAACTGCTGGCCAGCCAGAAAACCGAATACAAGACTCAGCTTGAGCTGGCCCTGGGCCTGAACTTCGAGCAGTTCACCCGTGCGGTGTTGCTGGCGCAAAGCGAGTTCAGCGCCTTCCTCAAGGCCAATGACAATGAGCGCAGCGAACTGCTGGAAAAGCTCACCGACACCGCACTGTACACCCAACTGGGTCGACGTGCGTTCGACAAGGCCAAGGAGGCCAGGGATGCTCACAAACAGCTACAAGACCAGGCCACCGGCGTAGTACCCCTGGCACCTGAAGCTCGCGCCGAACTCGATCAACAGTTGGCCGAGGCCCAGCAACAACTCAAGACTCAGCAGGCCCAGCTCAAGCAGTTGGAGTTGCAGCACACCTGGCTCAAAGAGTTGCGTGAGTGGCAAGAGCGCCAGCTCAGCGCCGTCGAACAACTGCAGCAGGCCCAGCAGCAGTGGGACAACCAAGGCCCGCAACGCCAGGACCTCAATCGCCTGGAGCAATTGGCACCGCAACGTCATCACTTCCTGCGCCAGGCTGAACTCGGCACCCTGCTGACGCCACTCGCGGCACAGATTCAGCAACAGCTGGAGCAGCAAGTCGCCCTGCATACCCGCCAGGACCAGGCGCAACAACAGCAAGTGGCCGCCCAAGCGGCGCTGGCCGACGCCCTGAAAAACCAGGCCGAGGCGGCTCCCCTGCTGCGCCAGGCCGTTGAAGAACAGAACACCCTCGCCCACTTGACCCGGGAACTGGCCAAGCGCAGCGAAGAAAAACAACAACAGCAAAGCGCCTGCAACGAAGGCCACGCCCTGCTCAAGGGTTTGCAAGACACGCAAACCCAAGTCGCCGAGCGCCTGCACCGCCTGGCTGCCGAGCTTGAGCACAGCGCCGCCCTTGCCCCGCTGAGCGAGGCCTGGAACGCCTACCGCGACCGTCTGCAACAGCTGATGGTGATCGGCAATCGCCTCAACAAGGGCGAGGCCGAACTGCCGCAACTCGAACAGCGTGCCAGCGCCGCCGCCGATCAGTTCACCCAACAGCGCGAAGCCCTCGACCTGCTCTATCAGGAAGCCGGTGCCGAACCCCACGCGGTGGCCGAGCAAATTCAGTTGCTGGCCAGCCTGCTGCAGGATAATCGCAAGCAACAGCGTGCTTTCGAAGACCTGGCCCGCTTGTGGGACAGCCAGCAGCAACTGGATCAACAGACAGGCGCGCTGACACAACAACTCGCCGATGCCGCGCAACGCCGCGAGCGACTGAACCAGAGCGGTTTGCAAACCAAGGCCGAACTCAGCGTGGCTGAGCAAACCCTGACGGTGACCAAGCAACTGCTGGAACGTCAGCGCCTGGCCCGCAGCGCCAGCGTCGAAGAGTTGCGCGCGCAATTGCAGGATGACCAGCCCTGCCCGGTGTGCGGCAGCCACGAGCATCCGTATCACCAGCCCGAAGCCCTGTTGCAGAGCCTGGGTCGCCATGACGAGAACGAAGAAGCCACGGCGCAAAAGGCGGTCGACGACCTCAAGGAAAAACTCAATGAACTGCGCGGTGAAGTCGGTGGACTGATCGCCGAACAGAAGGAGTTCCTGCGCCAACAGGAACAGCTGGCGATACAACAGCAAGGCCTGGCACAGAGCCTGGAGGCCCATCCGCTGTACGCCTCGTTGTTCAATCAGGACGCGGCCAAACGCAGCGGCTGGCTGGCTCAGCAACTGGCCCAACTGACCCAGAGCCTCACTCAGGACGAACAACGCCAGGACGCCCTGCTCAACCTGCAACAAAACGCCGGGCGCCTTCAGCAGCAGTTGCAAGCCGCTCAGGAGGCCAGCCAGCAAACCCGGCAGTTGCTGGTGGACCAGCAACGGGAATTGGCCAAGGACCGCGAACGCCTCGACGCAGAACTCGCCACCTTCGCCACCCTGTTGCCCACCCAAACCCTGGAGGGTTTGCGCAGTGCGCCTGCGGCGACCTTCATGCAGCTCGACCAGCAGGTCAGTCAACGTCTTGAGCAGTTGGGCCATCAGCGCGATGAACTGGCCGAGCAGCAGGAGCGCCAGCAGGCCATCGAGAAACAGCAGACCCACCAGCAACATCGCCAGCAGCAACTCGACGCGCTCACGCTGCAAGTCACCGAAGTGGCCTCACAGCAACAAGCTGTTCAAGAAAAACTCAGCGCCTTGCTGGGCGACCACGCCAGCGCCGAACACTGGCAGCAGCAACTGGAGCAGGCCGTCGCGCAGTCACGCCAAAGCGAGACCGACGCCAACCACGAGCTGCACACCGTGCACACGGCCCTGGTCCAACTGGCTGCGGACATTAAGGCCCAGCAGGACCGCCAGCACGCGCTGCAAGCGGAACAACAAGCGCTTGAAACACGCATCAATGAATGGCGCACGCTGCACCCCGATCTGGATAACCAGGGCCTGTCACGTTTATTAGCCTTCGATGAGGCTCAGATCGCGCAGCTACGCCAGGACCTGAACAGCAGCGAAAAAACTGTCGAGCAAGCCAAGGTGCTGCTGCAAGAGCGCGAACAGCGCTTGGCCGAACACCAGGCCTTGCACAACGGCAATCTCGACGCCGATCAACTGGACCACACCCTGGCGGCGCTCAATCAGCGGCTGGCCGAAGGCGAGAAGCATTGCGCCGAACTGCGCGCCCGCCAAGCCGAAGATCAACGCCGCCAGGACGCCAACCAGGCCCTGGCCGAACAGATCACCAAGGCCTATGAAGAATGGCAGCGCTGGGCGCGCCTGAATGCGTTGATCGGTTCGGCCACCGGCGACACCTTCCGCAAGATCGCCCAGGCCTACAACCTCGATTTGCTGGTGCACCATGCCAACGTGCAGTTGCGCCAACTGGTGCGCCGCTACCGGCTTAAACGCGGCGGCAGTATGCTCGGGCTGTTGGTGATGGACACGGAGATGGGTGACGAATTGCGCTCGGTACACTCACTGTCCGGTGGCGAAACCTTCCTGGTGTCATTGGCGCTGGCCTTGGGCCTGGCGTCCATGGCCTCAAGCACCTTGAAGATCGAGTCGCTGTTTATCGATGAAGGTTTCGGCAGCCTCGACCCCGAGTCCCTGCAATTGGCCATGGACGCTTTGGATGGTTTGCAGGCTCAGGGCCGCAAGGTGGCGGTGATCTCTCACGTTCAGGAAATGCACGAGCGTATCCCGGTGCAAATCCAGGTCAAGCGCCAGGGCAATGGCCTGAGCACCCTGGAGGTCAAGTGAGCCAGGCGCTGCTGTATTCGTTCCGGCGCTGCCCTTATGCAATGCGGGCGCGATTGGCGCTGCGCTATTCAGGCGTGCCGGTGGACATTATCGAAGTGAGCCTGAAAGCCAAACCGACCGAGATGCTGGCGCTGTCGCCCAAGGGCACGGTGCCGGTGTTGAGCGTCGAAGGCCGAGTGATCGAAGAAAGCCTGGAGATCATGCAGTGGGCGCTGGCACAGCACGATCCCGAGGATTGGTTATTGCAGGGTGAGCCTGCGGTATTGGCGCTGATCAGCGAGAACGATCAGGTGTTCAAACATCACTTGAATCGATACAAGTACGCCGAACGCTACCCGGAGCAACCGATGGAACATTATCGGGCCGAGGGCGAGGTATTTTTGCGCAAGCTGGAGGGTTTGCTGACAGAGCGGGAGTATTTGCTTGCCGATCACCTGAGCCTGGCAGATGCGGCGCTGGTGCCCTTTGTAAGGCAGTTTGCCCATGTGGATCGCGAGTGGTTTGCGGGGACGCCGTACTACCGGTTGCAGGCGTGGCTTCAGAAATTTCTGGAGTCACCGCTGTTTATTGCGGTGATGGCAAAATCTTAAGTCCAGACTCAATACAATGTGGGAGGGAGCAAGCCCCTCCCACATCAGGCCTCTATTGTCTGAAGCTCAGTGCTGAGTCTTGTGATCCAGCGCTGCATAGAAATTGGCACTCTGTTGCAGGTATTTCTGGGTGTAGGCCGTGACACTGGATTTCTTGTCAGTGACTTCCACGCTGGCGCTGGCAGGCAATGCCACGGTGGCGGAAACAGCGGAAGCGGCGATGATGGAGAAGAGATTCAAGTTCATGGCGGTAACCCTTGTGTTCGTTTGGTTGAGTGGCCGGTGGAGGCCTTGGAACCAAACTTACGCCCGAGGATTGAACCTTAGAAATGCTTTGAAACAGTAGCCGCTATCAACCGAATTAATACAAAGGCTCAGGCCCCGCACTGCGGGGCCTGTGGCTTATTGACGCACCAGGAACTTGAGGTCGCTGGGGGCATCGATCGGCAATTGCTGCACGGTTTTACCCAACAGACCGGTCTTGGGGTCGCGTTCAACCACCACGATTTCATTGCTTTTCTGGTTGGCGATCAGCAGGAACTTGCCGCTCGGGTCGAGGCTGAACTCACGAGGGTGATCACCTTCGACAGAGCGACGCTGGATCTCCTTGAGGTGCGCGGTGGCCGGGTCGATGCTGAACACCAGCAACTGATTGGCCGTACCGCGGTTGCTCACGTAGAGGAACTTGCCATCGCTTGACGCATGCAGCGCCGCGCCGGCTTTGTCGGACACCGGTTGGCCAGCGGCATAGTCCAGCAGCTGGGTTTGCGTCAGCTTGCCGTCGCTGTAATCGAACACCGCGACCTGAGCGCTCATTTCGGTGGTCAGCCAGGCGTGTTTGCCGTCGGCGCTGAACAGCAAATGACGTGGGCCGCTGCCGGGTGGCAGTTGCACCGAGGCCGGGTTGGCCGGCGTCAGCGGCAATTCGTGATTGGCCTTGGGATCGTACTGGTAGACAAACACTTTGTCCGCGCCCAGGTCCTGCACATATACGTACTTGCCATCCGGTGACGACACCACGGAATGCACGTGATTGGACGCCTGGCGCTCAGGATTTACCCGGCTGGCCGGATGCCCGCTCAACTGCACCGGGGCCGACAGCTTGCCCTCGGCGCCTACCGGCAGCACCGCGAGGCTGCCGCCCGGGTCTTCGAGTACCGAATAGTTGGCAACGAACAGGTGACGCCCATCGGCGGCGACGCTGGAATGGGTCGGCTCGTTGCCCAGGCTCTGCACCTGGTTGATCAGGGTGAGCTGATGATTTTGCGGGTCGATGCTGTAACTGCTGACACGACCCACCGGGTCTTTCTGGCCTGGACCGTTCTCGTTGACCACAAACAGGTACTTCTGGTCCTTGGAAACCGTCAACCACGACGGGTTGGCCGTCTTGGCAGCCAGCACCGGCTTGCCGCTGAACTGCCCGGTGCGGCTGTCGAATTGCAGGCGGTAGATACCTTCGCTGGTGCCGGCGGTATAGCTGCCCACCAGCAGCTCATAGGTGTCAGCCGGTGCAGCCTGCACCGACATGGCACCGACACTGCCCGCCATCAGCAAGGGCCAGAATTTACGCATCATCATCGGCTACATCCTCATCGTTATTGTTGCCGGTGAAGGCGCTCATGCAGATCAAGCAGTGCTCGCCCGATTCACCGGTAAGGGTCCAGCTTTGCAGGGTGTCGTCGAACGTGGCCGCCTGCACCTGGGCCAGGCTGAATGCCCAGCGTTTTTCTGCACGGCCGTCCATGGCGGTGATCAGCAACTTCTCGTTATCGAGTTTGAAGTCAAAGGCGTGCAAGCCATCGATTTCAAGCATGTCGCTGGTTTCAATGGTGTCCGGCAGGGTGGCAGATTCGGCAGTCATCACATCAGTCGTTCAGAGGAAAGACCTCATGATAAGCCAAATTGTTGCATCGGCCTAAATGCTGCCTTCAACCCGCGTGGGCGTTCACATGTCGCCATAATTACTCCCTCCCTACGTCGGCCTGCGCATTATCAGCTTTTGCCGCTGATACAGCGTTACCGGAAACAGCTGATTACTCATTGTTCATTTGACGGTTAAGCACCGGTCGTTAATTTTCGCTCGCCTGTTCGCTTTACGCGTTCAGGATCAAATCGCTATGCCGAGCAAGATCTCAACGACAAGGAAGCTACACGATGATCCATGGAAACCACCCTTCACGACTTTCCGACTACACCTTGAGCCCCGTACCGCTCCCCCCCGTTACCCACAAGTCGGGTGAAGTGCTCGAAACAACCCCTGGCAGCCACTCCGAGGTGCCGCTCCAAACGAACCACGATCAATCACTGCGCAGATCCCGGCGCGATACCAGCGTCCATTACGAAACATCGCCTCGGTCGTCATCGCTCAGATCCGGCTTGAACTTTGTGCCGCTAAGCCCAACGCCGGCCGCTACGGTCTCAACGCCGCAGCCCGCTGCCGACATCACAGCCAATACGGTTGCACACCAGTTCGCTGGCCGGCCCACGTTGCGCTCAGTGGTGTCGAACCTGCTCAGCGACGCCATCAAAAACCTGTATCCCACCCTGGCGTTTGACCCTCGATACACAGCGTTGGCCGAACCCATTTCCAACAATCCCCCCCAGTACTGCTTGACCCCTTTGCTGGACGTAGCACTCAAGCACCTGACCCGCGACGGCGAGCTGGACTTTACCGATAAACACTCACTGGCCTGCACGCTGATTGATCAAGCCACGGGCCATATGCTCAAACCGGGGCCCTTGGCGGGAGCGCTGGTGCCGGGCATCGATATGCAAGCCATCGAATTGATCATCCGCAGCCTGCGAACCACTCTCAAAAGCGGTTTCGAACAAGCGCTGGTTCGCCACTTCAACGGCAACGCCTATAACACCCAGGACATCCCCAACCTTGAGACAAACCGTTGGCTATGGCTGAGCGACACACTCAGGGACACCCTGCGAACCGCCGCATTGAAACAACCCGGGCTCACCGACACGCAACGCGAGACTCTCGATCAGCTCGCCACCTACCCGGATCAAGTGCACCGCCAAGCCGCAAAAGGCAACGCAGCGGCCAAGGTATTTATCCTCGACACCACCGTAAGCCATGGCGCCAGCAATTCAGCTCAACTGAGCCCGGATCTGTTGATCACACGAGAAGTCGACGGCCGTACGCAAGTGCTGCATACAACCCCCGCTGGAGTCGTCACACCGTATGAATCATTGCAAGCATTCGGCGAAGCCTGGGGGAGAAACCTGGAGAAAGTGTTTGTTTTCGACAGCCTGAATTGGAAGCGCCAGGAAATCGATACAAACATTTTTGATACACAAGCGGCGCTCATCCTCAATGCCATGGTGGAAAACGTCGCATCCATTGAGCTCCCAACGTCGGGCACGCCTGATCAACTGGAGCAGGCCTTCTTCCGTGCAAGCGACCCGAGCCCCTGGTTCACCGGAGCCTATGCTGCAAATGCGGCCGAGCTTGGGCGGCTGCGCGATAATTTGCCAGGCTGGCTCAAAAACGCCAGCGAAGCAGATCGTGACACTTACCGGCGTCACTCGTTGGCACTGGCCAGCAGCGTACAACGTAACAACGGCCGGACGTTTCTCGACGGCATTCCCGATATCCGCACCTACGCCCAGCAGCAACTGGACGAGCAATTGTCCGGTAAGGGCTACACGGCAAAGGATGTGGAGGTGGTGTTCAAGGTCGCCGTGGGTAATCTGGGCAGCGGCTACATCGAGCGGGTGAAGATGAGCCTGGTGGATATGGCTCTGAACAATCTCGCCGGCTTGCCCAAGGGCGAGATGGAAGTCCATCTGCGTGGGCAACCGAGCAGCGACCCGCAAATGCCGCAGATGCTCAAGAACCTGATCAGCAGCGTGGATATCGGTCGCCACTACCCACAACTGCTCAATCGCGAACTGCTCAGCGAGACCCAGCAATCCCGGGACCGGGCAGCGCGTTTTGTCGAGCAGGTACCGATCCAGCTCGCCATGCAGGCGCTGGAGTTCAAGCTCAAGGGCGAAGCCGGCATGAGCGCCCAGGGTTACCGCTTTATTGAAGCACTCACCCAGCCCGGTGCGGGCAGCAAACAGGTGGACGGACAGGAGATTACCGTGCGCCCCCTGGCATTTGTGCGCAAACCAGGGGCAACGCCAGACGTTGTCGACAACATGTTCATCATCGAACCAGTGGCCGGCACCAGCGGCCCACATATTCTCTATCGTGCGCAACTGAAGCCCGCGTTGCTGGAGTTTGCAAGCCGCGACGCGCTGCTGGAAGCCATCCGCCAGCCGGGTGCGTTGCAAGACAGCGTGCTGGCCTGGTTGAAGGATGACAAGGTCAGAGCGGTGTATGGCAATGGCGGTTTTCGCACCCCCAATATTGCACGCTTCACCGTATTCAATGAGTTCGACCCACCCACCACGCCCAAGCCCACCACCCTCGCCGTCGACGGCTATGCTGAGGCCACCACGCTACGCCAGGACCAGCTCAACGGTGGTCTGTTCACGCATTGGTTCCGATCCAACGCCAACAGCCTCGTCACCCTGGCGGAAGGCCAATCCACCTCCGACGCTGAAAGCCGCTGGGCCTCGCACAAGGAACTCGGTTGGCTGCTGTTCAACACGTTGCTGCCGGTATTGCGCGGGCCGGGGGCTATGGCGGGCTGGTTACTGCAATTGGCCAACAGCGAAGAAGACATCAAGCGGCTCTCCACATCAAACGACCCGGACCCGACGTCGGCAGTGGTCGACCTGCTGATCAACCTGGGCATGACACTGGGCCACGCCTCCAGCGCGGAACCCGGCAAACCGGCGCACACGTTTGAACGCTTTGAGCCAGACTCTAATCCCGACCGTCCCGGGCCTGGGCGCCGTGACACTCAAGAGCCCGTTGTTCACCAAGCTGTCATCCGCCAGGACCCGCTCCCCCCTGTCACCACCAGTTTCGGTGGCGACGGTGCGGCCATCGATATCCGCCTATCCAGCCCACGCGGACTAACCCCAAGCCTGCTCGCACACATAGAGTCATTCAAAGTTCCTGCGCCTCAGCACCCTGGTTCCCCCATCGCTGAAGGCAGCAAAAAAGGTCTGTATCAAGTCGGTGACAAGGTATACGCCAACATAGATAACCAATGGTTTCGCACAGCGACTGATTTGGACGGTACCTTCATCATCGATGAACAAAACAAGTCACGTGTAGCCCCCTCAATAAAGAACGATGCGCAAGGCAAGTGGCGCTTTGATGTGGCGCCCAAACTCAAGGGCGGCATGGAGAACGCTGACAGGGCGACGACCAGTTTCAATAAAGCGTTTCAAGCGAAACAGCAAGCAAATGCTGCTTTTCAGCGCCTCTATGCGAAAGTTGGAAAAATTGCAGAAAGCCATACAGCGCTAGTGACCAAAATCGAAGTTGACATCGAGCAGTACAAAAAAGCTCGATTGAAACTCAAGACGCTTCGCAGCCTGGCCGTCACACAACCCGAGCGATTCAATGAGCCTTATCGACAACAGTTGCAGCAGACCGCAGTATTGATGGGCAACCTGAATCAACAACTTCGGGCACTGAAGACGTTGACACAAACACTCGTGGACACCAGCAAAAGTGCCGTTGACGCCATCGCTCCCAAGAAAATTGGTGGCATTGACGACATCACCGAATTCCAGAAAGCGCGCTCCCTGGAGTACCAGTACACCCTGCAAGCCATATCTAAAGTCATTAACCTGTACGAGAGCCTGATGAGTGACACGCGCATCCACGGAGTAAGTGGTGCCTCGATAGGTGATCTGGACCAGACGGCGATGACCGGTTCCCTGGAGGCTTACGGCGAACTCACTGAAGCGGTAAAAAAGATTTATCTCGAAAATGAACAACTACTGGAGTCGACGCAGGTATTCAATTCCGTATTGGAACGTTGGAAAAGCGATTCGCCCTTTGGCAAAAACAAAGCAGAAGAATTCCTCAATCACATGACCGGCAGGCCACTTGCCCAACATATGCTAATAAATAAGTTGAACCGCCTGGCCTATCTCAAGCGACTGACCACGACATGGGCTGGGCTGTCAGAGGGCTCTAAGCATTTACAGATGAGCAGGCTGTTGCATGAAAACCTGAAAACCGAAATTGTCGCTTTCACGGAATTACGTAACTACAGTGGCTATACACTGAACGAACAAAGTGCCACCTTGAGTAGCGTGATTACCAAGTTCAAGCAGGTAATGAACGATAGTCTCCTGATGCAAGAGGAACACCCAGAGTTTTTTCGTGCCGAGTATCAGCAACGTTTCATCGAGGTGCTCAAAGAGCTCATCGCGCAAACGGAAGCCGAGTTGACCGACGTTGTCAAAGAACAGCAGGTTCTTATTCCTGCAGCGCCCGAGCGCAGCGCCCGACGGACCAAACCGCAGAATCAACGCGTGTTCAAAACCGAACATCAGGAGACGCTGATCGGCACCCTACGGGCACCGCAGGCAGGTCAAACCGTCAACATCATTGATGTGGTCGACCCCACTAGCGGCCAACCGATCGCTAGCTACAGCGAACATCCCGGTGAGCGCGGCTGGGTGAAGATAGTGCGGGGGCAGCCCGTACAACCGCCTCACGCATTCCCGCCCAAATCCCTGGCAAGCTACCGCAGCGAGGCTCAGCGGTTGATTGACGGCTTACCAGCCATAGAACAGACGATTCTTTTCCAGAAAAAGAAGCTTGAAGATCCCTCCAGGCGAAACACCGTCAGCCCCCGTGATTGGAACGATATGCTGGAAACCCAGGCCGACCAGCTCAAGAAGATCGCGCAACAAGCAGAAGCCAGCCAGGGCGCCAAGCCGGAAACCGCCGAATGGGTTGCACGCTGGCGTGCAGCTGCCGATGAAATGCTTCAAAAGGCACGCCGACACACCGCCGATGGCTATCTGGTACAAACGCCTACCGCAGAAAACGTCGACTATTTATGGCGCCATGGTTTTGTCGACATCAACCTGGTCCGACGAGACATCCCTACAAAAAGTGGCGATGTATTCACTGAGTACGCCGTACGTAAAAAAGGCAAGGTCGACGTATTGTGGTATGCCCACTTCCACTATCCAAAAATGGGCACTCCAAGGGCCGATCACACAGCGGCGCACCTGAAAATTCCGTCCCAGCGCACCAAGACCCAAAAGGACTTGATCGCCGAGGCGGGAAGCAACGGTATCGTGGAGCAAATCATCAAATCCAGAATTACGCCGCCTTTGGATGAAAAACTGTTTCTACAATTGTGAGTCCGATCGACTGATACACGAAAAAAAACCGCACTACGTGCGGTTTTTTTTCAGGGCTCAGTGGGCAAACAATGAATTGCCCTTCTGCCCCGCAAGCTTCTCGGGCTTGATCAGAAACCTTGCCAGTGCCGGCAACAGCCACAGCGCACCAAACATGTTCCACAGCAGCATGAAGGTCAGCATCAAGCCCATGTCGGCCTGGAACTTGATGGCCGAAAAGATCCAGGTACACACACCAATGGCCAGGCACAGACCGGTGAACAGCACAGCTTTACCGGTGGACTTCAATGTCTGGTAGTACGCCTCTTGCAGCGGCAAACCTGCACGCAGGAAACTTTCCAGACGGCTGTAGATGTAGATACCGTAGTCCACGCCAATCCCCACGCCCAGGGCCACCACCGGCAAGGTCGCGACCTTGACGCCAATACCCATGAACGCCATCAGCGCGTTACCCAGCACCGAGGTCAGCACCGAGGTCAGCACCAGCGGCAGCACAATGCACAAAGTCGCCGCCCAGGACCGGAAGGTGATCATGCACATGGTCGCCACACACAAGTACACCAGGATCAGGATGATCAGTTCCGACTCCTTGATCACCTCGTTGGTGGCCGCTTCGATCCCTGCGTTACCAGCAGCGAGGATGAACTCCAGGCCGTCCTTGTTGTTTTCCTTGGCGAATTCCTGCACAGCGTGCACCGCACGGTCGAGGGTTTCGGCCTTGTGATCGTTGAGGAACACCAGCACCGGCGCCAGGGAACAGTTGTTGTTGTACAGGCCATCGGCACGGGCGATGGAGTTGTTCAGCACATCGGGGTTGCGCGACAGGGTTTCCCATTTCAGGTTGCCCTCGTTCATGCCTTTGATCATTTGTTTGGATACGGTCACCAACGAGATCGCCGACTGCACCCCCTCGGTGTTCTGCATCTTCCACATCAACTGGTCGATGGGCGCCATGGCTTCATAGCGCGAGCAGCCTTCGGCACGGGTCTTGACCATCACTACCAGCACGTCGGAGCTGGTGGAGTAGTTGCTGATGATGAAGTTGTTATCTTTGTTGTAGCGCGAGTCCGGGCGCAGTTCCGGTGCGCCTTGGTCGAGGTCGCCGATCTTCAGGTTCTGGCTGTACCACAGGCCGCCGCCAAAGGCGACCAAGGCCAGGAAAATCGAGACCGGCGCGACTTTCGGGCTGGCGAATCCGGACAGCAGGCGCCAGAACGCATGTTCACGGTTCGCATCTTTCTTGCTTTTGGCGATGGCGCGTTTGCTGATGCCAACGTAGGAAATCGCCACCGGCAGCAGGATCAGGTTGGTGAACACGATCACCGCCACGCCGATCGATGCGCCGATGGCCAGTTCACGGATCACGCCGATATCAATGATCAGCAGGGTAATAAAGCCAACCGCATCCGCGAGAATCGCGATCATCCCCGGCAGGAACAGTTGCCGGAACGTGCGGCGCGCAGCCGTCAGGGCGTTGTCGGCCTCACCGGATTGCAGGGCGATGCCATTGATCTTCTGTACGCCGTGGGAAATACCGATGGCGAAGATCAGGAACGGTACCAGCATCGAGTAGGGATCCAGCCCGAAACCGGCGGCATGCATCAGGCCCAACTGCCATACCACCGCCACCAATGTGGTGCTCAACACCGCGATGGTGCTGCGCAGGCAGTTGGTGAACCACAGCAACAGGATCAGGGTGATGCCAAAGGCCACGCCAAAGAACAGCACCACCATGATCAGGCCGTCGATCAGGTCTCCGACTTTCTTGGCAAAGCCGACAATGTGGATTTTTACATTAGGGTTTTGCGCCTCGAACTTGTTGCGGATCTTGTCCTCAAGCTCGTGGGAAAACTTCTGGTAGTCCAGGGCCAGTAGCTTGCCCTGGTCCTGCGGGTCCGGGTAGGACTCCAGCAACGGGATATCGACAATGCTCGACTTGAAATCGTTAGCCACCAAACGCCCGACCTGGCCGGACTTGAGCACGTTGTTGCGCAGTTGGTCGAGGCTTTGCGGCGAGCCGTTGTAGCTCTGCGGGATCACTTCACCGCCGGCAAAGCCTTCTTCGGTCACTTCGGTCCAGCGCACGCTGGGGCTCCACAGCGACTTGAGGCCCGAACGATCGACGCCGGAGATGTAGAACACCTCGTCATTGATCTGACGCAGAGTCTCCATATAGTCCTTGGTGAAGATATCCCCATCCTTGGCCTCCACCGAAATGCGCACGGTGTTGCCCAGGTTGGCCAGGTCACTGCGGTGCTCCATCATCTTTTCGATGAAGGGGTGCTTGAGGGGGATCATCTTTTCAAAGCTGGTAGACGGGCGAATCAACGTCGCCTGCCAGAACAGGAAAATACTCACCAACAGGCAGATGACGATCACCGCCGGGCGATTGTTAAAAATCAGGCGCTCAAGAAAGGTCGCTTTATCGTTGTGATGACTGCTCATGCGTTCCCCGCCCTTCTTATTGTTTTACGAGTTCGGCGCCGGCTGGCGTGGCGACACGAACACCACCCTGCCCCGCCAGAATCAAGTTGCCATTGCCTGCGGCTGTGACTGCCGAGAGTGAAATCCGGTCCGGGCGATTGAACACGCTGAACGTCTGGCCGTCGTCATGGCTGACCACCACGCTGCCACCGTTGCCGACGACGACGATGGCGCCATCATCAAGCAAGGTGGCGCCAGACAGGCCGAACTCAAGCGCACCGCGTGTGGCATTGAGTTCGACCTGTTCCCAGGTGCTGCCGAAATCCGTGGAGCGGTAGAGATTGCCGCGCAAGCCATAAGCCAGCAGGGTCTGCGGCTGCGCCGTACTGATCACGCCAAACAACGAGCCCTCGTAGGGGCCTTCGAGTTTCTCCCAGGTTTGGCCATCGTCGCTGGAGCGGAACATGCTGCCCTGTTCGCCGACGATAAACAGGCCGGCGTCCTTGACCCGGGCGATGGCGTTGAGGTGAAACTGGTCTTCGTTATCGAGGCGGTCACTGACGTCGGCCCAGGTGGTGCCGCCGTCGGTGGTTTCAATCAACGCACCGTAGGCGCCGACGGCCAGTCCGTGCTTGGCATCGTTGAACCACACATCGAGCAACGGCGCTTCGCGCTTGAGGTCTTCATATTGCTGGGTCCACGTGGCGCCGCCATCGGAACTGGCAAGAATTTGCGCATCATGGCCGACGGCCCAGCCCTGTTTGTCATCGACGAAAAACACCGCCGTGAGCAGTTGCCGGGTGGGGACTTTGGCTTGGGTCCAGGTGTTGCCCTGGTCATCGGAATACAGGATATGCCCACGATCACCGACCGCCACCAGGCGCTTGCCGGCGTGAACCACATCGATCATCAAGCCTTTGGCGGCCTTGGGGGATTGAATCGCAAATACCGCGGCGGCGGAGGTATCGCTGGCGGCCAGCACGGGCGTAGACAACACCGCACCGGCAAGCAGCGAGAGCGCTGTGGCCAGCAACGCAACCCTGCGTGCGGCGCGTGGGCGGCAAACAACCCAACCCATGACAGGCTCACTCATAGACCTTTCTCCCATTTATTATTGTTAGGTCGGCTTATCTTCCAGGACGTTGAAACCTGCAATCTAGAGCGCCTGGAGTCAGCACGGGCCATCCTATCGGGCTTTGGAATCGTCTGACAATCGGCGCTACGTTATCTTTTGTTAACTGGCGGCGTTTGGCTACGGCTGAATAGGTTCATATCAACTGAAGTGATGAGTGAATTTTTATTCCAACTATTGATATTTGCGAATTTTTATTCCATTAATGCCATCCCTGAAAACAATAATCAAAGGACCACGGCTATGCGTGAACTCGGAATCGGCTTGATCGGCACAGGCTTCATGGGCCGTGCCCACGCGTTAGCGTTCAATAACGCGCGCACAGTGTTCGAGTTGCCGGTACAGCTAAAGCTTGCTGCCCTGGCCGATGCCGACACCGAGCGAGCCCAACGCTGCGCCACGGCCTGGGGGTTTGACCAGGCTCATGGCGATTGGCAGGCGCTGATCGAGGACCCTAAGGTCGATGTCGTGGCCATCACCACCCCCAACCACCTGCACTACCCCATGGCCATGGCCGCGATTGCGGCGGGCAAAGCGGTGTATTGCGAGAAACCCCTGGCCATCAGCCTGGAGCAAGCCGATGCCATGCGCCGTGCAGCCAGCAACGCCGGGGTGGTGACGCGAGTGGGCTACAACTACCAGCACAACCCGATGATCGTGTTGGCGCGCCAGATGCTAGCCCGGGGTGAGCTGGGCCAGATCATCAGCTTCCAGGGTGAGTTCAGCGAAGACTTCATGGCCGATCCGGTCTCGCCGTGGTCGTGGCGCTGCGAAGTGGGACACGCCGGTGGTGCTCTGGCTGACCTGGGCAGCCATTTGCTGTCGATGGCGCGTTACCTTGTGGGCGATGTGATCAGTGTGTGTGCCGATACCCAGACCGTGCATGCTCAGCGCCCCGCTACCCAAGGCAGCACTGATTTGAAATCCATCGCCGTGGATGACCAGGTGCACGCCCTGCTGCGCTTCGCCAACGGTGCACGCGGCACGGTGAGCAGCAGTTGGCTCAAGCACGGCTACAAAAACCACCTGTGCTTTGAGATAAGCGGGACCAAAGGCACCTTGGCGTTCGATCAGGAGCGCTTGAATGAACTGCGCCTGCACCGCGTCGGCCAGGCCGGCTTTCAACGCGTGTTGGCAGGCCCTGCGCTGCCCGGCTA
Source organism: Pseudomonas sp. NCIMB 10586 (assembly GCF_023127895.1). Taxonomy (NCBI): domain Bacteria; kingdom Pseudomonadati; phylum Pseudomonadota; class Gammaproteobacteria; order Pseudomonadales; family Pseudomonadaceae; genus Pseudomonas; species Pseudomonas sp. NCIMB 10586. The sequence goes on from NZ_SPKQ01000012.1 coordinate 121,636, forward strand.
TGCGGCGTTCAGCCCGGCGGCGGGGCATCAGTTGGGCTACAACGAGTTGAAGACGCTGGAGGTGCAGGAGTTGATCATGGCGCTGGCGGGGCAAGGTGCGGATGGCACGGACTTTGATGCTGCATGGGAGGTGGAGCGGTTGGCGACAGCGATTCGCGTGGCGGCCCTCGAAGAACGTTGGGTCAAGGTCAGCGCACTTTAATCAATCACGGTGCTAGTAATCAATCACGTCGCTCTGTCTACGGGCGACGTCACTCATTGTTGCATGTTCTATGCACGCACTCATTGCTTGTTTTCTAAATAACGAAAATATGAGCGCACGAGCCATTCAACGCCCATTCTATCTGACAAGATAACCGTCGCCCTTCGCTTAAATAGCTTGGCACCTCCCCCACAAAGTAATTATTCCGACAACGCTTAGCACACTAACAACATGATCACAGTTACCTAACAACACAATCATATATCGAAATACTGTACCCCTAGAGCAGCCTCCCAAAAGCGTCTAACTTACCCCCGCCTTCAACATCAATTGCAAGCATGGCCAGCAACTAACACCCACTTACTCAAGAGCCTCAATCATGTCGTCGATTCGCGCTTACTGCCCGCCCGCAAAATCGTTCTCTGTGACAGCCGAAACTTCCAACTTGTCCGCTAGCAACTCACTCTCTTCCGATCCTCCCAATGAAGTTGCTAAAAGTCTCACTCGCAGCAACTATAAAATACAAGATCGCAATGGTGACGGACAACTCACTGTGTCTTATGCATTTACCGAATTCAGCGAGACCAAAAAGAGAGCATTCAGGCAGGCACTTCGGTCTTGGGAAGATGTTATAAAAGTCAATTTTGTCGAAAATGGCAAAAATGCTGACACTCACCTGTCAGTTCGGGAAGTCTCAGGTGGGGGCGGTGACGCTACGTTGCCAAATGCTTACGGCGCTCAGGACGTAAATATCGGAAAAAATGAAGGGGCCGGGCTGCATGCGGCAATGGTCCACGAGATCGGGCACACCTTGGGACTTGAGCATCCGGATCTTGACCTCCCTCAAAGCAGCGACGTCTATAGCACTATGAGTTATAAATTCAGCTTGTTTCGCCCCAATGGAAATAATAAAAACTCGTTCGTATCGGACTCTTCCCAAACCCCGATGATGCACGATATTGCCGGCGCTCATCTGCAATACAAGGCCAACGACGAAACCCGTAAAGGCAATACGACCTACGGTTTCAACTCCAACACAGAGCGCGACCACTACACGTTGACCTCCCCCAACGACTTGCCGTTCTTTTGTATCTGGGATAACGGCGGCGAAGACACTCTGGATTTTTCCGGATTCAAAAAAGATCAAAGGATCAACTTGAACGCGGGAAAACTCTCGGATGTCGGCGGCCGTCAGGGTAATGTATCAATCGCCAAGGGCGTTGTTATTGAAAATGCCATTGGCGGCTCGGGGCACGACGTGCTGATCGGCAATGATGCCAACAACCGCATGAGGGGAGGTGCTGGCGGCGACACGCTGACCGGTGGAGGTGGCGCAGATACGTTTGTATATAACAGTGTCAGCGACTCACCTGGTGAAAACCCCGATACACTCACAGACTTCACAAGTGGCATCGACAAGATTGACCTGTCAACCATGTTGAAAGATGCGGGCATCCAGAAACCCAAGCTTGTTGACTGGCACACGGGGAAGAAAGGCGAACTGACGCTGGACTACGATGAGAGTATCAAGCGCTACAGGCTGATCATGAATGTAACTGGCGACCCCTATTCCATGCTGGTGATCCTGAGTGAAAAGCCCATAAAGCCCACAGATATTTTGACGAATGCCACCCCAGTGGTGCTACCTGAATCAAAACCTACACGCCCTTCCGTTCCCGCTCCGGTACCCACGACGCCACCCCCGGTTACGCCTCCACTTGCGCAATCCACAGCCGCCGACACTGTCTACGGCTTCAACTCCAACACGGGCAAGCCTGAAACCAGCCTTACGTCTCCCACCGACAGGCCCGGTTTCAGCGTGCACGACAAACAAGGCAATGACACGCTGGACTTCTCTGACTTCGCGCAAAACCAGCGAATCAACCTGACCCCGGATTCACGCTCCAGCGTGGGTGGTTTGACTAACAACGTGCACATCAGCGCCCAAACCCTTATCGAAAACGCGAAAGGCGGCACAGGCAACGATCGTATTACCGGAAACAGTGCGGACAACGTCCTGACTGGAGGTGGCGGAGCCGACATACTGACCGGCAACGGTGGCTCCAACACGTTTACTTATCATGCCGCCGGCGACTCCCCGCGCAACAACGCTGACTTGCTTATGGACTTCACCACAGGCCAAGACAAAATCGACTTGAGCAGCCTGAGCGAAAATTCGCAAGTCCAACTCAACTACGTCAGTCAGTACAGCGGACAACCGGGCGATACCATCCTGACATTCAACCCAAAAACCAATAGGTACTTCCTCGGTGTCGATTTGACGGGAAATGGCAAGACTGATTTCTTGATCAAAAGCATCCGACCGATCCACAGCCAGGATGTCATTGGTCTCAATTTCCCCGACGATGGTTACCTCTGACGATTGGCCAGCCCCGGTAAACCGAGTCAGCGCAATGCGCGCCGCAATACCTTGCCAACCGTCGTCTTGGGCAGCTCGGTACTGCGGAACTCCACATACCGGGGCACCTTGTACCCCGTCAGGTATTCCCGGCAATGCGCAAGAATCTGCTCCTGGGTCAGGGCCGGATCCTTGCGCACCACGATGATCTTGACCTTCTCCCCACTCACGGCATCTTCCACACCGATCGCCGCCACTTCCGCGACACCCGGGTGCATCGCCACCACGTCCTCGATTTCATTGGGGTACACATTGAAACCCGAGACCAGGATCATGTCCTTCTTGCGGTCCACCAGGCGAATATAGCCGCGCGCGTCCATCACCCCGATATCGCCGGTGGACAGCCAACCGTCGGCATCCAATACCTCAGCGGTTTCCTTGGGCCGCTTCCAGTAGCCCTGCATCACTTGCGGGCCGCGTACTTGCAGCTCGCCTTGCTCGCCGATGTCAGCCAGCTCGCCGTCTTCGCGCATGAAACGCACCCAGGTCGACGGCAACGGCACGCCGATGCTGCCGGTAAATTCCATCTCGCGCATACGCGAAATATCGATAGGGCTGATGCTCACCACGGGCGAACACTCGGTCAGCCCGTAGCCTTCGATGATCGGCAGCCCGGTCACCTCCTTCCAGCGCTTGGCCACCGCGGTGTGGGTGGCCATACCGCCGGCGATCACCAGGCGCAGGTCGGAAAAATCCCGCGAGCAGAATTCCTTGTTCTCCAGCAAGCCATTAAACAGCGTGTTAACCCCGGCAATCCCGTTGAAGCGCTCTTTGCGCAGGATCATCTGCACCCGCTTCACGTCCCGCGGGTTGGCGATGAGGATATTGCGCCCGCCCAGGCACATGAACATCAGGCAATTCACGGTCAGCGAAAAGATGTGGTAAAGCGGCAGCAGGGTCACATTGGTTTCCTGCTTGTGCTGGTCCAGTTGGTCGCCGACCCAGGCCTTGGCTTGCAGCAGGTTGGCAATGATATTGCGATGGCTGAGCATCACGCCCTTGGCATCGCCGGTAGTGCCGCCGGTGTACTGCAGGAAGGCCAGCTCATCGCGATCCAGCGCAACCGGCAAGTGGTGCAGCCCCCTGCCCTGTTCAAGCACCTGATTGAAGCGCAGCGCACCGGGCAGCTTGAAAGCCGGCACCTGCTTCTGCACGCGGCGCAGGATAAAGTTCATCGCCGCGCCCTTGAAGGTCCCCAGCAAATCACCGATAGCCGCTAGCACCACGCGCTTGACGCTGCTGCCGGCCATGGCTTTTTCCAGGGTGTGGGCGAAGTTCTCGAAGATCACCACGGTTTCGGCGCCGCTGTCCTTAAGCAAGTGCTTGAGTTCATGGGCGGTGTACAACGGGTTGACGTTGACCACCACGGCACCGGCCAGGATCGTGCCCAACAGGCAGATCGGGTACTGCAAGCAGTTGGGCATCATCAGCGCCACGCGGTCGCCCTTCTTTACGCCCTGGCCCTGTAACCAAGCGGCAAAGGCGATGCCCTGAACCCGCCAGTCGGCGTAGGTCATTTCGGTGCCGATGCTGACGTAGGCCACCCGCTCGCTGAATTTTTCCAGATGCTCCAGGAACACTTCACGCAGCGACGGATACTCCTCGATCCCGGTCTCGATATCGGCTGGAACGCCGGGCAGGTAAGTGTTCAACCAGATACGTTCGGTATGTTCCAGGCTGATAGCGTTCATGGCAGTGTCCTTATTGTTGTTTTTAAAAGCGTTACTTTTCGACGATGGCGGTAATGCCCAATCCACCCGCCGCACAGATCGAGATCAGGCCGCGGCCACCACCGCGTTCATGGATCGCCTTGGCCAGCGCCGCCAATTGCCGACCGCCAGTGGCCGCGAACGGATGGCCGCAGCCCAGTGAGCCACCGTTGACGTTCATCTTGCTGCGCTCGATGGTGCCCAAGGGCGTCTCAAGGCCGAGCCGCTCGCGGCAATATTCAGGGTCTTCCCACGCTTTGAGCGTACACAGCACCTGGGCGGCAAACGCTTCGTGTATCTCGAATAAATCAAAGTCGGCAAAACTCAAGCCTTCCCGTTGCAACATGCGCGGCACGGCGTAGGCCGGTGCCATCAGCAGGCCCTCGGTGCCGTCGACAAAATTTACCGCCGCCGTCTCACCCGTGCGCAAGTAGGCCAGCACCGGCCAGCTATTGGCGGTGGCCCATTCTTCACTGGCAAGCAGCACCACCGAAGCGCCATCGGTCAAGGGCGTGGAGTTGCCGGCAGTGAGGGTGCCGTTCTGGCGGTCGAATACCGGCGACAGGCCCGCCAGTTTCTCCAGGCTGATATCGGCACGCAGGTTATTGTCGCGGGCCAGGCCGCGATGGGGGCTGATCAGGTCGTCGAAAAAACCGCGGTTGTAGGCCGCGTCCAATCGTTGGTGGCTGGTAAGGGTCAACTCGTCCTGGGCCAGGCGCTTGATCTGCCAGCGCTTGGCCATTTCTTCGCAGTGCTCGCCCATGGACAGCCCCGTACGCGGCTCGCCATTGCGCGGCAGCAGCGGCTTGAACAACATCGACGGGCGCACGTTGAGGAGTTGCTTGAGCTTGTCGCCCATGCCCTTGGCGCGATTGGCCGCAAGCAAGGTATGGCGCAAGGATTCGTTGATGCCAATAGGCGCGTCGGAGGTGGTGTCGGCGCCACCGGCAATGCCGACTTCGATCTGGCCCAGAGCGATTTTATTTGCCACCAGCAGCGCAGCTTCAAGCCCGGTGCCGCAGGCTTGCTGCACATCATAGGCCGGGGTTTGCGGCGACAGTGTGGTGGACAACAGCGCTTCACGGGCCAGGTTGAAATCCCGCGAATGCTTGATCACTGCCCCGGCGGCAAATTCGCCCAGGCGTTGGCCATGCAGGTTGTAACGGTCGACCAGGCCCTGGAGAGCGGCGACCAGCAGATCCTGGTTGCTGTCATGGGCATACACCGTGTTGGAACGAGCAAACGGAATGCGATTGCCGCCGATAATCGCCACGCGGCGAGTTGGCGCCGGGTTGAAGCTGTAGTCACTCATCACGGGTTCTCTTTCCAAATAAACAGCCCGCGCATATGGGGTTTGTCCCCGGCGAAATTGCGCACTTCGAACTCACGGCGTGGGCCAGTCACCGGGTGGCTCCACAGGGCGACCTGGCCAGGCAGGAAAATCGGCAACTTGAAATCGCAATGCGCTTGCGCCTGCTCCAGGCCACCGGGCGGTTGTTGCGCCGCCAATGCACGGCCCAGCGTCCACATGCCATGGGCGATGGCACGGCGAAAACCAAAAAGCCTGGCCCCAATGACCGAGGTGTGAATCGGATTGAAATCCCCCGAGACCTTGGCAAAGCGTCGCCCCAGGTCGGCGGGAAGCACCCAGCGCTGGGTGCGCAACAAGCCTTCCTCCTGCAATGGCAATGGGTCATTCCATGGCTCACCCACGGGGTTGTTGACGTTACGGCGCAGGTACAGGCTGTCGCTTTCCCACACCAGCGCGCCCGCACTGAAGGCACGGGTGGCGATGCTCAATGCCTGCCCCTTGGGATGGGCGACCCAGCGCTCGCAGTACACCTCCACGCGCAACGCCTGGCCCTCGTGCAGGCGCTGGTGCTGACGAATATGATTGGCCAGATGCACCATGCCGCTGGCCGGGTACGGGAAGCTTGGCCGGGTCAGCAGCATCAAGTGCAAGGGAAAGGCCAATACATGGGGGTAGGACAGCGGCACGCCCTGTTCGGGACGAAAGCCACAGGCCCGTGCGTAAGCGGCGATACCCGCGGGGGAAAGCGCCACTGCAGAGCGCACCAGGCACGCCGTGGGTAACAGCGGCGCACCGTCGAGCTTGGGCTTGCGCATAGCGCGCATACCGTCGAGCAGCAGCTGCGTGCGCGACGGCGGCGGGTCGATAATCTGCGTCACATAGTCCATCGCTTCAGGCTCCCAACAGGCTTTGGCCACACACTCGCACGACCTGGCCATTCACTCCGCCCGACGCAGGATGAGCGAGCCAGGCGATAGTCTCGGCCACATCAATGGGCTGCCCGCCCTGAGACAATGAATTCATGCGCCGCCCGGCCTCACGGATCATCAACGGGATCTTCGCGGTCATCTGGGTTTCGATAAAACCGGGCGCCACCGCATTCACTGTGACCTGCCGGGCCGCCGCACGCGGTGCCAGACCTTGCACCAGACCAATCACGCCCGCCTTGGAGGTGGCGTAGTTGCTTTGCCCCAGGTTGCCGGCAATCCCTGAGATCGACGACACGCAGATGATGCGCCCACCTGCGTTGATGCCCTGGTTGTCGAGCAAGGCTTCACTGAGCTGCAACGGTGCCTGCAGGTTGACCGCCATCACGCTGCGCCAGGCGGCTTCGGTCATCTTGGCGATGGTCTTGTCACGGGTGATCCCGGCGTTGTGCACCACCACATCAAAGCCACCGTATTGGCTGACATGGGCTTGCAACAGCGCGGCGGTGTCGGCGGCGGTGATGTCCAGGGGCAAGGCCGACCCGCCGACGCTGGCGGCGGCCTGTTGCAAGGCTTGCTGGGCCTGGGGCACGTCCACGCACACCACATGGGCGCCGTCACGCGCCAGCACCTGGGCGATAGCCAGGCCGATGCCTCGGGAAGCACCGGTGACCAAGGCACGGCGACCGGCGAAGGGTTTGTCCCAATTGACGGTGGTGTTGCCATCCACAGGTCTTTCCAGGCGCACCACCTGCCCCGAGACATAGGCAGAGCGGCGTGACAGGAAGAAGCGCAAACTGCTGTCCAACGCCTCCTCGGCACCCGGCGCCACATACAACAATTGCACGGTGATCGCCCGACGCAGCTCCTTGGCCAGCGAGCGCACCAAGCCCTCGAGGGCGCGCTGGGCGATGGCTTGGGGCAAGTCCTGGCAGTGTTCCGGCGCGGTGCCGAGCACCACCACTCGGCCATGTTGGCCTAGGCGTTTGGCATTGGCGTGGAAGAACAGGTAGAGCTCGTCCAACTGTTGCAGATCGACCACACCACTGGCATCAAACACTGCGCCTTGCACCTTGACCGTGGATGGCGCCTTGAGGGTTGCCGCTGTGGCGGCGACGGTGTCGGTGGCGCTGAAGATACGCAGCACCGACGCCGCCAGGCGCCCTGCCCCGGCGATGATCACCGGGTTGGCCAGCCCGGCCTGGCCGCTGCGATGACGCTGCAGCGGCAAGGGTTGCGGCAAGCCAATAGCCTGGGCCAGGCGACGGCCCCAGGGGGAGTTGACGAATGAAAGGTAGTTGTCACTCATGGTAAGCACTCACTCACGCCACACATTTGCCTTGTAAACCCAATCAAATGTGGGAGGGGGCAAGCCCCCTCCCACACTGTCAATTCACCGGGGCGTTTTCGCTTTGGCTGCTGCGCCGTTTGGCGGCCGGTTCGAGCGCCTGCTTGCGCTGCTGCAACGCCTCCAGCAAACCAAAATCCTGGGGGAAGTCATCCACCTGGATACCGTGATCGGCGTATTCCACATAGCGGCCCAGCAAGGCGTCCTCGTCGTCGCTGATCAAGTCCAGCGCCCGCGCCTTGACGCGCCATTCGGTAAAGGCCGTGGCCGAAATCGGCAGCGGGCCAAGCAAACCTTGCTTGATGGCGGGTTTAAGCCGAGCCTCGATCGACTCCACCTGTGGCAGTAAACGAAAGCCCAATTCGCCGTAGGCCAGCTTGTCGATTTCCGGGCGCGGGATGTAGGAATTGGCCAGCAAGCGGTCGCGGGTTTCCCCAGGGGTTTGCACCACATCGGCCACTTGCGCCAACAGACGATCCGACGGTTTGTGCAGGGGAATGCCAAACGGAAAACTCAACGCGCGCACCACCGTCGCCGCTGGTTTCGACGGGTAGTTGTCGAGCACTTCGGCCAAGGCTTCATGGGCGCGCAGCAACGCGTCCTGCGCCGCCCAATGCACCAGCGGCAGATCTGCCTGGGGCCGGCCGTCGTCCTCGAAACGCTTGAGCACGCACGACAGGATGTACAGCTGCGACAGAATATCCCCCAAACGCCCGGTGATACTTTCCTTGCGCTTGAGGGCCCCCCCGAGCACGCCCATGGAAATGTCCGAGATCAACGCCAACACCACCGACAGCCGATTGGCCTGACGGTAGTAGGACGCCAGCGCCGGGTCGGTCTTGGCTGGCGCGGCGAGCAGGCGCCCGCCGGTCAGGGAATGCACCGCTGCGCGGACGGTGTTGGCCAGCACAAAACTCACATGGCCGAACATCGCGCTGTCGAAGTCTTCCAGCGCCTTGCGCCGGTCCGGGTTGCGCGCCGCTTCCATTTCGCGCAACACATAGGGGTGGCAACGAATCAGGCCCTGGCCAAAGATGATCAGGCAGCGGGTCATGATGTTGGCGCCTTCCACCGTAATGGCGATGGGGCTTTGCTGATAGGCACGGGCGAGGAAGTTATTGGGCCCCATGCAGATGCCCTTGCCGGCGACAATGTCCATGCCGTCGTTGACGATGATGCGCGCGCGCTCAGTGACGTGGTATTTGGCAATGGCTGAGATCACTGAAGGTTTCTCACCGGCATCCAGGGACGCTACCGACACCTTGCGCACCGCATCGCAGGCATACAGGTGCCCGGCCATGCGCGCCAACGGAGCCTGCACCCCTTCGAACTTGCCGATGGGCAAGCCGAACTGCTTGCGCATCGCCGCATAGGCTGTAGTGCCGCGCACGGCGACCTTGCCCAGGCCAACGTTAGCCGAAGGCAGGGAAATAGCCCGGCCCGCGGCCAGGCACTCCATCAACATGCGCCAGCCGTTACCGACTTGTTCACGGCCGCCAATCACCCACTCCAGTGGAATGAATACGTCCTTGCCGGTGGTAGGACCGTTCTGGAACACCGCATTCAGCGGCCAGTGACGACGACCGCTGTTCACCCCTGGATGAGAAGTCGGGATCAGCGCACAGGTAATACCCAGGGAACCGGCCGCGCCAAGCAGGCCGTCCGGGTCTTCGGCGCGAAATGCCAGGCCCAGTACCGTGGCAATCGGGCCAAGGGTGATGTAACGCTTGTCCCAGGTCACTTTGAAACCCAGCACTTCTTCGCCTTCGTGCAGACCTTTGCAGACAATGCCCAGGTCCGGGATCGCACCCGCATCAGAGCCGGCATACGGGCTGGTCAAGGCAAAACACGGGATGTCTTCGCCCCGCGCCAGGCGCGGCAGGTAGTAATTGCGCTGGGCGTCGGTGCCGTAATGCAGCAGCAATTCGGCCGGGCCCAGGGAGTTGGGCACCATCACCGAAATCGCCGCCGCCGAGCAGCGAGTCGACAGCTTCATCACCACCTGGGAGTGGGCGTAGTGGGAGAAGCCTTTGCCTCCGTACTGCTTGGGAATAATCATGCCGAGGAACCCGGCGTCCTTGGTGTATTGCCAGCCTTCGGGGGACATGTCCTGCCAGACTTGGGTAGTTTCCCAGTCGTTGGCAATGTCGCACAGGGTTTCGACCTCATTGTCGAGAAAGGCTTGCTCCTCCGCACTCAGGCTGGCCGGCGCGGCTTGCAACAGGCGCTGCCAGTTGGGCTTGCCGCTGAACAGCTCGGCATCCCACCACACAGTGCCGGACTCGATGGCCGCACGCTCGGTGTCGGACATCGCCGGCATGATCATGCGAAACTGGCCTAGGGCCTTGCTGGTCAACAGCGTGCGGCGCAGGGGTTTGAGCGCCAGCACCAGGGCCGGCAACACCACCAGTACCGCCGCGACGGCGGTGCCCAGGCCGGCCACGACGTTGAACAGGTAACCCGCTGCCAGCCAAACCAGGCCAGTGACCAGCCACAGGGTAGCGGCGGCTTGTCGATACGCCAGGGCAATCGCTGCTGCGAAACCCACCAATAACCAGATAAGCATAGGGATACCTCTACTTGATTCGAGATGTGGCCAAAGCACAGGCAGGTCGAGCTGCGCGGCGGCGTAAAACCACACTACAAACTTGAAAGACCAAATTCAAATTTTGTTTTGAAATTTTTATTTAGTCATTGAGCGCAATAATTTGAGGCCGAACGAAGGCCTCAAAACAGTTATCAAAATCGTTGAGCAGCGAGCACCAGATGCTCTGGTACTCGCTGTCAGGATGGGCTCAGAACTTGTACGTGGCTGACAGGCTGACAATATCGCCTGAGGACTCGGCCTTGCCGTCAAGCCTGCCACCGCCCAGTCGGTCTACGTTCTGGGTCTTGATGTTGACCTTCTCGACAAATTGATGCGAGTACGCGGCGTCCAGAGTCAAGCCAGGAACGGCTTTGATATCGTAGCCCGCACCCAAAGAGAGAAAATAACGGTCACCGTCAGGAATACGCGGATCGCGCGTCGAATTGCGGGTTGGCGTTTGGTCATAGGCCACACCAGCGCGCAAGGTCAGCTCGTCCGTTGCCTTGAAATCTCCCCCCACCGAGTACATCCACGCATCTTTGTAGTTATAGGGAATGGCGACGATAGTCGAACCCTGAGACTTGAGCGTGAGGTCCTTGAAGGACGACCACTGGGTCCACATGGCGCTGACACCCAAGGTCCAGCGGTCGTTGAACTGGTGCACCCAGTCGAGCGCCGCGGTGGCTGGAATATCCAACTGAGTACTGGCATGGGCGCCACCGGGGTACAGCGTCAGGCCCGGATAAGCCGTTTCGACCAGCGTCTTGCCGTTACCGAAGATCGTATCGTCAGTCATCAGGCCATTGTTCAAGGCATCAGCCCGGACGCTGTATTTGCCTGTCAGCTTGTTTTTGATTTTGGCGTGATAGTTAAGGCCCAGCGAGTCTCGATCAGTCGGCTTCCAGACAACACCGGTAAACCAGCCAGTGGAGATGTTATCGACCTTCACCCGCATCAGCGCGGTGCCGACGCCCGCCGGAAATGCCCCGTTACCCAAGCCTGGTGAGACTGACGCGGCCGAAAACAGGTCAACATTCTGGCTGACGAAGCCTTGACTGCGCTGAACGATAAGGCCCCCGCCGATGGAGAAGTCGTCACGCACCTTGAAGGATAAGGAGCCCGTCAGACCGACGGTCTCGATTTTGGTGTCCACGGCGAAGTCGCGAAACTTGGAGTTTTCATTCCAGGTGGTGCGCATACCTTGCGGCACGACCTGACTGAGGCCGAATGCAAAGCGGTCACCGATTGGAATAACGAGGAAGCCAGTAGGCAACCAGGCGGTGAAACCACCCTGGCCGCCATCGTTGTTATTGAGTGTTGCAGTGCTGGGGTCAAAGCTGCCATCAGGCATTACCGCCGTATTACTGACCGGGTTACCGGTGTAATCATAGGCTTGGCCGCTGTATTTGATTTTGACCCGGGCATAGTCAACGGTCTGTTGAACCACGGACTGGTCGACGAACGCCATGGCCGCCGGGTTGTTGTAGGCAGAACTTGGATCATTCTTGAACAGAGAGCCGCCGCCGAATGCCCGGCCCCAGCCTGGAGCACCATAAGTCGGCGTGGAGAAACCACCCGCCTGCGCGGGCGCAGTCGTCATCAAGCCTCCCAATATTGCCAGCCCCAGCAGTGTTTGAGCCTGTTGTTTCTTACTGATCATGCGGCACTCCTTATTATTATGCGCTCCCGGCATGGCCGGCTTTCCACGTCAGCCGGCACCTCTGGCGAGGTACCGGCCTTTCAGCGGGTGATCAACCCTTTTATCCTGCAATAAGCAGCCGTTATGGATTGACGGTCAGGCCAGCAGCAGTGGTGGTCAGCGAGACCACGTTGCAGCCACCGCTCAGAGCCTGGTTGGCAGCCGTAAGCGTGTGAGTCGCAGCATTCCAGGCCACGCTGATAGTGGATGGACCGCAGTCGGTACCTGGGATTACGATGGTCTTTTTAATGGTGTAACCAACGTTCTCTACTTGGCCGGTAGTGCCCGACAAGGCCGTCAGCTTCCAGCCTGGCGACGGGATGCTTTTCAAGGTGGGCAATGCACACAGGCCACCGCCGGTCAGCGAGGCATTGTTGATAGTCGCAACGCCGCCGCTGACATTGCCGCTGAAGGTAATGCCACAGGTCACAGGGCCCCCGAACGACGACGGTGACTGCACCACGATGGAGCCTGCGGTCGTGGTGAAAGGGCCTTCCGGGCTGATTGAAGCCGCACTGGCCATCGAAGCAGCACCCATGCAAACAGCCAGGGCAGTCAACGACACGAGAGTTTTCAAGCTTTTCATTGTTTTTCCTCACATGTTATGGCGATTCATTTCGCCAGGGGTAATGGCCATGATCGAGAGGTCACGGTGAAACTGCAGAACTTCCCTTTCCAGCCAAATTTCAATGCATTTACCGCTGCAACAGTTGGAACGGTTTATTCGACCACTTTGAAGTTGGGCGGCATCTTGATGGATACCGTGTTGATCTTGCAGTCTTCGCCAATAGCAACATTGGCGGCTTCCAACTTGCCGGTGGCGTTATCCCAAGTACCGTCGGCGGTTGAAGGGCCGCACTTGCCGCCCAGGCCAAAGGCGTGCACATCGACGCTGATCCTGGACATCGAGCCACTCTTTGTATCTTTGGCGACCAGCACCCAGGGCAAATTGATCGCTTCGACACGGCTGCATTTGAGGCCACCGTCAAACTCGACTTTATCGACATTCACCGATGAGCCATCGGCCGCGACCTTGCCGGCCACCTTGATCGTGCAGTCGGCGCTGATCAGCTTGCCTTTGGAAAAGCTGATGGGCCCTTGAGCCGTGAAGGCACTGCCAGCAGGTTCGATACGGGCAGCCTGGGCCTGGTGATAAACAATCAGGCCCATCGCTGCCAGCAGGATATGGGCGGTGAACTTGGCAGAACTTTGCATGGTGTACGTCCTTCCCTTGAAATTATTTTTGTAGGGTCAAACCACGTTCTTGCACCTGATACTGGGGGCGACAAGGACCTGCGCGATACACAGATCCCGAGTACGCCCGTACTGCTTACTTCATCTCAAAACGGCTTGGCGCTGTTGCTGTACTTCTCCAGATACTTCAAACGCTGTGACGGTTGAAGATTGGTCAGGGTGATATCCCCGGCATAATGATTGAGTACCCGATGGTCCATACGACGTCGCCACAGGTAAGGCACATAGGCCCAGACAATCATGCTCGCGTAACCATACGGAAGTTGCGGTGACTCATCGAAGTGGCGCAACGACTGATAACTGCGCGTGGGGTTGGCATGGTGATCGGAATGCCGCTGAAGTTGGAACAGGAAGATATTGGTGACAATCCGGTTACTGTTCCATGAATGGCGCGGCGAGCAGCGTTCGTAACGGCCATTGGGCAACTTCTGGCGCTTGAGGCCGTAATGCTCGACGTAGTTCACCACTTCCAGCAACGAGAACCCGTAGATGCCCTGGATGATCAGGAACGGAATCACCGCCGCGCCCAACCAGGCAATCATCGCGCCCCACAACACCACGCTGTACATCCAGGCACTGAGCACGGCGTTCTTCCAGTGCAAGGCCGGCAAACCGAGTTTGCGCAGGCGTTCGCGCTCCAGGTTCCAGGCCGACACGGCGCTGAACCACACCGAACGCGGCAGGAATGCCCAAAAACCTTCCCCCAGCCGCGAACTGGCGGGATCTTCCGGGGTGGCGACCCGAACGTGATGGCCGCGGTTATGTTCGGTGTAGAAGTGCCCGTAGAACGTCGGCGCCAGGGTGACCTTGGCCAGGAACACTTCCAGGGGCTTGGGTTTGTGCCCCAGTTCATGGGCGGTGTTGATCGCGATGCCCGTGGCAGCGCCGGTGGACATTGCCATACCCAGGTAAGTGAACACGCTGATGTGGCCATGCAGTTCAGTGCGTGCGGTGACGAATGCAGCAGCCTTGGCCAGCCAGCTCGACGGCTCAAGTGTGGCCGTAGCGTTCAACAGGCCGCCATTGATGATCCAGTCGATGCCACCGGCGGCCAGCCAACCGGTGATAATCACTGAAGAGATCACAAACAGCACGCCGGTGTAGACGATCCAGCGATAATAACGTTGGGATTCAAGGTTGCTGACGGCAGATTCAGGCGGGTTGCTGACATCTTCGCCGAGCAGGCCGTCGATCAGGGGGATCAAGCCGAAGATCACCAGCACACCCACCCACCACAATTGCTGTACGCCGGTGCCGATCGCCAGGGCGCCGGAGAGCAAGGGGGTTGCCAGTGGCATGATGCCGAGCCACCACAGGTGGCGCTTTGCGTCGGTCCAGACGTGCGGGGCGGCCAGGGTCTGATTCATGGCAACCTCCGTACACATTCGGTGTGCATCGGGGCAGCCAACAGGTTTACGGAGCGCTGACTGCCCCGAGAAATCAACCATGCGATAAAAGGCGTTTTTTTCATTATTTTATTCGCTCTTAGGCATTTCAAAAATAATTTCAAATTACACATTGAAATAATTTTTTTAAATAAATAGCGCGGAATCGTTAGGTCGTCAACTAGTTTCTCCCGCCCTTTTTACCGTGACCGGGCAGTCTCTTTTTCAGCCGTCTGGTCAGGTGTCTAGGACAGGCATCAACGCCTTTGAACCGCGAGTCGGGTGCACCCTTATCTACTCGCCAGGGCCTTGGGAGGGTGCAACAGCCGGATGCCTGCCCCGGGCCTGACGCGCTTGGCGACCTGCTCCACCAGCGCCACCACTCGCTCTGTCGCGGTGATCGGCAACATATGCCCACAGCCTTCGACCACTTGCATTTTCAGCCCTGGCACCTTGCTCGCCAGGGCCTGGCCGTGTTTCTGAAAGTCGAGCACCTTGTCGCGGGTGCCATAGATCAGCCCGATGGGCAAGGTCAGTTGCGGGTAGCGCTTGACCATGTCGGGCAGGTGGTCGTTGACCCGGTTGATTTCGGTGGACGCGGCATAGAAGTTGTCTGGACGCATGCCCAGCAGCCCGCCGCCCCGGGTGGCGAAGTCCGGCGGTGCGGCATCGGGGCCGAAGACGCCTTTGACCACTGCATTTTTACTCAGCAGGCCAACGGGCATCGTCAGGGTGTGGGCCATCCAGCGTCGCAGCCAGGCCGGGCGCACCGATAATGACAGGAACACCAGCGGCAACATGCGTTGCGGGTGAGTCAAAGGCGCTACCAGTACCAACCCGGATACCGCATGGGGATGGTCGAGGGCCAGCGCCAGAGCAACCGCGCCACCCAGGGAATGGCCCAGCACCAACGGCTTGCCCAGGTCGAGCGTGTCGATAAAGGCCGCGATTTGTCGGGCCTGGCCCGGTAAGTCTGCGGCCGTGCCGCTGTGTCGGCTGGAATAGCCTGACCCCGGCCGGTCAAGGGTGATCACGCGAAAATGCTCTCGCAACTGACCGGACAAGGCATACGTGAGGTTACGGCTGCTGCCCATCAGCCCGTGGATCATCACCAGCGGCGGGCCCTTGCCCTCTTCGACATAATGAAAGCGCTCGCCATCCACCTCGACGAAACGCCCGTTGATCGGAACCCGCGCTTCAATGCGCCGCGTCATCCAGGCACTCAAGCCCCATAACGCCACGCTGGCGCCGGCCAGCACACCCGCAGCGACAACCCATTCCACAGCCATAGCTCGGTCCTCTGCTTCCCTGCTGCTGGCGACCCGACCGGAATTGGTCAGGGCCTCAGCCATCGTCCACCCCTTGGACCTGGGCGCCCTGCATACCACGCTCGTCCGTCGGACAAATCGCACATGCGGAACAAGGTCCTAGCGTAGGCGAAATTTTCAGGTAGATTATTTAAAATCTTTTTTAAAATAATTAATTCAATTTTCCTTTGCAATGGTGTTCTATCTAAAAGACAAAACAAAAAGAGGAGCACATCCGATGCCCACCCGCTTTCTATCTATGAGGCACGCCCATGACTGCCCACAGTGATTCAATTGACATTGCCATCATTGGCTCGGGATTCGCTGGCCTGTGTATGGCGATCAAGCTCAAGGAGGCCGGGCTCACCGACTTCTTCATCGCCGAACAGGCCGAGACCCTCGGTGGTACCTGGCGCGATAACCACTACCCGGGTTGCGCCTGTGACGTGCAGTCCCATGTGTATTCATTTTCCTTTGCGCCTAACCCGAACTGGTCGCGACAGTTCGCGACACAACCTGAGATCCGCGCCTATCTGGAACACTGCGCCACACGTTTTGAGCTGGCGCCCTATCTGCGTTTTGGCATGGCCCTGCAACGTGCGGTGTTTGATGAGCAACAGCAGCGCTGGCACCTGAGCTTCAGCAATGGCCGCCAAGTCAGCGCACGGGTGCTGGTCTCGGCCATGGGCGGGCTGTCTCGCCCGGCGCTGCCGGATATCCCGGGGCTGGACAGCTTCAAGGGCAAGCGTTTTCACTCCCAGCAGTGGGACCATGACTACTCGTTGAAAGGCAAGCGCGTGGCCGTGATCGGCACCGGCGCCAGTGCCATCCAGTTCGTGCCGCAGATCGCGCCACAGGTGGCGCACCTGGACCTGTTCCAGCGCACGCCGCCCTGGATCATGCCCAAACCGGACCGGCCGATTTCAACGCTTGAACGCTGGCTGTTCAAACACTTGCCGTTCACCCAAAAGCTGGTGCGCGGCGCGTTTTATTGGGCACTGGAAGGCCGGGTGGTGGGTTTTGCCATGCACCCACGCCTGATGAAGATGGTGCAGAAAATCGCCCTGCGGCATCTGCGCAAACAAGTGGCCCGCCCTTCCCTGCGCAAGACGCTGACGCCGGACTACACCATCGGCTGCAAGCGCGTGCTGATCTCCAATGACTACTACCCGGCGCTGTCGCGCAGTAATGTCGAGGTGGTCACCGACAGGGTGCTGCGCATCGAAGCTGACGGTGTGATCACCACCGACGGGATCAAGCATCCCGCTGACTGCCTGATCTTCGGCACCGGCTTCCAGGCCAGCGCCCCCTTGCCGCGAGACTGCATCATCGGCCGCGACGGCATCGACCTGATGGACGCCTGGAGCGACGGCGCCCATGCCTTCAAAGGCACCACCGTGCCGGGCTATCCCAACCTGTTTCTGATCGTCGGACCCAACACCGGCCTGGGGCATAACTCGATGATCCTGATGATCGAAGCTCAGGTCACCTACATCCTCGATGCCTTGAAACATATGCGGCGCCAGCGCATTGCCACGGTCGAGGTCAAACCCGCCGTAGAGCACGCCTACAACCACCAGTTGCAGGACAAGCTCAAGCGCACCATCTGGAACACCGGCGGCTGCCAGAGCTGGTACCTGGACCCACGCACCGGCAAGAACACCACGCTGTGGCCCGGTTCTACCTGGCGTTTCAAACAGCTCACCCGTCACTTTGCGCTCAAGGACTACGTCGCCAGCCCGTTGCCGGCGCCCGCTCTGCCACGTCCCGTACCAGCCCCTCACTCCGCAACAGAAGGCAGCCTGTCATGAAGTCATTCAATGGCCGCGTTGCGGCGATCACCGGTGCAGCCTCCGGCATGGGCCGCGCATTGGCTTTAGCCTTGGCACGCGAAGGCTGCCACCTGGCCTTGGCCGACAAGAACAGCCAGGGGTTGGAACAGACCCTGGAGCTGATCCGCACATCGACCTTGTCGCCCGTGACCGTTACCACGCAGGTGCTGGACGTCTCTGACCGCCAAGCCATGCAGGATTGGGCTGCACGCTGTGCCGCGGAACATGGCCAGGTCAACCTGGTGTTCAACAATGCCGGGGTGGCGCTGTCGAGTACCGTCGAAGGCGTGGACTACGCCGATCTGGAATGGATCGTCGGCATCAACTTCTGGGGCGTGGTGCATGGCACCAAGGCGTTCCTGCCATATCTCAAGGCCAGCGGCGAAGGCCACATAGTCAATACTTCCAGCGTGTTCGGCCTGTTCGCCCAACCCGGCATGAGCGGTTACAACGCCACCAAGTTTGCTGTGCGCGGGTTCACCGAGGCTCTGCGCCAGGAACTCGACCTGCAACGCTGCGGCGTATCGGCCACCTGTGTGCACCCCGGTGGCATTCGTACCGATATCTGCCGCAGCAGCCGTATCGACGCGAACATGACCGGTTTCCTCATCCACAGCGAACAACAGGCCCGCGCCGATTTCGAAAAGCTGTTCATTACCGACGCCGACCAGGCCGCCAAAGTGATCCTGCTAGGTGTACGCAAAAACAAGCGCCGTGTGTTGATCGGCCGCGACGCCTATTTTCTCGACCTGCTCGCCCGTTGCCTGCCTTCGGCCTATCAGGCACTGGTGGTGTTTGCCAGCAAACGCATGGCGCCCAAGCCGCGCACACAGGTCTTTGAAACCAACGACCAGTCCCATCTCTGAACAGGAGGACGCAGCATGTTGCCGATCCGTCGCGATATCCGTTTTGCCTTGCCTGCCGAGCGCATCAAAGACTGGCATGAACAAGGGCCGGTGATCAGCCACTTCTTCAACGCCCTGTCGTTGCTGTTTCCCCAGGGCGAGCTGTTTTTCATGGACAGCGTGCGCCACTACCGCGGGCAGATCGACGATCCCGAACTGAAAAAGGAAATCCAGGGTTTCATAGGCCAGGAGGCCATGCACAGCCGCGAACATGTGGCCTATAACGACCTGCTGCAAGCGGCGGGCTTGCCGGCGCACACCCTCGACCGACGCCTGAAGTTCTTCCTCGACTTGCAGAAGAAACACCTGCCGCCGTCGTTCAACCTGGCGGTGACCATCGCCCTTGAGCACTACACTGCGATGCTGGCGGAAATCCTGTTGAGCGACCCCTCGCGCTTTGGTGATTCACTCAAGGGTTACCAGCAGATGTGGTATTGGCACGCCTTGGAAGAAACCGAACATAAAGCCGTAGCCTTCGATGTATGGAACCAGGTGATCAAACCTGGCCCCGCACGCTACCTGCTGCGCACCGGCACCATGCTGACCACCACCGTCATGTTCTGGCTAGTGGTGCTGGACTTCCACGTGCGGCTGCTGATTGCCGACCGCACCTCGGGCGGCACGCTGAAGGGGCTGTGGCGCATGGTCAAATACTTGTACGGCCCCAAGGGCGTGTTCCCGCGGATGCTCAGGCCGTGGCTGCATTATTTCAAACCGGGGTTTCACCCCTGGGAACATGACAACCGCGCACGCCTGGCAGGCATAGATGGCTTGCTTGAAGAGATCGAGCGCACGCGGCGCGGCGCCAAAGGGGTGTAGCTACCGATGCCTATGCGCGCCATGGGTGCTAGACCTTTGGCTGCAGCAGCAAGGCGACCAGGGCGCTCCACCCCGTCTGGTGCGACGCCCCCAACCCTCGCCCTGTCTCGCCATGAAAGTATTCATGAAACAACACCAGATCGCGGCTGGCCGGGTCCGCCTCCAGCTGCGCATACCCTGCCATGGATGGCCGCAGGCCATTTTCATCGCGCAGGAATAATCCGGTCAGGCGCTGGCTGAGGCTGTCGGCCACGTCTTCCAGCGACGCCAGATAGCCGCTGCCTGTGGGGTACTCCACTGAGAAGTTATCCGCGTAGTAGCGGTGAAATTCGCGCAGCGATTCGATCAGCATGTAGTTCACCGGCATCCACAGCGGCCCGCGCCAATTGGAGTTGCCGCCGTACAGGCGAGAGTCGGATTCGCCGGGCTGGTAACTGGCGCACAGGGTGTCGCCATTCATCTTCAGCGCCAGGGGTTGCTCTGCAAAGGTCTTGGACAAGGCGCGCACACCGAAGGTCGACAAGAACTCCTGGTCATCCAACATGCGGCGCAGCAAATCCTTGGTACGCTCGCCACGCAGCAACGCCAACAACAGGCGATTGCCCTGCCCCGGTTCGTTCCAACGCGAGACCAGTTTGGCCAGGTCGGGCCGGTGATGCATAAACCCCAGCAGACGCTCGCGCAGGCCTTCCAAGCCTTCATGTTCGCGCTGCTCCAGCACCAGCACGGCGAATAGCGGCATCAGGCCGACGATAGACCGCAAACGCACCGGTTCGCTCTGGCCGTCGGGACGGTGCAGTACGTCGTAGAAGAACAGGTCCTGCTCATCCCACAAGCCTTCGGCACTGTCATCGACGCGGTTGATGGCGCCGGCGATATATAGGAAGTGCTCGAAAAACTTTACCGCAATGTCCACGTACACGGCGTTGCGCTTGGCCAGCTCCAGCCCGATGCGCATCAGGTCCAGGGCATAGGCCGCGACCCAGGCAGTGCCATCGGCCTGGTCCAACTGGTAACCCGGCGGCAGCGTGGCCGAGCGGTCGAACAAGGCGATATTGTCCAGGCCCAGAAAACCACCCTGGAACAGGTTGCGGCCTTCAGCGTCCTTGCGGTTGACCCACCAGGAAAAATTCAGCAGCAGCTTGTGGAAGATCCGCTCCAGAAAGTCCATATCGCCCACGCCGGTCAGCGCCTTGTCTTGCTGATACACGCGCCAGCTGGCCCAGGCATGCACTGGCGGGTTGGCATCGTCGAAGCGCCATTCGTAGGCGGGCAATTGGCCGTTGGGGTGCATGAAACGGTCTTTAACCAGCAACAGCAGCTGTTGCTTGGCGTAGCCGGGATCGATCAGCGCCATGGCCACCGCCTGGAAGCCTTGGTCCCAGGAGGCGTACCACGGGTATTCCCAGGTATCGGGCATGGACAGGATGTCGAAGTTGGACAGGTGGCGCCAATGGGTATTACGGATATGCAAACGCTCGGGCGGCGGCGCAGGCTGGGCCGGATCACCGTCGAGCCACTGGTTGACGTCGAAATAGTACAACTGCTTGGACCACAGCAAGCCGGCCAGGGCCTGGCGCTGCACATTGCGCGCATCGTCATTGGCGATACCCTGTTGCAGGGCTGCGTAGAAGTCATCGGCCTCGCGGCGGCGCTGTTCGAACAACTTGCGTGCGTTGACCTCGGGGGCGTCCAGAGGGGCAAAGCGCAGATAGAGGCTTTTGCTTTCCAGGCCCGCTAATTCAAGACTGAATCGCGCCGCCACCTTGGTGCCCGCGTCACCGCGAATGGCCCCTTGATCACCCTCCACCACGTAATCGTTGATGCCATCCTTGAACGGCCCGGACGTCGGCTGCCCGCCCAGTTTGGCGAAGTTGCTCTCGTTTTCGCAGAACAACCATTGCCACCCATCCTGGCCCCAGGCGGTGAGCTGGCGATCGTCCATCTCATGATGACGGGCGAGCACGCGGTCGCCGTCCAGCGTCAACCTGGGTTTGGGCGCATCAAAGGTCCAGCTCCAGTCATTGCGCGCCCACAACTGGGGCAGCACCTGCAGACGTGTCGGCTGCTCCGAGCGGTTGTGCACGGTGACACGCATGAAAATATCGTCGGGCTGGTGCTTGGCGTATTCGACGCTGATGTCGCAGTAACGGTTGTCTTCAAACACGCCGGTATCAAGGATTTCATACTCGGTATCGCCCAGCCCACGGCGAGCGTTTTCAGCGATCAGGTCGGCATAGGGAAAGGCGGCATGGGGGTATTTGTAGAGCATGCGCATGTAGGCATGGCTCGGTACGCCATCGACGAAAAAGTACAGTTCCTTGACGTCTTCACCGTGGTTGCCTTCAGCGTTATTGAGGCCGAACAGGCGCTCCTTGAGGATCGCATCCCGTTCGTTCCACAGCGCCAGGCCCAGGCACCAGCGTTGTGCCTTGTCGCTGAAACCGGCCAGGCCGTCCTCGCCCCAGCGATAAGCGCGGCTGCGCGCCTGTTCATGGGGGAAGTAGGCCCAGGCGTCGCCATCGGCGCTGTAGTCTTCGCGCACGGTGCCCCACTGGCGTTCGCTCAAGTACGGGCCCCACTCACGCCAACGCTCGGCATCTTGCGTCGCCAGGCGCTGGCCTTCAATCGTGTCAAGCAGGCGGTTTGCGGGTACGGCCGTCATTGAGTCCTCCATCACCTACACAGTGAGGCGCAGTGTAGAACCCAATGGTGCGCGGTTGCACATGAAGACTCAAAGCACCTGGCGTTGACAAGCCGCTGGGGCTGGGTTTGCTCCTGTTCATGGCATCTCATTCATTTGCAGAATGAAGTCCAGAAGAATCTTCGTTTGCAAGCCGGCCTGCGCCTCAACAAAATCGGGCGAAGGTCATTTTGCTCGCCACAGCCATCAGGAATTTTTCTATGCACGCCACTGCACATGTCAGCCCCGATGAGATCCGCAAGGGCTTTTCCAAGGCCATGTCCGACATGTACCGCGATGAAGTACCTCTGTACGGCGCGCTGCTGGAACTGGTGGCCCAAACCAATGCGCGCGTACTCGACAGCCAACCTGAGCTGGTGCAGCAGTTGCAGCGTACCGGAGAAATCCAGCGCCTGGACATGGAGCGCCATGGCGCCATCCGCCTGGGCACTGCCGCAGAACTGGCGACCATCAGCCGCCTATTCGCGGTGATGGGCATGCAACCGGTGGGCTACTACGACCTCACCCCCGCCGGTGTGCCGGTGCATTCCACGGCCTTTCGCGCCGTGCATGAGCACGCGCTGCAGACCAGCCCGTTCCGGGTGTTCACCTCGCTGCTGCGCCTGGAGCTGATCGAAAACCTGGAGCTGCGCGCCTTCGCCGAAAGTGCCCTGGCCAAGCGCTCGATCTTCACCCCCGGCGCCCTGGCGCTGATCGAACAGGCCGAAACACAGGGCGGGTTGAATGCCAGCGACGCCCAGGCTTTCATCGACGAGGCGCTGGAGACGTTCCGCTGGCATAACACCGCCACCGTGACAGGCGCGCAATACGAGCAACTGAGCAACCAGCACCGCCTGATCGCCGACGTGGTCGCCTTCAGGGGCCCGCATATCAACCATCTCACGCCACGCACCCTGGACATCGACCAGGTACAGGCCGCCATGCCCGGCAAAGGCATTACGCCCAAAGCCGTGATCGAAGGCCCACCACGGCGCCATTGCCCGATCCTGCTGCGCCAGACCAGCTTCAAGGCACTCGACGAACCGATCGCGTTCACCGACGCCCACGGCAGCCACAGCGCACGCTTTGGCGAAATCGAACAACGCGGTGTAGCGCTCACGCCTAAAGGCCGCGCCCTGTACGACCAACTGCTGAACGCCGCCCGCGATGAACTCGGCGCGTTCCCCAATGAGGCCAACGCCGAACGTTATGTGCAATTGATGGAACGGCACTTTACGGCGTTCCCGGATACCCCCGCACAGATGCGCGAGCAGGGCCTGGCGTACTTTCGTTACTTCGTTACCGCAAAAGGCCTGGCGGCACGCGGCCAGCCCGAGCAGCCGCGAACGTTGCAAGCGCTGGTCAACGCCGATCACGTGGCGGTGGAGCCATTGGTGTATGAGGATTTTCTGCCGGTCAGTGCGGCGGGGATTTTCCAGTCAAACCTGGGGGATGCGGCGCAGAGTCATTACGCGGCCAACGCCAACCAGGCGCAATTCGAACAGGCGCTGGGGCGCAAGACGATTGATGAGTTGCAGCTTTACGGCGAGACGCAGCAGCGCTCCATTGATGAATGTCTGGGCACACTGCTGGCCTGAAATAGGGTGTCCTCCCCGGCTCAGCGGCACAATCCTTGCGCCGCAACAGTCCCCAGAGCCGGGTGGACGGGGCGCATCATAAAGACACAGTCCTGCGATGTCCCGCATACAAATCTGAACAAATATTGCCGTTTTGAGCCTAGCCTAATCGCCCGGCGATTTCGTCCTTGATCAGCAGCCGTTTCTTCTTCAGGTTTTCCACTTTCTCATCGCTGGCACTGGCTTTTTCCGCCTCCAGCACATTCGCGTCGGCATCGTCATATTGAGTGAGCAGCGAATCCAGCCGTTTGTCGTCCGCCCTGCGCTTGTGAACGTCTTCCTTGCTGACACCCAAGTCCTGATACAGGTCGTGTTTCACTGGCATGGCGTACCTCCACAAATTGATCAATGGTCTACGCCCTTGAAGCTAGCCCATTCCAATGGGTCTTGTCATGTTTGAGGTCAATACAGTCCCGTTCGTCATGCAGCATGCGATGGGATCAAACCTTTGCCGTGCCCTGCCCTCCACTGTAGATCGCCACCCGAGGGAGACAGGTTTCATGAATCACGCTGCCACTGCTGCCGACACTCAATGCATCAACACGCTTCGCACCCTGGCCATGGACGCTGTACAGAAGGCCAATTCGGGGCATCCGGGCACGCCCATGGGCCTGGCGCCGGTGGGTTATACGTTGTGGAGTCGCTTCCTGCGTTATCACCCCGAACATCCCGATTGGCCTAACCGTGACCGTTTTGTGTTGTCAGTGGGGCATGCGTCGATGCTGCTGTATTCGCTGTTGCATCTGGCCGGTGTGGTGGAGATTGACGCCCACGGCCAGCGCTCCGGCCAGCCGGCCATCAGCCTCGACGATATCAAGCAGTTCCGGCAGATGGGTTCCAAGACCCCAGGCCACCCCGAATACCGCATGACCACCGGCGTGGAAACCACCACCGGCCCGCTCGGCCAGGGCTGCGCCAACAGCGTGGGCATGGCCATGGCCCAGCGTTGGCTGGCCGAACGCTTCAACCGCGACGGCCAGGTGCTGTTCGACTACGACGTCTACACCCTGTGCGGTGACGGCGACATGATGGAAGGCATCAGCAGCGAAGCGGCCTCCATGGCCGGCCACTTGAAGCTGGATAACCTGTGCTGGATCTACGACAACAACACCATCAGCATCGAGGGCCACACTGAACTGGCCTTCAGCGAAGACGTGATCAAACGCTTCCAGGCCTACGGCTGGCACACCCAGCACGTCACCGACGCCAATGACTTGCAGGCGTTGAGCGTGGCGCTGGAAACCTTCAAGGCCAATACCGGCGCGCCGACCCTGATCGTGGTCGACAGCGTGATCGGCTATGGCTCGCCGCACAAACACAACACCGCCGCCGCCCACGGCGAGCCTCTGGGCGAAGACGAGATTCGCCTGACCAAGGCTGCCTATGGCTGGCCGCAGGATTCGAACTTCCTGGTGCCCGACGAACCCCGCACGGTACTGCGCGATGCCCTCTACGAACGCGCCGAACCGCTGTTCGCCGAATGGAACCAGACCCTGGCATCCCTCGACCCGCAACGGGCCGATGAACTGCACCGGATGCGCGCCGGCGAAATGCCCGAGCAATGGCAGGCGCACCTGCCCAGCTTCGCCGCCGATGCCAAGGGCGTCGCCAGCCGGGCCTCCGGCGGCGAGGTATTGAATGCCTTCGCCCAACAGATCCCCTGGTTGCTGGGCGGCTCGGCGGATCTGTCGCCGTCGACCAAAACCAACCTGACGTTCGACGGCGCCGGGCGCTTCAGCGCCGATGACTACAGCGGGCGAAACCTGCACTTCGGCATCCGCGAGCACGCCATGGGCGCAATTGCCAATGGTATGGCGCTGTCCTACCTGCGCCCGTACACCTCGACCTTCCTGGTGTTCAGCGACTATATGAAGCCACCGATCCGCCTGGCGGCGATCATGGAATTGCCGGTGATTTTCGTGTTTACCCATGACTCCATCGGCGTGGGTGAAGACGGGCCGACGCACCAACCGATCGAACACCTGACCCAACTGCGCGCCACGCCAGGGCTGCTGACTCTGCGCCCGGGCGACGCCAATGAAACCCTGGAGTTGTGGAAGGTGGCCCTGGCGCAAACCCATCGGCCAAGCTGCATGGTGCTGTCGCGCCAGGCGCTGCCAACCCTGGATCGCACCCAGTATGCGTGCGCCTCCGGTGCGGCCAAAGGTGCCTATGTATTGGCCTCTGCGGATAAGCCTGAAGTCATTCTGATCGCGACAGGCAGTGAGGTCAGCCTGGCGGTGGCTGCCTACGAGCAACTCAAGGGCGAAGGCGTGGCCGCGCAAGTGGTATCGATGCCGAGTTGGGAGTTGTTTGAAGACCAGGATCAAGCCTACCGCGACGGCGTCTTGCCGCCTGCGATAAAAGCGCGGGTGGTGGTGGAACAGGCGGGGCCCCTGGGTTGGGATCGCTATGTCGGGCAAACCGGTGCCAAGGTGGTGATGAACAGCTTTGGCGCGTCGGCGCCATTGGCCAAGTTGCAGGAGAAGTTCGGGTTTACCGTGGAGAATGTGGTGAAGCTGGCCAAGGAGCAGATCCAGCATAACCTCACTGACTAGCGCTTGGCTTAATGCGGGAGGGGGCTTGCTCCCTCCCACATTTGGTCATCAACAACTGCTAGATCAGCGCCTGGGTTAGATAAGGCGCGGTTCGGCTGTGCTTGCTTTTGGCAACCTTGTGCGGCGTACCACACGCCACCACCTTCCCGCCCAGGTCCCCTGCCCCCGGCCCGATATCAATGACCCAGTCACTCTGGGCCACCACGCGCATCTCATGCTCGACCACGACCACGGTATGCCCCGCATCGACCAGTTGATTCAACTGGCTGAGCAAGCGATCGACATCCTTGGGGTGCAAGCCGGTGGTCGGCTCGTCGAGCACATACAACGTAGCGCCGCGGGCGTTGCGTTGCAGTTCGCTGGCGAGCTTGATGCGCTGGGCTTCACCGCCGGACAGTTCGGTGGCCGGCTGGCCAAGGCGCAGATAGCCCAGGCCGATATCGCGCAGCACCTGCAGCGAGCGCAGTACGCCAGGCTGCTCGGCAAAGACTTCCACTGCCTGCTCGACCGTCAAGCCCAGCACCTGGGCGATGTTCAAACCCTGCCATTTGATCGCCAGGGTTTCGGGGTTGTAACGCGCACCGTGGCAAGTGGGGCATGGCGCGTACACGCTGGGCATAAACAGCAGCTCAACGCTGACAAAGCCTTCACCCTCGCAGTTCGGGCACCGCCCCTTGGCGACATTGAACGAAAACTGCCCGGCGTCGTAAGCGCGTTTCTTGGCCGCCGGCGTAGCGGCGAACAGCTTGCGCACGTTGTCGAACAGCCCGGTGTAGGTCGCCAGGTTAGAGCGCGGCGTGCGGCCGATAGGTTTCTGGTCCACCTGCACCAGGCGGCGAATGTGTTCCAGCCCGGCACTGATGCGCCCGCCACTGGCTTGCGGTGCGGCGTCTTCCAGGCTTGGCTCGTCGTCATTTTCCAGCACGCGCCCAAGGCCCGTGGCCACCAGCTCCAGCAACGCCTGGCTGACCAGGCTGGATTTGCCCGAGCCGGAAATACCGGTTACCGCGGTAAAGCAGCCCAGCGGGAAGTCCACCTTCAGGTCATCGAGGTTATTGCGCGTCACGCCTTCGAGCTTCAGCCAGGCAGTGGGCGCGCGCCGCTCCACGTTGGCCGGGCGCTGTGGAGCAAACAGGTATTCACGGGTCTGCGACGCCTCGATAGCCTCCAACCCCGCAGGCGGCCCGCTGTACAGCACCTGCCCGCCATGTTCACCGGCTGCCGGGCCCACGTCGATCAACCAGTCGGCGCGGCGCATGGTTTCCAGGTCGTGCTCCACTACAAACAATGAATTGCCCGCGGCCTTCAAGCGCTCAAGCGCACTGAACAACGCTTCGCCATCCGCCGGATGCAGACCCGCCGAGGGCTCGTCCAGCACATAGATGACGCCGAACAGCTGTGAGCCCAACTGGGTGGCCAGGCGCAAACGCTGCAACTCTCCGGAGGACAAGGTCGGCGTGCTGCGTTCCAGCGACAGATAGCCCAGCCCCAACTCGATCAGGGTGTTCACCCGCTCGAGCAAGTCCTGGGCGATGCGTTGGGCTGCCAGGCGCTTTTCCACCGACAATTTCATCTTGTCCTGCCCCGCCGCCACCGGCCGCAGCAATTGGGCCAATTGCGCCAGGGACAGTTGCGACAACTCTCCAATATCCACCCCGGCAAACTTCACCGACAGTGCCGCCTGGGTCAGGCGCTTGCCGTGGCATAACGGGCAGGCACTGCCTTGCATGAACTGCGACACACGCTTTTTCATGAGCGCGCTTTGGGTATGGGCGAAGGTGTGCAGGATGTAGCGCCGTGCGCCGCTGAAAGTGCCCTGGTAGCTGGGTTCGAGCTTGCGTTTCAACGCATCGCGGGTCTGCTGCGGGGTAAAGCCGGCGTATACCGGCACGGTGGGGGTTTCTTCGGTGAACAGGATCCAGTCGCGCTGTTTTTTCGGCAGGTCACGCCAGGGGATGTCGACGTCATAGCCCAGGGTCACAAGGATGTCGCGCAGGTTCTGGCCCTGCCAGGCCAGCGGCCAGGACGCCACCGCACGCTGGCGGATGGTCAAGGACGGATCGGGCACCATCAGCGCTTCGGTCACTTCATACACGCGGCCCAAGCCATGGCATTGCGGGCACGCGCCCTGGGGCAGGTTCGGGGAAAAGTCCTCGGCATACAGCATGGCCTGCCCCGGCGGGTAGCTGCCGGCGCGTGAATACAGCATACGGATCAAGCTCGACAGCGTGGTGACGCTGCCCACCGAAGAGCGCGCACTCGGCGTGCCGCGTTGCTGTTGCAGGGCCACCGCCGGCGGCAAGCCCTCGATGCTGTCCACATCCGGCACGCCCACCTGGTCGATCAAGCGTCGCGCATAGGGCGCCACCGATTCGAAATAGCGACGTTGCGCCTCGGCATACACGGTGGAAAACGCCAGGGACGATTTGCCGGAGCCGGATACCCCGGTAAACACCACCAGGGCATCGCGTGGAATATCCACATCGACGTTACGCAGATTATGTTCACGGGCGCCACGCACCCTGACAAAGCCCGGTTGCTGGGCGGTAACCGCAGGGATGTTGCGCTGTGATGTCATGGGCAACCTTGTCTTGCACTGAGCACCCTGCGCACGCGTTGAGTCAGGGCCTCGGGGCTGTAGGGTTTGCTCAGCAAGTGGATGTCGGCGCCGAGCAAATGATTGGAGGACAGGATGTCGCGGGTGTGGCCGGAGGTGAACAGCACCGCCACCGGCGGGTTCTGCGTACGCGCCCAAGTGGCCAGGTCAGTGCTCTTGACCCGGCCTGGCATCACCACGTCGGTGAAGATCAGGTCCGGCGCTGCGCCGCGCTGCAACACCTGCATCGCGCGGTCGCCGTCTTCGGCGGTCAATACGGTATAACCCGACTGCTGCAGCAACTCGACCACCGTCAGGCGCACGCCTTCGTTGTCCTCGACCACCAGGATGGTTTCCTGGCCGCCACCTTGCGGGTCCACGTCACTGTAGTCGTCGAGGCACTCGGGCTCCAGGCTGTGGGGGAAGTACATCTGCACCAGTGAGCCCTTGCCCTCCTCGCTCCACATATCCACATGCCCGCCGCTTTGGCGCACAAAACCAAACACCATGCTCAACCCCAGACCGGTGCCGTGGCCTTCGCGTTTGGTGGTAAAGAAGGGTTCGAAGGCGCGCTTGAGGGTGGCCTGGGACATGCCCACACCGGTGTCAGCCACCGCCAGGCGCACGTACTCGCCGGGCTTGATGCTTTTGCCGATACAATCGTCAGGGTTGAGGATGACGTTTTCCCCGGTGATCCGAATCACCCCTTCGCCCTGCATGGCATCCCGGGCGTTGATAGCCAGGTTGAGCAAGGCGTTTTCCAGCTGGTTGCGGTCGACATTGATGCACCAGGAGTCCTGGGGCAATTGCACGTCGATATGGATGGTTTCCCCCAGCGCCCGTTGCAGCAACTCGCCCAGGCCGGCATAAATGCGCTGCGGGTTGTACACCGCGGGTGATAACGGTTGGCGACGGGCAAACGCCAGCAATTGCGATGACAACTTGGCCCCACGCTCGACTGCCGCGATGGCCGCGTTCACGCGACGTTGCACCTGGCAATTGTCCGGCTCATGCCGGGCAAGCAAATGCAGATTGCCGGCGATCACTTGCAGCAGGTTATTGAAGTCATGGGCCACGCCCCCGGTCAGGCCGCCAATCGCTTCCAGCTTTTGTGACTGGCGCAACTGGTCTTCGGCGGCAGAGCGCGCCTGCACCTCGGCGGCCACGCGTTGCTCCAGATTATGGGTAAGCTCCTGGCGCACCCGCTCGGACTTCACCAGCTCGGTGGTTTCCACCACAATCGCCAGCACGCCGGCCGGCTGCTGGTTGTCACCCGCCACCGGGCTGTAGTAGAGGTCCAGCCACACGCTTTCCGGTCGGCCGTGACGCGACAGCACCAGTTCCTTGTTATTGAACGACAAGGTACCGCCCGCCAGGCACGTATCCACCACATGCCGATTGAACTCGGCCACTTCCGGCCAGCCCAGTTCCACCGGCGTGCCCAACAGGTAAGGATGGCGCCCGCCGGCAAATGCCGAATAGCTGTCGTTGTAGATCATGTACCCCGCCCGCCCCCACAGCATCACCATCGGTACGGGTGAGGCCAGCATCATTTGCACGGTGCAAGCCAGGCTTGTGGACCACTGATCCAAAGGGCCAAGGTCGGTAGTTGACCAGTCAAAGGTGCGTATCCGCTGAGCCATTTCGCCGGCCCAGCCTTCACAGCCGTGGGGGTTGGATAAGAATTGCATCATTGGGCTCTGTGCGCAGGAGAGGACGATCGCAAGTTTTGGAGCGCGCCGACGGTGGATGGTTTCATCTTGTGTACGCTGGAATGCAGAAACCACTGAACTCAATGAAAATCCCGGCTGCGCACCACCATGCCATCCAACAGCGGCGTCAAATCGGTCAGGCGCCCTGCGATCAAATGCCGCACCTCGCCCACCGCCTCCCAGCGCCCATCCACCTTGAGCAGGCGCGACCCCACCAGCGCCCGGCGCTGGCGCTCGGCCAGGTCGCGCCAGACCACTACATTGAGGTTGCCGAATTCATCTTCGAGGGTGACAAAGGTCACGCCACTGGCCGTACCAGGGCGCTGGCGACCGGTCACCAACCCGGCGATGCTCACATTGCGCCCATGCGCCACCGCCAGCAACTCTTGGGAACTGCGGCAGCGTCGCTTGCGCAGCTCGGCGCGCAACAAGGCCAAGGGGTGCGGCCCAAGGGTGGTGCCCAGCGTGGCGTAATCGGCTTGCAGGTCCTCGCCTACGCTGGGCGCGGGTAATGCCACCACGGTTTCATCCTGACCTGGCTGGCCGGCAAACAAGCCGAGCTGCTTGTGCACACCGGCCACGTCCCAGCGCGCCTGGTGTCGGTTGCCGGCCAGGGCGCGCAACGCACCGGCATCCGCCAGCAGCGCCTGGGCCCGGGCATCCAGGCCGGCGCGTGCGTCCAGGTCGGCGATGTCGCTGAACGGTTGCCGGTGGCGTGCGGCTTCGATACGCCGCCCGTCGTCCTCGCGAAACCCCGAGATCATGCGCAAGCCCATACGAATCGCCGGTTGCTGGCCATCGATGGGCTCCAGGCTGCAATCCCAGTCACTGGCCTGCACATCCACCGGGCGAATCTGCAAGCGATGGCGCCGGGCGTCCTGCAGGATCTGGTCCGGGCTGTAGAAACCCATGGGCCAGCTGTTGATCAGGGCGCAGGCAAAGGCCGCCGGTTCATGGCATTTGAGCCAGCAACTGGCGTAGGTCAACAGGGCAAAACTGGCCGCGTGGGACTCGGGGAAACCATAGCTGCCAAAGCCTTTGATCTGCTCGAAAATCTGCGCGGCAAAGGCTTCGGTGTAGCCGTTGCCGAGCATACCGTCGCGCAGCCGCTTCTGGTGCGGCTCCAGGCCACCGTGACGTTTCCAGGCGGCCATGGAGCGGCGCAACTGGTCGGCCTCGCCAGGGCTGTAGTCGGCGGCGACCATCGCGATCTGCATCACTTGTTCCTGGAATAAAGGGATACCCAAGGTGCGTTTGAGCACGGCCTCCAATTCGGGTGAAGGATAGGTTTCTGCTTCCTCTTTGTTTCTGCGGCGCAAATACGGATGCACCATGCCGCCCTGAATCGGCCCAGGGCGCACGATGGCGACTTCGATCACCAGGTCATAGAACGTTTGCGGCTTGAGCCTGGGCAACATCGACATCTGCGCCCGCGATTCGATCTGGAACACGCCGATGGTGTCAGCCTTGCTGATCATGGCGTAGGTCGCCGGATCCTCCTTTGGGATGCCTGCCAGGCTCAAATCCAGGTTGCGATGCCGACGCAACAAATCGAAACAGCGGCGGATTGCGCTGAGCATACCGAGGGCGAGGATATCCACCTTGAGCAGGCCGACGGCGTCGAGGTCATCCTTGTCCCACTGGATGATGGTGCGCTCGGCCATGGCCGCATTTTCCACTGGCACCAGGGTGTCCAGCGGGTATTCGGAAATCACGAAACCGCCGGGGTGCTGGGACAGGTGCCGGGGAAAGCCGATCAGTTGCCGGGTGAGCGTCAACACGCGGCGCAGCAGTGGGCTGTCCGGATCGAAACCGCTTTCACGCAGGCGTTCAAGAGGTGGCGCGTCATCACTCCAGCGCCCGCAGCAGTCGGCCAACGCGTTGATCTGGTCTGGTGGCAGCCCGAGGGCTTTGGCTACATCACGCACTGCGCCGGCGGCGTGGTAGCTGCTGACCACCGCAGTCAACGCTGCACGATTGCGGCCGTAGCGCTGGAATACGTATTGCAGCACTTCTTCGCGGCGCTCGTGCTCGAAGTCTACGTCGATGTCCGGCGGTTCATTGCGCTCTTTGGAAAGGAAGCGCTCGAACAGCAAGTCGCTCAAGCTCGGGTTGATTTCGGTGATACCCAAGGCAAAACACACCGCCGAATTGGCCGCCGAGCCACGGCCCTGACACAGGATCGAGCGGCTGCGGGCGAAGCGCACGATGTCGTGCACCGTGAGGAAATAACTTTCGTAGCCCAACTCGCTGATCAGCAGCAGTTCCTTGTCGATCTGCTGCAAGGTCTTGGCATCGACGCCCTCGGGCCAGCGCCGGGCAATGCCTTCTTCGGTCACCGCACGCAACCAGGAGGCGGCGTCATGACCTGTCGGCACCAGTTCGCGTGGGTAGTGATAGCGCAACTGGCTGAGGTCGAAGGTACAACGCCGCGCAATCGCCAGGGTTTCGTCAAGCAGCGCTTGCGGGTACAGCGCGGTCAGGGCATCGAGGCTGCGCAAGTGCCGCTCGCCATTGGGATGCAACAAGGTACCGGCGTCGGCCACCGCGACGTGATGGCGGATGGCGGTCATGGTGTCTTGCAGGGCACGGCGGCCACGAGCATGCATGTGCACATCGCCGCAAGCCACCGCCGGGATCTGCAACCGGGCGGCCAGGTCCAGGCGCTGCTCCAGGTGGCGCCCATCGTCCTGGCCGCAATGCAACTGCACTGCCAGCCACAGGCGCCCGTTGAAAGTGCGGCACAGCCATTGGATCGAGGCCTGGGTGTCATGGTCCTGCGCCACCCACAGCGCCAACAGGCCGGGCAATGGTTGCTCGAAGTCTTCCTGCAGCAGGCGGTAACGGCCTTTTTCAGCACGGCGACGGGCCAGGGTGATCAGACGGCACAGATGCTGGTAGCCGTTGAGGTCTTGCACCAGCAGCACCAGTTTGGGGCCGTTTTCGATGCGCACTTCACTGCCGATAATCAGCGGCAAATCCACCGCTTTCGCTGCTTGCCAGGCCCGTACGATGCCCGACAAGGTGCATTCATCAGTGATTGCCAGGGCGCTGTAGCCCTGGTGTTTGGCCCGCTGGAACAGCTCCAGTGCACTGGAGGCACCGCGCTGGAAGCTGAAGTTGGACAGGCAATGCAGTTCGGCGTAACTCATGCGCTACTCGCTCCTACCGAGCTCATGCAAACCAGCCTTGCAGCCACAGTCCATCGCTGCACCCCACATTGCGGTAGGCCCAGCCTTGCTGGCCGGCGCGGGTCTGGATCAGGTAATAGTCGCGGCGGATATCGGCGCCATCCCACCAGCCGGATTCGATGCGCTCCGGGCCCATCAGAATGTGCACGCCCTGCTCGGCCAGCAGCGTCGGTTCGGACAGCAACCAGCCGGGGCGCCGCACCTTGTTCAAGCTCGGGCATGGACGGCTGTCGGTCGCGGCTTGCCAGGCGCATTCGGGACGATGGTCAGCGTGAAAGCGCAGGCCCTGCACCGCCTCATCCCCCAGGCGCGCACGCAAGCGTTCGCGCAATTGTTCCCACGGCAGGGTTTGCTGCGGGCGGTCGTCGAACAGGTCCTGGCGCTGGGGCACGAACACCGGCAAGTCCTCGGCCACCAGACGCAAACCGCGCACCGGCGAGGTGACCTGGACCTGTTCCAGGCGGCCACGGGCCAGTTCGAACAGCATCAAAGGCTCACGCTCGGCACTGAGCAAGCCCACCTTGATCACGCTGTCGGGCGCCTGGGCATGTTCCAGGTGCAGGTCAAAGCGCTGCACGCCACTGTCGCGCCCGCAAAGGAAGGCCGACAAGTCGCCGGTCAAGCGCCGCAATGGAAACAGCAAGGCCTGGTGGGATTGCACATCGAAGTTCAACTCGATGCGCGCCTCGAACTGGTCCGGCGGCTGATAGAACGCCAGGGCCAAGGGGCGTTGCCCGCTCAAGGCGTCGAGGTGCTTGAGCAGGCTGGCGTCAAAGCGTCGCGCCAGGGTATGCCGCGGCAATGCCTGCACCTGGGCCAGGGTGCGCAGGCCCATGCGTGACAAGGCGGTGGCGGCCTGCGGGTCAAGACCGGCGCGGTCGACAGGCAGTGGCGCCAGGGCCTGCATCAAGGCGTTGTCATCGGCCACGGCCAGGCCATCGTAAAGGTTTGCCAACACCCGCGCCGCCGCCGGATTGGGCGCTGCGACGATGCGGTGACGAAAGCCAAGGTCGGTCAACTCCTTGCGCAAGCGCGCCTCGAACTGCGACCAGGGCCCGAACAGGCCCAGGCTCGATTCGATCTCGAACAACAAGGCGCGCGGGTAATACAGGCTGACCTGGGAACTGAAACGGTAGGCCCAGGCGGCAAGCAACTGCTGCAATCGTTCGATTTCCAGAGGGTCGTATTCCACACAGGCAAAGCCCTTGGCCAGGGCATGGGCTGCCGTCAACGATTGACCAGGGCGCAAGCCCAGGGCACGGGCGGCGGCGTTGACGGTTTGCAGCACACGCCGCTGCGGCGTGCCGGCCAGCAGTGCCAGAGGCTGGTCGGGTTCGGGATGCACACGCTGCGCCCCGTCCAGCGCCAATTGCGGGAATACGATACAGACCCAACGCATGGCAACCTCAATGCCCCGCCAGGGCAATCGGTGCCGGATGGGCCAACCCGCCCCGGCACTTGAGCACGCGCACTTGTGCAGGCTTTGCCTCGACCGCCAGGCGCAAGGCCGCGGGCGAGGCATTGACCGCCTCATTCAAGGAGCGCCAGGCAAATGCCAGGGTCTGTCCGGTTTCCGCCGCCACCTGCAAGCGCCGCAAGGCCCGATCATCGGCCTTGCGCGGCCAGCACAACACCGCACCGCAACTGCCGGAGCGCAGGCATTGTTCCACCGCCCACAGCGCATCGCGCTCCTGGGCCTGGATAATGGAAAGCTGACGCACATCTACCCCGGCGTTCTGCCAGGCATGGGGATACGGCGTATAGGGCGGCGCCACCAGCACAATGCGCTCACCCAGGGCCGACAAGCGTGCCAGGGTTGGCAGCACCAGTTGCAATTCGCCCACCCCGTCCTTGGCCATGAGGATTTCACTCAAGGCCGCTTCCGGCCAGCCGCCAGTGGGCAGCACCGCATCCAGCGCCGCCAGCCCCGTGGGGTGCACGCTGGCCAGTGGTGCGGCGGGCCGGCCCTTCCAGACTCGCCCGCCATTGAACAGCGAGTCCAGGGCAACCACGGCGCCCATCAGCCTTGCCTCACCAGGCCACAGAACACCCCTTCGATGGCCAGGTCCTGGTCGGGGCCGACCACAATGGGTTGATATGCCGGGTTGCGCGGCAATAAACGCACCCGCTCGCCGCTACGCTCAAAACGCTTGATGGTGACCTCACCATCCAGACGCGCCACCACAATCTGCCCGTTCAAGGCTTCGGCACTGCGACGTACGCCCACCAGGTCGCCGTCGAGAATGCCATCTTCGATCATCGAATCGCCCTGTACTCGCAGCAGGTAGTCAGGGGTCTTGGCGAAAGTGGCCGGATCCAGTTGCAAGTGGCTGTGCACGTCCGCATCGGCACCGATGGGCCGGCCAGCCGCCACGCGGCCAAGTACCGGGACATCCAGCCACTCGGGACGCGCGGGTTGATTGAGCAAACGAATGCCACGGGCCTGGTTGGGGTTGACCTCAATGAAGCCGGCTTCGGTCAAGGCCACCACATGCTTGCGGGCGACGCTGCGCGAGGCAAAGCCGAACGCCTCGGCGATCTCGGCGAGGCTGGGGGGCTGGCCTTGGTGCGCGATGCGCTCGCGAATGAAGGTCAGGATGGCGGTACGGCGGGGAGTCAGGTTGGTCATGGAGTACATTTGTACTCCTGTAGGAAATTTCTGACAACAACCGTCAGTCGGCGATCAACTGCCTGGTCATCACCGCATAAATATCTACACAACTTTGTAGCTACCGCACGTAACCACGCGCTTCAGCCAGCAATTATTTGAAGCCGCCCAGCAACCCAAGCAATTGTTATGGGTGCCCGGTGCCAGCCATAACAACAGCATGAGCCTGGCCGCTCGCAACTATGGCAAGGCGCTGGAAAACCTGATGCGCACGCAGATACCCGCCCGGGAAGTGACACACTCCACAGGGCGCGACAACGCGTCATAAATACACTTTTCGACACTGGGTTCGCGTTTGGCTGTCAAGCGCAAACCCTGCCCATACTGGCCCGAAACACAAGTTGATCAAATAATGATCTTCACGCAAATCGCCAACGCAGCCGGGCCTTCGCAAAGTTATCCACAGAGATACCCACGGTTTTCGTGGACAACTCTTTTTATATTTTTACGTTTTTTTGCTCAGGCAGCACTTTCAGGAAAGGTGCCAGGCAGCAAAATTTCGCGGTTCACATCGCGTATATCTTTATAGCCACACAGCGCCATCGACACGTCCAACTCACGGGCGATGATATCGAGCGCCTTTGTCACGCCCGCCTCACCCATCGCCCCCAGGCCATACAAGTGCGGGCGGCCGATCATGGTGCCCCTGGCGCCCAGCGCCATGGCCTTGAGCACGTCCTGGCCGGAACGAATACCACCGTCGAGCCACACTTCAATACGGTTGCCTACGGCCTCAACAATGGCGGGCAACTGGCTGATACTCGACGGCGCGCCATCGAGTTGCCGACCACCGTGGTTGCTCACCACCAACGCATCCGCGCCGGAGTCGGCCGCCAGGCGCGCATCCTCCACGTCAAGGATGCCCTTGATGATCAACTTGCCGCCCCAGCACCGCTTGATCCACTCCACATCGTCCCAACTCAGGCGCGGGTCAAATTGCTGGGCAGTCCAGGACGACAGCGAACTCATGTCGGCCACGCCCTTCACATGCCCGACGATATTGCCGAAGCCACGCCGCTGGGTGCCGAGCATACCCATGACCCAGCGCGGTTTGGTCATCATGTTGAGGATATTGGGCAGGGTCAGTTTGGGCGGCGCCGACAAGCCGTTGATCAAGTCCTTGTGGCGTTGCCCCAGGATCTGCAAATCCAGCGTCAGCACCAGCGCATCCACCCCGGCAGCCTTGGCGCGTTCGATCAGTTGCTCGATAAACCCACGGTCGCGCATCACATAAAGCTGGAACCAGAATGGCTGGCCGACATGCTCGGCAATGTCTTCCAGCGAGCAAATACTCATGGTCGACAAGGTGTAGCGCAGGCCGAACGCCGCAGCGGCTCGTGCGGTCAGGATCTCGCCATCGGCATGTTGCATACCTGCCAGGCCGGTAGGTGCCAGGGCCACGGGCATGGCCATGTCCTGGCCAATCATGCTGGCGCGGATCGAACGCTCATCAATATTGCGTGCCACGCGCTGACGGAACTTGATGCGCGCAAAATCGCTTTCATTGGCGCGGTAGGTGCTCTCAGTCCAGGAGCCGGAATCGGCGTAGTCGTAGAACATCCGGGGTACACGTTTTTGCGCCAGCTTTCGTAAGTCTTCGATGGTTGTGATCAACGACATCGGGTCACCTCTCCCTGAACTGAACACAGAGAGTAACCGGCCATCGCCCACGCAACCAGCCGTTGCGTTTCTCGAAGCTGATGTCTAATCTCGCATAACCCCGCAACAAAGCGCATAAACATGCATAACGCTCATCAAGCCATTGACCTGCCTTCCCTGCGTAAACAAAAGATCCTGTTGTTGCTCGAACGCGACGGCAAGGTCACAGCTTCCGAGCTGGTCGAGCATTTCGCTGTGTCCCAGGACACCATCCGCCGCGACCTCGGCGAACTCGCCGCCGCCGGTTTATTGCAGCGCGTACACGGCGGTGCCCTGCCTCGTCCCAAGGACACCGGTAAGGATTTCTTCACTCGTGTCGGCGAAACCACCGAAGTCAAACGCCACCTCGCGCGCCTGGCGGCCGAGCGAGTTGAAGACGGCCAGATCGTGCTGTTCGATTCCGGCTCCACCACCCTGCAGATCGCTCAGTCATTGCCGCACGAAATTCACCTGACGGTGGTCACCCCATCACCGATGATCGCCATCGCCCTGGCGGACCATCCGCATGTAACAGTGATCCTGGCCGGTGGCCAACTCAACCCCGCCACCCTTTCAACCGGCGGCCATGAAGCGCTGCGCCTGATCCAGAGCATCAAGGCCGACCTGCTGTTTACCGGCGTGTGCGCACTGCACCCGCAAGTGGGCATTACCTCGCTGCATTTTGCCGAAGTGGCAGTCAAGCAAGCCTTGATCGACAGCGCGTCCCAAGTGGTTGCAGTGACAACCTCAGACAAACTCGGTGCAGTGGAACCGTTTGTGGTGGCACCGTGCAGCCGTATTCATACGCTCATTACCGAATGGGATGCGCCGGGGGTGGAGGCGTATGAGCAATTGGGCTTGGAGGTGCAGCGGGTGATGGTTCAGTGACGCAGCAACGACTGATGAATGCGGCGCTCTCCGGTTTTTCGCGAGCGAGCTCGCTCCTACAGAAAAGCAAAAACCTGCCGCTGGACATCACACGCAGGCTCAGAACAGCACATCCGCGGCATCGCGCATAAAAATCTCGACCGTCTTGGGACCTACGCCGTCGAACGCCGCCAAGCGTTGTTCAAACGCCTGGCGATCTTCGCTGGCCTGCCGAATCCCGGTAATCTTGCCGCCGTAATCGGCATTGAGCCGGGCACTCAGGTCCAACAGGCGCTGCGCCGTGGTTTCGTCATACCGCACGTAATGCGCCCGCCCCAACATCGCCACTAACTCCCGCGATGTACAGTGCTGCAATTTGCGCGGCGTATCACGCCCCTCCTCCTCAACGATCACCTTGTAAGCCTGGGCAGCGATGGGCGCCTGGATGCGTTTGCCCATCAGGAAGCTGGCGATGAACCACTTGAACAGACTGGCGTCATCATCGGGTTTTAGCTCGATGCCCAACTGGGCAGCGCTGATGGAGCGGGCCATGCTCAATGCCCTTTGTCGAGCTTCTCGTTGATCGCATCCGTCTGGCGTTCAATGTCCTTGATCGAGGTGGGTGTCACCACTTTGTCGATGGTTTCGGTCTTCGGGTTCGCACGCTCCAGCGTCTGCCCTTTCAGACCTTCAGCCTTACCCTTCTGCGCGTCTTCAGAGCTGACGGGGTCGGGGGTTTTATCGGCGCTCTTGTGTTCGTTCACAGTGCAATCTCCTGCCTATAACGGCCTTCCAAACAGTGGCGGCCTTATGCAGCAGAACACACTGAATTTGAATTGGTTCAAGGAAATTGCCACACCCTACCGCTGGGCAAACACGCGCAAAAAAAAAATAAACCTTTTGCTCGCCCTCCCGCTCAACACTTGGGTACGGCATCGCGCCATTTCCTGAGGAGAGACACCATGACAACTCGACTGATGAAACAAATGGGCCTGACGTTCGCACTCGTTGCCGGCTCGATTTCGACCGCTATGGCGGCCACGTCCAACGACTTTGTCGACAACGCCGCCGAGGGCGGTATTACCGAGGTGGAAGCCGGCAAGCTGGCGCTGGAAAAAAGCAGCTCGGCAGACGTAAAAACCTTTGCGCAGCATATGGTGACCGACCATACCAAAGCCAATAACGAGCTGATGGCCTTGGCAAAAAAGCTCGATATCGAGGTTCCGGATGACGCCGCCCTGACCGACAAGGCGAAGAAAGCGATTCTGGAAATGCGCGACGAATCGTTCGACAAGGCCTACGCCAACAACCAGGTGGCCGCCCATGAAAAAACCGTAGAACTGTTCAAGAAAGAAGCGGCCTCTTCGGACAATGCCGAGCTGAAGGCTTTCGCCACCAAGACGCTGCCAACCCTTGAAGCTCACTTGAAAATGGCCAAGGAACTGCAAAGCAAATACGCCAAATAATCAACCTGACACCGGAGGCATCTGAGTATGAGTTCGCAACTCACGGGTAAGAAAATCCTCGTCATCACGTCCAACACCGGGATCGAGCGCGACGAGCTGCTCAAACCCCTGGAAACCCTGCGTGGCTATGGCGCGACGGTGACGCACGCCTCCAGCAAGGGCGGCACCACCCAGACCTTTG
Source organism: Pseudomonas sp. NCIMB 10586 (assembly GCF_023127895.1). Lineage (NCBI taxonomy): Bacteria > Pseudomonadati > Pseudomonadota > Gammaproteobacteria > Pseudomonadales > Pseudomonadaceae > Pseudomonas > Pseudomonas sp. NCIMB 10586. Next base: position 162,537 of record NZ_SPKQ01000012.1, read on the forward strand.
TCGGCGATACCGAAAAGGACGGGACAGTTGAGTCCGATGTGCAATTGTCTGATGTGGTCGGCAGCAACTTCGATGCATTGGTCATCCCGGGCGGGACGGTGAATGCCGACACTTTGCGTCAGGATGCCGCGGCGCTGCGCTTGATCAACGAGTTCGCTCAGGCCGGCAAGACCATCGCAGCGATCTGCCACGGCCCGTGGGCGCTGATCGACGCAGGCCTGGTCAAGGGCAAAACCCTGACCTCGTACAAAAGCGTACGCATCGACTTGGAAAACGCTGGCGCTGCGGGCGTAGTGGATGCTGAGGTCAAGGAATGCAAAGCCAATGGCTGGACCTTGATCACCTCACGGACGCCGGACGATTTGCCGGCGTTCAATGAGGCGATTGCCAGAGCTGTGGCCGGCTGATCATGGCTAACGAATGACAACAGGCGCCCATGGGCGCCTGTTTTTATATGGCTCACCGACTCAGCTCTTGCGATGCTCGGCCATCTCGCGCTTGGGGCCGAACATCGCCCATGCGATCAACCCCAACAGCGGCACGAAAACCAGTACCACCACCCACAGTCCCTTGGTCTCCCAGCCACCGGTACTGCGCAAGACGATATTGATCGCCCACAGTTCCAAGAGCAGCAGAATCACTGCCAATATGATCCAGATATATTCTATTTGCATGATTCACCTCCTGAGGTCTAAAGGTTAGGTCAAGCAGATCGCTCAAGGGTTCCATTAGAATTTTCAGGAACGCTCACGCGAGCCCGGCACGTGACCGGCAGGAGTGCGTTGTGCAATCTCGAAAGGGCCAGACCATGCAAGCTGCACGACGAACCCGCCCATATAAATCCCTACCTATTTGATTTAAATAGTTATTTAACCCCGATGAAAGTTGGTACGGCTGATGCAATTCCCTCACTACGAGGCGTGCGTTTCGACATGCCCGACAACTACCCGTGAGGTTGCACATGAATGCCATCGACCTGCTTAAAGCCGACCATGAACGCGTCAAGACCCTGCTGACCCAACTAAGCGAGTCCACCGAGCGCGGGGTTAAAAAGCGCACCGAGTTGCTAGCCAAGCTCGAGATGGAAATCACCCTGCACACCAAGCTCGAAGAAGAAATCCTTTATCCCGCTTTTAGAAAAGCCGGTGGCAAGGAGCAAGACATCATGTACCACGAGGCCAAGGAAGAGCACCGTACCGTCGACTCGCTGGTGCTGCCCGACCTGAAGCAGACCGAACCCTCCTCCACCGAATTTTCAGGCCGTGTGAAAGTGGTCAAGGAACTGCTTGAGCACCACATCGAAGAGGAAGAAACGGAGATGTTTCCCCAGGCGAAAAAACTGCTGGGCAAGGCAATACTTGAAGAGCTGGGGGCCGAAATGGAGGCGATGAAAGCGGCCTACAAAAAATCCTCGACCAGTAAATCTCTTGCGGCCTGATAGGCCCGGGTACGATCAGCCGTAATACGCGCGAGGGTGCCCCGGCCTACCTCTGGGTGAAGCGCATCGAGTGGTGCGCTACATCCGCTTGAAGGCCACATGGCGGTGCCTGTGAAGCGTGCAGGCATTGCGTCTCTCTCATCAGCGCTTCAAGCCCTACGACCAAACATGCGTCGCAATACCTGAGGCTCGCCTCGCAGCGAATGCACAAGCACCGCGCCGATATGCCCGACCATCAATACCAGCATCGTCCACCCCAGTTCGCTGTGGAAGTCGCGGCCCAGATCAATCATCCACTGCACCTTTTCGCCTTCCAGGCCCTCCATGATCGTCAGGCCAAACGCCGAAAATTCGCGACCGGAGCCGTACTGGCGCAGCAGCCCGATCACGGGGATCAGCAACATCAGCGCATACAGCGCGCCATGCCCGATCGATGACCAGCGGTTCACGCTTGGAGGACGACGGTGCCGGTGCAACAGGTTCCAGCTGGCCCGCAGTATCAGCAGCACCAGCAATAACAACCCTGTGGGCTTGTGATAGGGCCACAGCAGTTTGTCCACCGTAGAGTCGGAAGCCAGGTAGTGGGCCACCGCCGTGCAATAGATCCAGGTGAAAACCAGGGCCATCAACCAGTGCAGAGCCCGACTGACAACATCGTAGTGATCACTGGGCAAAGGGGTTGTCTCGAACATCTTCTTCATCGCAGCCTCTTGTGTTTTTGGCGTCGAACGTGAACATCGCACTCTTGCGGGTAAAAAAATACCGTTCCCATCAGCAGTATGAAAAAACAGTTTCATCCTACAAAAAGTTCGCGCTTCTTACGTCGCCTCACGTCATAGTTCGACCAGCACTTCAAGGCACCGGTTGCCAGCCGCTGAAGCCGGCCTGGCGGGTCAACGGGCACCAGGCAAAATCCCCTGCCGGGGCAGGCAACACCTGGCGTTCGATATCAACCAGCGGCCTGCCCTTCCAATCGACAACCCGTGTGTCTTGCCAGGCCAGAACCACGCCCTGGGCCGGGCTTTGATCGGTCGTCACCCAGCACGCCGCCGCGGCAGCCATAAAGGTTTCTATCGGCTCGTTATCTATTTGCGCACGGTACATCGACCCCAGCAGCCAGCGGCAGACGTTCAGATGGTAGGTCCAATCCAACGGCGGCTGATTGCGATAGGCCCAGGTCATAAAGCTGCGGAACAGGTTCAGCCCCTCCGGCGGGTCAAGCCTGAGCAATGCCGGGCAGATATCGAACAAGGTATGCCAATGGGGCAACAGGCGTGCATCCAGGTGCACAAAGCAACGGGCATTACTCGGGTAATCGGGCAGCGCGGGCTCCGCGCGCAGGCGACGGGACGCCTTGCTGACCAGGCGGCTGGCGCCTGCAGGCAATAGTTGATTCATGGATAGCACCCATAATCGTGACGGCAGAATGCCCCCTGGTCTCAGGAGGCCCAAGGCATACGTCAGAATGCAGGGGAGGCGCGGGGGTTGGCCGAGGGCCAGGAGTAACGCGGTGGCGCCTTGTTGCGCCGCTCATGGCCCGGGCGCGGGGTTTGCCCGAGGCCAAGAAGCCAGGCCAGGCCGATCAGGAATACGATAGCGACGGTAATGGCGTTGCAGACCGGGCAGGCAAAGTAGTTCGAGATGTTGCTGGAACTCGGATCAGCCAACCCTTTGTCGGAAATTGGCAGTTGGCCACCCTCTACCGAACAGAACAGCCCACCGATGCCGTTGAGCTGCTGGCCCATCATCTGACCGTGCCCCAAACCGCAGGCGAACAGGTTCATCAGCACGCAGAAGTACAGGGCCCAGGCGATCAGCGAACGGTCAGAGTGATGCAGTTTCATGGCGGCGACTCTACCACCGAAGCCGCAAAAGGATGAAGTACGGTGCGCCCCTGTGGCAGAACGTCGCAGATTACGCGCAGTGGCCAGGGTTGATAGACTCTGCACCCTTCTCGTTACTCCTTTTCCAAGCCTGGTGAGGCAGCTCCATTGCTGCGCAGGCGTTTCACAGGATGCATAGTTGATGAGTACGTTATTCACCCGCCGCAAAGTGCTGACCGGCATGGGCCTGTTGGGCCTGGGCAGCCTGCTGGGCGGCTGTGACTACACCCCCAAGCTGAACTTCAAGTACGGCAAGGACCTCAGTGACAAGATCATGGGCCGCACCTTCAAGCTCAAGAACACCGACGGCGAAACCGTCACCCTGAGTTCGTACAGCGGTTTGATGCCGGTGGTGTTCTTCGGCTTCACCCAATGCCCGGCCGTCTGCCCGACAGCCCTGGCACGCGCCGCCCAGGCCAAGAAGCTGATGGGCCGCGAGGGCAGGATCATGCAGGTGCTGTTCATCACCCTGGACCCCGAGCGCGACACTCCCGAGATTCTCAACAACTACGTCAAGGCTTTCGACCCCACCTTCGAAGCGCTCTACGGCACCCCGGAAGAAATCGCCGTGGCCGCCAAGGAGTTCGGGATCTTTTATGAAAAGATCCCCGCCGGCGACACCTACACCCTGTCCCACACCGCCACCAGCTTCGTGTTCGACACCCGTGGCTACCTGCGCCTTGGCTTGCAGGCATCCCTTACCGCTCAAGAGTGCGCAGAAGACCTGCTCACCGTCATGGAGGTCTGCTAATGACTACCGCTCAATACCTGAAACGCTTTGCCTTCGGCCTTACCCTGCTCGGCCTCGCCGCCCACGCCAGCGCCCAGGTGCAAGTGACCGACGCCTGGGTGCGCGCCTCCGTACCGGGCCAGCCGTCCAGCGGTGCCTTCATGACTCTCACCGCCGACAGCGACAGCCAATTGCTCAGCGTGGCCTCGCCGGCGGCCAAGGACGTGCAGATCCATGAGATGAGCATGAAGGACGACGTGATGCGCATGGGCCCGGTGAAGTCGCTGGCGCTGCCGGCGGGTAAAGCCGTCAAGCTCGACCCCGACGGCTATCACGTCATGCTGATGGGCCTGACCGGCCAGATCAAGGAAGGCGACCAGGTGCCGCTGACCCTTACGGTGCAGAATGCCAAGGGTGAAAAGCAGACCGTTGAGGTGAAGGCTAATGCCCGTGGCCTGGACGGCATGGATCACAGCCAGATGGACCATAGCAAGATGCATTGATTGCCCTGTGGGAGGGGGCTTGCTCCCGATGGCGGCCTCGGGGCCGACCAGGATGCTG
>NZ_SPKQ01000013.1:0-75469 GCF_023127895.1 Pseudomonas sp. NCIMB 10586
AGGCGGGTTATCGCGGGGTGATGTTCCCGTGCCAGGCGTTTCATGGGCTGGGCCAGCAAGTGGTGATGGCGCGCAGCAACGGGGTCGTGCAGGTGCCTCGGCGTGTCAGCCAACCAGCGGCGCCGAAGGTGGCTTTGGCCGCCCAGCCTGCTGCTGCGCCGCAACACGGCGTGGCGGCACCGGTACCGGCCGCGGCCGCGGATCAATTTACCCAGGTGCGCCAGGAAGTCATGGCCAGTGTGGCCAAGGCATTGAAGGTCGCCCTGGAGGTGATCGATCCACAGGAGTCATTCTCCGATTACGGGCTTGACTCGATCACCGGCGTCAACCTGGTACGGGTATTGAATGAGCGCCTGGGTATCGACCTGGGCACTACGGCACTCTTCGACTTTTCTACCGCCACGCGTCTGGCCCGGCATATTGTCGAGCAACATGGCGCGCACTTACCGCAGCCCGCGGTAACACGTGCGGCAGCCGCACCGGTCGCGCCCTTGGCCGTTGCAGTGCCGACAGCGTCCTCGCCTGCCGCCGCCCCGGCGCCAAGGGTTCAGTCGCCCGAGTCCTTCGTGCGAGAACCCATTGCCATCATTGGTATGAGCGGCCGCTTTCCCGGCGCCGAATCCCTCGAGCAATTATGGGAACATCTGGCCCAAGGCCGCGACCTGACCACCCCGGTCGAGCGCTGGGACCTGCGCGGCTCCCAAGCCGATGTGTCAGGAAAGGGCCTGTGCCAGCGCGGTGGCCTGTTATCCCGGATCGATGAGTTCGACGCGTCGTTCTTTAACATCTCTGGCCTTGAAGCCACTTGCATGGATCCGCAGCAGCGGCTGTTCCTTGAGCAGGCCTGGACGGCACTGGAAGATGCCGGCTACGTAGGGCAGGCGACTGAGGGGCAACCGGTGGGGGTTTATGTAGGCGCCAGTGCCAGCGACTATCGCAGCCTGTTCGCTGAAGCTGCGCCCGCGCAAGCCTTCTGGGGCAACGCCAGCTCGATCATTCCTGCACGTATCGCCTACCATCTGGATTTACAGGGCCCGGCCATTGCCGTGGATACCGCCTGTTCCAGTTCGCTCGTCGCGATCCACCTGGCATGCCAGGCGCTCTGGACCGAGGAGATCGGCATGGCCCTGGCCGGCGGTGTGTTCGTGCAGTCAACCGCCGGGTTTTATCAGGCGGCGCAAACCGCCGGCATGCTCTCGCCCAGCGGGCATTGTCACGCGTTCGATGCGCGTGCCGACGGTTTCGTCCCCGCCGAAGGCGTCGGTGTGCTGATCCTCAAGCGCCTTCGCCAGGCGCAGGCGGATGGCGATTATATTCATGGCGTGATCAGTGGTATTGGCAGTAACCAGGATGGCGCCAGCAATGGCATCACTGCGCCGAGCGCGCAATCCCAGGAGCGGCTGATTCGCCAGGTGCACCGTGACTTCGCGATTGAGCCGGGTACGATTTCGATGGTGGAGGCCCATGGGACGGGTACACCGCTTGGCGACCCGATCGAATTCGAAGGCTTGACGCGAGCGTTCGCCCGACCTGGGCAGCAGGCAGGCTACTGTGCCCTGGGGTCGATCAAATCCAACCTTGGGCATTGTGTGACTGCGGCCGGAGTCGCCGGTGTGCTGAAGGTGGCGCTGGCGCTGCGCCACGGCCAGTTGCCTCCGGCAGCGGGTTTCACCCAGGCCAATGCGGCCATCGCCGTTCAGGGCAGCCCCTTTTATGTGCCGGATCAACTGCGTCCCTGGGCCACACTCGACGGTGTGCCACGGCGTGCCTCGGTCAGCTCCTTCGGGTTCAGCGGTACCAACGCTCACCTGGTGATGGAGCAGGCGCCGCTTCCACAACAGCGCGGCGCGTCCGGGGCCGGGCCCTGGCTGGTAGTGCTGTCGGCGCGCTCCGCGCAGCAATTGCGCGAGCAGGCGAGCAATCTGGCTGCCCACTGTGTGGCCGTGCAACGGTTGGACATGGCAGCGATGGCCTATACGCTGATGGCGGGGCGCAAGCACCACGAATGGCGCCTGGCCATGGTCACCCATGACGCCGGGCAATTGCAGCAAAGTCTTGAAGGCTGGTTGCAGGGGCGCGACGAGGCGACGGTGCATAGCGGGCATTGGGACGTACGCCGTTTCGTTGAACAACAGGAGGTGCTGCAGGCGGCCCGCGAGTGCCTGATTCGTCTGATGGGCAATCGCGATCAATCGACACGTGGCGAGGCATTGACCTCCCTGGCGCAAGCGTTTGTACAAGGGTATGAGCTGGATTATTCCAGCCTGTTCATGGCCGATGAGCGGCGTCGCGTGCCGTTGCCAACCTATCCGTTCTTGCGTCAGTCCTATTGGGTATCGGCGCCCGAGGTCGAGGAGCCGACGGCGGTACCGGCAGAGGAGGTGGCGGGCCAGTGGTTGTTCTGCGCGGAGCAATGGCGGGCTCACGACCTGCCGAGCAACTTTGACTGGGCAGCAAGCATCAAGGCCAGGTCTGGCGCGCGCGTGGCGGTGGTCACCCGTGAACAAGCGCGTTTCGATGCCTTCAGCCAACTGCTCTGCACGCTGTGGGCGCAGGCAGGGAGCCCGCCGCCGTCCGTCCAGCGCCTGCTGCCGGATGCACTGCCGGCTCGGGGGGCGTTACCCGAGGTGATCTTCTTCATCGGTGAGAACTCCAGCGACGGGAGGGCGTCGCCACCCGGAGGGTTGGACGCGATCAAGCAAGTGTTGGAGGTCAGCCGGCATCTGATGGCGACCGATTGGGAGCATGCCGTGGAGTGCTTCCACGTGTATCGCGCAAGCGGTTCCGGCAGCGACTGTGACGCCCAGGCAATCAGCGGTTTTGCGGCTTCCGCGAGCCTGGAGAATGCTCGGCACGGCTGGACGTTATTGGAATGTGACGCCGTGGCCGGCCCCGCCAGCGATTTACAGTTGATTGTGCGTGAATGGCTGGCTGCCGACCGTCAGGGCAGTGCGCCAGCCGTGGTCAAGTACCAGGGTACCCAGCGTTTGCGCCGGCTATTGGTTCAGCGTGAGGCGGCTGAGGCGCAAGCCCCGCGCTTTCGCCGCGATGGCCATTACCTGGTAGTGGGCGGGCTGGGGCCGGTGGGCGAGTTGTTGTGCCAGGAACTGGCGGGCACCTTCCAGGCGCGCCTGAGCATCGTCTCGCGCTCGGCGCCGAACGCCGAGCAACAGGCTCGCTGCGATGTGCTGCGCGCATTGGGCGCCACGGTCGATTACAGCAGCGTCGACATCACTGACCTGCCGGCGCTGCAACAGGTGGTCGAGCGTCGCGTGCAGGCGGCCGGGCCTTTGCAGGGTGTGATTCACTTGGCGCGGCTAGTGGATGACGGCTTGATTGTGGCCAAGCAGTGGGAGGCGTTCGAACGCTCGATTGGGGCCAAGGTCAAGGGCACGATAAACCTGGATCTGGCCACTGCCGATCAACCCCTGGCGTTTTTCACCGTGTTTTCGTCCATGGCAGCCTATGGCATCCGTGGTTCAGCCGATTACGGGTATGCCGCCGCGTTCCAGAATGCTTTCGTGCGCTACCGTCAGACGCTTGAGCGCCAGGGCAAGCGTCATGGCGTATCGAGTGCTTGCACCTGGGGTGCCTGGTGCGTGGATCGATACATGCCGGCCAATCGCCCGGCGCATTTGCAGGCCCTTGGGTTAGGGCTGATCGACATGCAGTCGGCGTTCGAGTACCTGCATACCGGCGCCGAACCGGGTGTGGTCGGCGCGATGAAAGTGCTCGATCCGGCCCTGGCCTGTCGCGGTCTGGGCATCGAACCTTTACCCGCGTCGAGTGTGCCGCCGGCTGGCGATGCCATCGGCTTGCACGCCCAACTGCACGCCTGGGAACAGGCGTGCGAGGCCGGGGCGACGCCGGATGCCGCGCAATGGTGCAAAGTGCTCAGCCGCTTTGAACTCGACGCTCTGGATGAGGCGACCATTGACCGTCTCGACCGCTTGTTCTTCCCCAGCGCACCCCGGCCGGCAACGGTCGGCGCGGGTGCACTGCTTGAGCAAGTGCGCGAAGTGATTGAGCGGGTGCTGGTGGTTGATGAGCCTGACCTGGACACCGCGTTTTCCCGGTATGGCATGGACTCGGTGGGCGCCATGCAGGTGTCTTCGGCATTGAGTCGGGCCTTGGGTTGGCTGGTGGAGCCGCGCTGGCTGGTACAGCACGCCACCATTCGTGCCCTGGCCGAATTCCTGCAAAGCCGGAACGAGGCCGCCACCCAATGACCGATCACTCTTCACTCTCAAGGAATGTGACCATGGACCAGAGTCCAGCGCTGCCCGATCTGGGCAGCTCCTTCGTGCTGCCCAATGGCGTGCGCCTGAAAAACCGCCTGGTCAAGGCCGCCATGAGCGAACAGCTCGGAGATCGACGCCATGATCCAGGGCCTGGCATGGAGAACCTCTACCGCCAGTGGGCACAGGGCGGCATAGGTTTGTCGATATCCGGCAACATCATGGTCGATCGCAATGCCATCGGCGAGTTGAGAAACGTCGTGCTGGATGCCCACAGCGACCTGAATGCATTCCGGCGCTGGGCCCTGGCAGGCAGTAGCCATGGCACGCACCTATGGGCCCAACTCAACCATCCGGGCAAGCAGATCATCAAGCTGCTGTGCGACGAGCCGGTGGCGCCATCGGCCATCAGCCTGGGCAGCGGGCTGGAAAAACACTTCAATTGCCCGCGCGCACTGACTGAGGACGGCATCGAAAAGATCATTGCGCAGTTCGCCACCAGTGCGCGACTGGCCAAGGTCGTCGGGTTCACTGGCGTGCAGATCCACGCGGCCCATGGCTATCTGATCAACCAGTTCCTGTCACCGCTGCACAATCAGCGTAGCGACCAGTGGGGCGGGAGCCTGGCCAACCGCATGCGCTTTTTGGTCCGGGTCTACCAGGCGATCCGCAGCGTGGTGGGTGACGCGTTTCCAGTGGGGATCAAACTCAACTCGGCGGACTTCATGCGGGGTGGCTTTACCGAAGAGGAGTCGTTGCAGGTGGTGGTAGCCCTTGGCAATTTGGGGCTCGATCAACTGGAAATATCCGGCGGCACCTACGAAAGCCCGGTGATGGTCGGCAACCAGGCCGCCAGCACCCGCGAGCGCGAAGCCTACTTTCTCAATTACGCGGCCAGGGTGCGCGAGGTCAGTACGCTGCCGTTGGTAGTCACCGGTGGTTTCCGCTCTGGCGCTGCGATGACCGCGGCGCTGCGAGACGCGGCCACCGACTTCATTGGGCTGGCACGTCCACTGGCGCTGGAGCCGGACATGCCGGTCAAGCTGTTGTCCGAAGCCACTTACCGTGTCGACCTGCGGCCCTTGAGTACAGGCTTTGCCGCCCTGGACCGCATCGCGACGCTCGATGTGTCGTGGTACGAACATCAATTGCAACGTATGGCCCGCCACCAGTTGCCTAAGCCCGGCCTGAGCGAGTGGCTCAGCCTGGGCAAGACCCTGCTGGATTTTGCCGCCTGCGCCAGGAAAAAGCGCAGTACGCAGTGCTCAACCTATAAGCGCTGATAGGTGGCAGCCCTTGGGCACTCTTGTACATTGCGCCCGACAGTCCCTCCCATGAACCCTGAAAGGCGGAACATGTACATGGAAGAAATCTATACGTTCGTAGTCAGTACGCTGGCTTCCAGTTGCAAGGTTCAACCCGGCGATATCGAACCGACCACCAACTTGTTCGCCGATCTGGGGATCGATAGCGTGGATTTTCTCGATGCGGTGTTCTGCATCGAGAAGCACTACGACATCCGTATCCCGGTGGGCCAATGGATGAGTGCCGTCAACGAAGGCAACGCGGCAATGACTGATTACTTCGTGATGGAACACTTCGTTGCCCAGATCGCTGCTCGTGCGGCAGCCTCGGCATGAGTGATACCTGGGCCGTCGGTTGGCCCCGGAAGATTCAGGCATGCGTAGGCAGGTAGTCGTTACCGGCGGCGGCCGAGGCATTGGCGCCAGTATTTCCACGGCGTTGGTGCAGGCCGGGTTTGTCGTATTGATTGTCGGGCACCGTGGCATCAGCGCGGGCGTTGCCTTGTGCGAAGAGCTGGACGCCCGATACGGCGCAGGCAGCGCACGCTGGGTTGGCTGCGACCTGGGCGATGCCTTGGCCGTGGAGGGCCTGTGCCGCTCGCTGGAGGCAGAAGACATTTATGGTCTGGTGCATTGCGCGGGCGTCAGCCAGGACAGCCTGGCCGCCGTTGCGGACCTGGATACCGCGCGGCACATGATGCAAGTCAATTTCTGGGCATTTGTGCAGTTGTACCAGGCCCTGGTGCGGCCCATGTCCATGCGCCGCGCAGGCAGAATCCTGTGCATCGGCTCGGTCGCAGCCGACTTCGGTATGAAGGGAAATGCGTTGTACGCCAGCAGCAAGGCAGCGCTGCGGGGTTTTGTACGTTCGAGCATGACCGAAGTCGCCTCGCGCGCTATCACGATCAATTGTATCGAGCCGGGTTTTATCGAGACGGCACTGCTGGATCGCTACGCCGAACAGCGTTCGGCCATCGACCGGCGGATCCCAGCGGGTCGCTATGGTTCGCCGGAAGAAGTGGCGGGGCTGGCGGCGTTTTTGTTTTCAGAGGCCGGCAGCTACATCAACGGGCAACATCTCACCGTCGATGGTGGCCTGTCACGCAGCATGGCCGGCTAGCCAACCTGTAATGAGGAGGTTTGATGCGGGCGCTTCAACTGGTTGATAAACAGCGCCTGGCGCTGCGCGAGCTGGTGTTGCCTGCCAGGCCCGCGCCGGGTCACGCACGGGTGCGCATGGCGTTCATGACGCTTAATCACCTGGATCTTTTCGGTTACCGCGGGATGGCCTTCGCACGACGGACATTGCCTGTCACGGTGGGTGCCGAAGGCGCAGGCTTTGTGCAGGACGTGGGGCCAGGTAGTGACCCCGAACTGATCGGGCAGGCCATGGCGATCTACCCCAGTGTATTTTGTGGGTGCTGCCCGGCCTGTCTAGCCGGCCGGGAGAACCTGTGCGCCGACTCGCCCGGCGTAATGGGGTTTCATTGCGACGGGGTTGCCGCCGAGTACGTCGATGTCCCGCTGCGTATGCTGGTGCCGATACCTGCTGGCGTGCCCATGGACATGGCGGCCTGCGCGCCGGTGACCTTCGCCACGGTGCACCATATGTTGATCGACAACGCACGCCTGATGAGCGGCGAAACCCTGCTGGTGCACGCGGGAGGCAGCGGGATCGGCTCAATCGCCATTCGCCTGGCCCGTCACCTGGGCGTCACGGTATTCGCAACGGTTGGTCGTGCCGACAAGGTTGAGCGTGCCCGGGCATTGGGCGCCGAATATGTGATTGATTACCGTGAGGAACGATTCCTGCGGGTGATTCGCGAGCAGACGGCACGCCGCGGGGTCGACGTGGTGTTCGAGCATGTGGGGGCCGATACCTGGGAGCAGAGTCTCCTGAGCCTGGCGCGTGGCGGCCGCCTGGTGATCTGCGGCTCGACCACAGGCGTGGAGGCGCCCACTAACCTGATGCACCTGTTCAATCAGCAAATTCACATTCATGGCTCTTTCGGTGCGCCCTTGAGTGGGCTGCGCGATGCATTGGCGTTGATCCAGCAGGGCGTGTTGCCCGTGATCGACTGCGTGATGCCGGTGGCCGGTTTCGAAAGTGGCTTGCAGCGCCTGCGCGAGCGGGATGTGTTCGGCAAGATCGTATTGCAATTCTAATCCGCGCCGGCGCCTGCACGCGCCGGCGTTTTTGTCGCTTGTAGGAGGAGGTGAAGATGGAAATCAACGTGGCGCAGCAAACGGTCAGTGAGTCGATCCGTGAGTTGAAGTTGCCGGGATGGGAGACGGCGTCGATCGAGACTGAAACGCACTTGCAGGGTGAACTGGGCATCGATTCCCTGCACAAGCTGATATTGCTCACGCGCTTGCAGGAACGCTCGAATTTCCAGTTTGCACAACTGAACAACGAGGCCTACAAGTTTGACACCGTAGGCGATCTGGTCAATCTCCTGGTAGCGCATGGCTAGGTGCCCTGCGCTACCTTGATTCAGGGTGCTGTCGGGGATAATGATTGAAGGGTATCGGCGACGCTGTGTTCCAGCGGCCGATAGCTCAATTGAAAGGCGCGCCTGGCGCGCTGGTCATCGAATACCCGGCGCACGCCAAGGTTCTGTCGCAGATAGCGACGCGACAGGCGTGGGTTCAGCATCGCGCTGAGGTACATCAACCAGTCGGGTGCTCGTCTTTGGGGTGCCTTGCTGTCGGGAAAGCGCTGCTTGATCATTGTGGCCAGTTCCAGCATCGAAGCCTCATGGCCCGGCACGATAAAGCGCCCCTCAATGACGTCATCCAGCGCCGCGCGCACATGCAGTTCGGCCAGGTCGCGCACATCCACGAAATGAAAGTTCAGGTCCGGGCAGGCCGGTGTCTTGCCCGTGTGCAGGTCATGGAGGATGGCAATGCTGGTGGCAGCATGCCGGGGGTCGAGCACCGGCCCGATGATCACCGATGGGTTGATGCACACCACGCGAGGCTCGCAGGGCCAGGGCTGGAAGGCGTCCGTCACCAGTCGCTCGGCGGCTGTCTTGGAATACCAGTATGGGTCGCTGGCTTCCAGGGAGGCATGGTTCCAGTCGGCCTCGCTGAAGGCGTGCCCGGCTGGCATGTCTGGCGACAGAATGGCCGCCATCGACGAGGTGTACACGAAGGTGCGCACGCTGGCGGCCTGGCGTATGCCGTCGATTACGTTTTGCGTGCCGTTGACATTCATTTCCAGGGTTTGCTGCCAAAGCCGCGAGCCAGGCCGGGCGTTGTTAGTGACGCTGGCGGCGCAGTGAATAACGGTGTCGCACTCACTGAACAGGGCATTGCACGCGCCTGGCTGCGCCAGGTCGACTACGTGTAGGCGCAGTTGCGCGTGGCGGGCTGCCAGGCCTTGCAAATGCGCAGTGGGGCGGCGCAACAGGGCGTCGACGGTGCAGCCGTGGTGCAGCAGCTTTTCCACAATATGGCTGCCCAGAAAGCCTGAGGCGCCGGTGATACAGATGTGTCGGGGCATCGGTAGCGATCCTTGGGTGTTCACACGGTTGCTGGGTATAGCCCAGACCGCGATCACTGACTACTACAAGGTCTTATAGGTTTCCCGCCGATTTCGATCCGCTAAGTTAGTCGCTGCACCCCCTGAGCAACTACCGGTTGAGCCGGCTAAAGGATAGATAAATGACCCAGGCCGAAGTCTTCGATTTGATCGTCAAGCATGCCCGCGAAACCCTCCCTGAGCTTCAACAACCCATCGCCCGGAACGACCGCCTGGTGGACCTGGGCGCCAATTCGATGGACCGCGCCGACATCGTCGCCATGACTTTGAGCGCCCTTGGGTTGCGCATGCCAATGGTGCAGACGCAGGCCGCTCGCAATATCGGCGAATTGGCCGAGTTGCTTCATGGCAAGCTCTGACACGCAAGGGCTGTTGATCAGCGGGCTGGGCGTGGCTTCGTCCATCGGCACCGGTCAGCATGACTTTATCCAGGCCTTGCTGGCTGGCAATCATGCTTTCTCGATGATGCGCCGCCCGGGTCGTCAGTTGGAAAGCACATTCATCGGTGCTGAAATCGATGTGGACGAGCAAGCCGGCGCCAACCTGGAATCCGGTTCGCGGGGTATGTCGTTCTCTGCGCGCATTGCCCTGGCGACCTTGGCAGAAGCGTGGGCGGATGCGCAGCTGGATCAGTGTGACCCGACGCGTATCGGCCTGGTGGTCGGTGGCTCTAACTTCCAGCAGCGCGCCATCGAGCAGGCCCATGCGCCTTGCGCGCTGACCCCGTACTTCATCAAGCCCAGCTACGCGACGCAGTTTCTCGATACCGACCTGTGTGGAGTTTGCACCGAGCGCTTCCCCATTCGGGGGTTCGCTTACACTCTGGGGGCTGCGTCGGCCAGTGGGCAGATGGCGATTATCAATGCGGCCCAGGCTGTGCGAGCCGGGGATGTGGACGTGTGCATTGCCTTGGCGCCGGTGATGGATCTGTCGTATTGGGAGTGCCATGGCTTTCGCTCCCTGGGGGCGATGGGCTCGGACCGTTTTGCCGAGAGTCCGGCCCTGGCGTGCCGCCCTTTTGACCGTGATCGCGATGGGTTCATCTACGGTGAATCCAGTGCAGTCGTGGTGATTGAAAGCGAGGCCAGCGTGCGCCGCCGTGGCGTTTCGCCGTATGCGCGGATTGCCGGCTGGTCAGTGGCGATGGACGGCAATCGCAACCCCAACCCTTCGTTTGACGGGGAGTCCTGTGTGATCCGCCAGGCCCTGGACAAGTCGGGCTGGCAGGCGCGCCAGGTGGACTATATCAACCCGCACGGCAGTGGCTCGGTACTGGGTGATGAAACCGAACTGCGTGCCTTGGCTCATTGCGGCTTGCGCGAGGCGTCGATCAACGCGACCAAGTCCCTCATCGGTCATGGCCTGGCTTCTGCCGGGCTGGTGGAGACCATAGCCACGGTACTGCAAATGAAGGCCGGGCAACTGCACCCCAACCGCAACCTGGATCACCCCCTGGATACCGGGTTCGCATGGGTCTGCGACCGCGCTGAACAGCACGCCCTGCGCTGTGCACTCAACCTCAGCTATGGCTTCGGCGGCATCAATACAGCGTTGTGTCTGGAAAACTCAGGAAGGCTGCAATGACGAGGCAAGTGGGTATCGAGGCAATGAACGTATTTGGCGGCGCGGCGAGCCTGGATGTGACCATGCTTGCGCGACACCGCAAGCTGGACTCCCAGCGTTTCGGCAACCTGTTGATGCACGAAAAGAGCGTGGCGTTGCACAGCGAAGACCCGGTGACGTTTGCCGTGAATGCCGCCAAGCCACTGATCGATGCCTTGAGCCCGCAAGAGCGCGATCAGATTGAGTTGTTGATTACCTGTACCGAGTCGGGAATCGATTTCGGCAAGTCCGTCAGTACTTATGTGCATGACTACTTGGGGCTGAAAAAAAACTGCCGGGTTTTCGAACTCAAGCAGGCCTGCTACTCGGGCACTGCCGGTTTTCATAGCGCGGTGCAGTTCGTGTTGTCCCAGACCTCGCCCAATGCCAAGGCACTGGTGGTCGCAGTGGACCTGTGTCGCTTCCTGATGATTGGTGAAGGCGGCGCCGCGGCGCAGGACTGGGCTTTTTCGGAACCCAGTGGCGGTGCGGGCGCAGTGGCCATGTTGATCAGTGACAAGCCGCATGTATTCAGCCTCGACATCGGCGCCAGTGGTTATTACAGCTTCGAGGTGATGGACACCTGTCGGCCGGAGCCCGACAGCGAAGCCGGGGACGCCGATCTATCGTTGATGTCGTACCTGGATTGCTGTGAGCAAACCTTCAATGAATATCGCCTTCGGGTCGACGACGTGGACTATGCTCGCACGTTCGACTACCTGGCGTTTCACACGCCTTTTGGTGGCATGGTCAAAGGCGCGCACCGCTTGATGATGCGCAAGTTCGCGCCAGCCGACCCGCCAGCCATCGAAGCTGATTTCGCCCAGCGTGTGGCGCCCGGGCTGGCGTACTGCCAACGCGTGGGCAATATCATGGGGGCCACGATGTTTCTGTCCCTGGCCGGCATCATCAGCACCGCGCGGTTCGATGAGCCTCGGCGTATTGGATGCTTTTCCTATGGCTCGGGTTGCTGCTCGGAGTTTTTCAGCGGTACGGTCACGCCCCAGAGTCGTGATCATCTGTCTGCCCAGGCCATCGCACAACAACTCGATAGTCGCTATAGCCTGAGCCTGGCTGAGTACGAGTCAATCCTGCTGGGCAATGACGCCGTGCGGTTTGGTACCCGCGACCACACCGTCGCCTGTCCAGTCACCGACAGCGTAATCGCGGCGGGAGGGTTGTCGGGCAAGTTACTGTTAAGCGCGATCAACGGTTACCACCGCGAATACAGTTTCCAGCCATGAACTTCCAGGCCACCGAGTTTCGCACTGAAGGCAGCCTGGCATTCCTGCGTTTTGCGCGTCCTGAGTCGAACAATACGATCAACCGCCAAATGGTCGACGAATGCCTATGGGTATTGGAACACTGCCAGGCGCATTCGACCGTGCTGGTGCTTGAAGGCGGGCCCGAGGTTTTTTGTTTCGGCGCAGATTTCCAAGGCATGCATGACGACGCCGTGCGCGGCGCCAGCGAACGCCATCAACCAGAGCGGCTCTATGAAATCTGGCAGCGTATGGTTACCGGTTCGTTCATCACGGTGAGTCATGTACGGGGCAAGGCCAACGCCGGGGGCATGGGCTTCGTGGCTGCGAGTGACATCGTTCTCAGCCATACCGATGCCCAGTTCAGCCTCTCGGAACTCATCTTTGACGTAATGCCGGCGTGTGTGTTGCCGTTTCTGATTCGTCGCGTGGGCTTCCAGCGCGCGCATTACCTGACGCTGTCGACCCAGCCGGTCAGTGCGGCACAGGCCAGCCAGTGGGGGCTGGCGGACGACGTGGCAAGCGATAGCGATGCGTTGCTGCGCCGCCACCTGTTGCGCTTGCGGCGCCTGTCCAAGCATGGCGTCGAGCAATACAAGGGCTATATGAACAGGCTGTCCACGTTACCGTTCGACGCCCGACAGATGGCCATCGAGCAAAATCACCAGGTATTCAGCAACCCGCGCACCCGCGAAAACATCCACCGCTATGTCAGCCACGGCCTGTTCCCATGGGAGCCTGATTGATGTGCCTGACGGGCGCGCCCATGGCTGGCGAATCGTTGCAAAGAGGAGTGCCGATGGACAGTGTCATCGATTTTCAGGCGCGTGACGACGGGGTAGTGGTGCTCACGCTCCAGGACCGTGAGCATAAGAATACCTTCACGCCGGCGTTGATCGACGGATTGATACAGGCCTATGCGCGAATCAACGCCAGCGACGCCTACAAGGCAGTGGTGATCACGGGCTACGACAGTTTTTTTTGCAGTGGCGGCACCCGCGAAGGGCTGCTTGCCTTGAACCAGACGCGTGGCGATTTTACCGATGCCAATGTCTACAGCCTTGCATTTGAATGCAAGATCCCGGTGATCGCCGCGATGCAGGGGCATGCTATCGGCGGCGGCCTGGTAATGGGCTTGTTCTGCGACATCGTGGTGTTGTCCCGCGAGAGCCTGTATACCGCCAACTTCATGAAGTACGGCTTTACCCCCGGCATGGGCGCGACCTATATCCTGCCCTCCCGGCTCGGTAGCCTCGGCCAGGAAATGCTCCTGGCGGCGCAGAGCTACAGTGGTGCGCTACTTGAAGCACGCGGCGCGCCGTTTGCAGTGTTACCGCGTGCCCAGGTGCTGGCCCACGCCCTGGAGTTGGCGATGGAGTTGGCCGACAAGCCCCGGTTGTCGCTGGTCACGCTCAAGCACCATCTAAATCGCAAGCTGCGCGAAGACCTCCCCGCGGTCATTGAGCGTGAGCTGGCGATGCACGCGTTGACAATGCATCAGCCGGAAGTCGGCGAGCGAATCTCAACCTTGTTTGGCCGGTGAGAGAGACCCTTATGACCCTGAAGACCATCCTCGACGAACTGCGCGAGGGCCGGCTGAGCATCGAGCAGGCCAAGGCACGCCTGCGTATGCTGCCGGCACCCCAGCCGACGGCGCAAACCCCTGATCCCGTGGCGGTGGAAGCTGGCGATATTGCCATCATCAGCATGGCGGGACGCTTTCCTGGTGCGGCGTCGGTGGAGCAGTTCTGGGACAATTTGCGTGCTGGCGTAGACAGCATTACGCAAGTGCCGGCGACCCGCTGGGATACCGACACGTATTTCAGTGCACAAAAGGGTGAGCCGGGCAGGGCGTATTGCCGATGGGGCGGGTTCATCGAGGATGTGGACCGTTTCGATTCACTGTTTTTCGGCATTTCTCCGCGCGAAGCCCAGTTGATGGACCCTCAGGAGCGCCTGCTTTTGCAGGAGGTCTGGACCTTGTTCGAACGCATCGGCTACACCCGCGATTACCTGGCTGAGTCCTGCGACGGCGAGGTCGGGGTGTTTACCGGTTCGATGTATCAGCAGTACCACGCGTTCGACGCCGATGTGCCGCGCAAGGCCACGGTAGCCTTGTCATCGACCGCAAGCATGGCCAACCGGATTTCGCATTTTTTCAACCTCAAGGGTCCCAGCCTGGCGCTCGACACCATGTGTTCCTCGGCGGCAACGGCGCTGCATCTGGCCTGCGAAAGCCTGCGCAGCGGCAGTTGCCGGTTGGCGGTGGTGGGGGCGACGAATCTGTCTATCCACCCGTTCAAATATATTGCGTTGTGCCAGGGGCAACTGCTCGCCAGTCATCCGGGGGTTCGAGCCTACGGGCAGGCAGACGGGTTCCTGCCCGGTGAAACCGTGGCTGCGGTGCTGCTCAAGCCGCTCAAACAGGCGATTGAAGAAGGTGACACGGTCACTGCGGTGATCAAGTCCACCGCTATCAGCCACAAAGGCTATACACCCGGCTACAGCGTGCCGAGTGCTGCTGCGTTCGAGACCCTGCTGTCGCGGCATTTCCAGCGCTCGGGCATCGACCCCCGGAGTGTCGATTACGTCGAGACCTCGGCCTCAGGTGCAACCCTGGGCGATGTCGCTGAGTTCCAGGCGTTGCGAAGCGTCTATGGGCCGCGCAATACGCACTTGCCACACTGCCGTCTGGGTTCGGTGAAGTCGAACATTGGCCATGCAGAAGCCGCGATTGGCCTGGCGCAGGTGATCAAGGTGGCGTTGCAACTGCGTGACCGGGTGCTGGTGCCGTCGATCCTGACCGAACCGCTTAATCCACAAACCCGCGCTGATGAGGCGCCGCTGCGGGCCCAGCGCAGCCTGGAGCATTGGCACCATCCCAGCGATGCACCTGGCGGCATGCCCTGGCCGACACCGCGCCGTGCCGCTGTGCATACATTCGCCGCTGGCGGTGCGAATGCCCACCTGCTGTTGCAGGCGTACGACGCTGCACCCGCCGCCGTTGAGCCGGTCTCAACGCCAGGCCCGTGGCTATTGGTTTTTTCCGCAGCGACTAACGAGCGCCTGCAGGCTGTGCTTGGCAGTGCTCGGCAAGCATTGGCTGCCACCCCTTCGCTCACCCTGGATGACTTGGCGTTTACCCTCAGCCAGGGTCGTGAAGCCATGAACTGCCGGGTGGCATGGGTGCAGCGCCAACCTGGCGCCTTGCTCGACACTCTGGATGCGGCGCTGGCCTGTGTTCACCGGCAACAGGGCAGTGTGGACGGCGTGGTGATTCACTATGGTGACCTTGAGGAGGTCGAGGTGCCGGATACCGCGCCCCTTGAGCGCCAGACGTTGAGCCTGGAAGAGCAGGCCCGGGCCTGGGTCGTTGGACAGATCAGCCTGCAACAGGTGTCTCGCCAGGCCAGCCTGCGTGCTGGCCGCCGCATCGTCGAGCTGCCGACTTATCCGTTTGCCAAGGTTCACTGTTGGCTGCCGACCGTTGACACATCCGCCACGCCTGCGCCTGCGATAGCCATCGCGCTGGAGGCGAACGCCGAGGATGTGCATGAGGTGGTGCGTGCGCAAATCGCCGCACTGACGCAAATCGATCCGCACACGTTGCAATTGGGCAAGCCGTTGCTTGATTACGGTTTGAATTCAGTGACCATGCTGGTGCTGGCGGCTTGCCTTTGCCAGGCATTGGAGGGGCTGGATGAGAGTCGTGACGGCCCGCAGTTAGTGCTGTGTAGGACAGCCGGCGCGCTGATCGAACAGCTTGAGCAAATGCTCGCTCCCACGCCGCCTCCGGTCAGCGAGCCGATGCCGTCGACCGCTACGCCGATCGTGCCGAGTGTGCCTGCGGCGAGTAACTATGTTGCGCCGGAACAATTGCAGGTATACCACCGCAACGGCTACGCCTTCGATTTTGCCCACCAACCCGCCGCGCTGCCGGAGCGGGCATGGGCCGGCAAACGCGGTGTGGTGCTGGGGGCCGGGCCGGCTGGCCTGGTGGCAGCCCTGACCCTGGCGGCCAATGGTTTCGAGCAGGTGTATGTGGTCGAAAAGCGTACCGCGATCAACCGTATGCAAATGGTCACGCTTTACCCTCACACCTTGCCCTACCTGAAAAGCATCGGGGTGCTGGATGCCGTGGCACGGCGCGCCGCACGGATCGTGCGACACGATTTCTACCTCAATAGCGCCGGGCAGCGCACCCGGTATTTCTCCCGCGAGTTGCCGGCCGGCATTCTCGACAGTATCGATGCAAGCATGGCGTATGGAGACGAGACAGTCGCCGAGCTGTTCGTGGGTGAGTCGGTGATGGCCATTTCCCTGGCCGACTTGCAGGCGGTGTTGATGGAGCAGGCTTGCGCGCGGGGCGTGCGGTTTATCGCCGACCATCAGGCGACGGTGGTCGCCGACGACAGCAGGCCCGCTACCTGGCAAGTGTTGCTGAGTGCAACGGCAGGTGCGCCGTCATTCCCCCTCGATGCCGATCTGGTTGTGGTCGCTGACGGTGCGCGCAGTGCCGTGGCCCAGGCCGCGGGCATCGAGTGCACGCTGCTGCAGACCCCTCAGGGCAGTGAGAGCTGGTATGTGTTTCACTGCGCCAGTGAGGTTGCGACGTCACGCTTGAGCTATGAGTTCGCCTTCGATTCGCGCGGGCGTCTCGATCACTGCGCTTTTGGCCTGGCCTACCCTGTGCGCAAAGAGTTTGGCGTGGCGTTCTACAGCAGCACACCGACGCCACCGGCGCTCGAGCTGCTTTTGGACAAAGCTGACTTCTTCGCCAAAAGCTGGGGCGTCGAGCACCAGGGGATCAACTGGTTGACGCAACGTATTGCGGTGCATCACAGCAGGGCCGAACGGGTAGTTGATGGCAACCTGTTGTTGGTAGGAGATGCAGCCGGCACCGGCTCGCCCAACGCCGGCCTGGGTTCGGGCCTGGCGATTTCGGCCTATGGCTGGGCCCTGAACGAGTATTGCCGGCGGGCTGCGACGGATCGGGAGGCCGCGGCGGATTTCTATCAGGCCGCCGCCAGCCGCTATCCGTTGGCATGGCAAAGCCGTTCGCTGCACATCTGGGACGAGATCAACAATCTGGCAGCAGGCGTGGCGGGGCAGCGACAAACCGGTACATGAGGCACCTTGGGGCAAGCAGGCACAGTGAAGAGAGGGACACACAGCATGCAACTGATCACGCACGATGGCTTGAGCCTGGAGGTGCTACACACGCAGGCGCCGGGTGGCACCGTGGTGTTCGTCAATGCCCTGGGCATCGGCAACGCCGTGACGCAGGGCGTGGCCCAGGCGCTGCAGGCGGCCGGTATTGGCTTTGTCACCTGGGAACGGCGCGGATTGCCGGGAGCGTATGACGATAGGTTTCGCGAATATGCGCTGGACGATCAGGTGCGCGACCTGGAACACCTGATGGTCATGCTCGCTCCTGGCCCGGTGGTACTGGCCGCCTGGTGCACCGGCATTCATACCGCGTTGGCTTATGCGCGCAGATGGCCCGCACGCTTGGAGGCGCTGCTGTTGTTCAACAGCCCGAATTTCTTCAATAGCCGCTACAGCGCAGTGGCTGGCGATGCCATTGGCAAGGTCAGTCGCATATTGGTCGAAGATGAGTCCAAGCTCGATTTCATGTACCACACCATCTTCGCCAATAACACGGAACAGACAGCCACCCGCCTCACAGGGCTGGCCGATGCGCGCATCCGCGGCTTGGTGGAGGCTCCCTTCAAAAGCGGCCCCCAGGCATTGCTGCGCTATATGTACCTGATCCAAAGCGCCGCTGAGCCTGAAGTGGATCGCCAGTGGTGTGCCCCGATCAGCGTGCCAGTCCTGGTGATAGGGGGGCGGCAAGACACCATGGTGTCGTTCCAGGACTCACTGAGCCTGGGAGAGATTCTGCCCAATGCGCAGGTGCGCATCATGGACGATTGGGGGCACTACACGCTTTTCTCTGATACACAAGAGAGTGTATCCAAGGTTATGCTGGGGTTTCTGCAAACGCTGGAAGCGTTTGACTGTCGTACCGTGCCACCTGCTTTTCTCACCCCTTTTTGTGCGCCGTCAGTTGTATCGGCCGCCAGTCGACAGGGTGAGGCAGACGTGGATTGACGGGCGATGGCGGCGGCAGACCGCCAGGTAAGGTAAAGCCCCGAGGGGGTGCTTTTTTTGTTTTTACTGACAGGTGTGACTGATGAGTACGGAAGGAAGTGGGCCGGTTAGATTTCCGGCAATGGAAGATGCGGTACTCGAGCGGTGGGAAAAAGAAAAGACGTTCGAGCAATCCATCAGCGCCCGTGAGGGTAAGCCGGTGTACGTATTTTATGACGGCCCGCCGTTTGCTACCGGCCTGCCGCACTACGGCCATATTCTGACTTCCTATATCAAAGACGTCATACCGCGTTACCAGACGATGCTCGGCAAACAGGTCCCACGCCGCTGGGGCTGGGATTGCCACGGCTTGCCGGTGGAGTTCGAAGTCGAGAAGGCCATGGGCTTCAAGTCCAAGCGCGATATTCTCGAGTTTGGCGTGGAGCAGTTCAACGACGAGTGCAGAGAGCTGGTGCTCAAGTACGCCGATGACTGGCGTGGCTTTGTCAACCGGATGGGCCGTTGGGTCGATTTCGATGGCGCCTACAAGACCATGGATAACGACTACATGGAGTCGGTGCTGTGGGGCTTTAAAACCTTGCATGACAAGGGGCATGTCTACGAGGGCGGCAAGATCGTGCCTTACTGCGTGCGTTGCCAGACGGTGTTGTCGAATTTCGAGGCGCGCCTGGACGACGCCTTCCGCCCGCGCCGCGATATGTCCGCCTATGTCAAGTTCAGGCAACAAGACCGCCCGGACACTTTCTTCCTGGCATGGACCACCACACCCTGGACGTTGCCTGCCAACGTCGCACTGGCCGTGGCCGCCGATGAAAACTATGTGTGCATCGAGCACGGCGAAGAGCGCCTATGGCTGGCCGAAGGTTGCCTGGGCGGCTTGTTCGATGAGCCGGTGATCCTGGAACGCTGTACCGGCGCAGAGCTGGCTGGGCTGCGTTATCTGCCGGTGGTCGGCGAGGTGATCGATGCCTCGGCCCATCGCGTGGTCACCGCCGACTTCGTACAGATGGGCGATGGCTCTGGCATTGTCCACATTGCCCCTGCGTTCGGTGAGGACGACGCCTTGCTCGGGCAGCAATACGAGTTGCCTGCACCTAACCCTGTTCGCGACGACGGTACCTTTTCCGATGCGGTGGCGCAGTATGCCGGGCAGAATATTTTCGAGGCCACGCCGCGCATCCTTGCAGATCTGAAGAGCAGTGGCTTGCTGTTCAAGCAAGAACAGATCGAACACAACTATCCACACTGCTGGCGTTGCGATAACCCTCTGATCTATCGCGCGGTAGAGTCCTGGTTCATCCGCGCGTCGGCGCTGCGCGAGCAGTTGGTGGAAAACAACAGCCAGGTCAACTGGGTGCCCGAGCATGTGAAGGAAGGGCGCTTCGGGGACTGGATCCGTAATGCCCGCGATTGGGCGGTGTCACGCAACCGTTTCTGGGGTGCGCCCATCCCGGTATGGCGCTGTGACCAGTGCGGCACCGTCGAGGTGATGGGCAGCATCGCGCAGATCGAAGCGCGTTCCGGGCGCAAGGTCGAAGACCTGCATGTGCCTCATATCGACGAGCATCGTTTCGCCTGCCAGTGCTGCGAGGGCACCATGAGTCGGGTGACCGGTGTCTTCGATTGCTGGTTCGAATCGGGCGCAATGCCGTTCGCCAGTCGGCACTACCCGTTCGAAAACAAGCAGGAGTTCGAACAGACTTTCCCTGCCGACTTCATCGTCGAGTACCTTGCGCAGACCCGCGGTTGGTTCTACACGATGATGGTCATCTCCACCGGCTGTTTCGAGCAGAACCCCTTCAAGAACGCCATGTGCCACGGGGTGATTCTGGCCAAGGACGGTCGCAAGATGTCCAAGCGCCTGAAGAACTACCCCAACCCGATGGATCTCATGCAGACCCACGGTTCGGACGCCTTGCGCGTGGCCTTGCTGGCATCGCCGGTCTGCAAGGGAGAGGACATCAAGTTCAGTGAAGAGTCGGTGCGCGACGTGGTGCGCCGCTACCATCTGCTGTTCTGGAATTGCCTGCAGTTCTATAAAACGTTCACCGAAATCGACCAGTTCAGTCCTTCCGGCGACCTTGGCCAGCCCCTGGACAATGTCCTGGACCACTACTTGTTGCATGAGTTGGCGGCGCTGGAATCGGATATCAAGATGTGGATGGAGTCTCTGGATTTTTCCAAGATCTATTCGCGTATCGAAGTGTTCATCAACGTCTTGAGTACCTGGTACCTGCGCTTGAACAAGGCACGCATCTGGCGCGATGGCCTGGATGACGACAAGCGCCAGTGCTATGAAGTGCTGCACTACGCGTTATCTAATTTTGCTCGTCTGCTGGCGCCCTTCATGCCGTTTCTGGCTGAGGCGGTCTACACCGAACTGGGGTATGCCGACTCTGTGCACCTGCAAGACTGGCCGAGCATCGATCGCCAGTACCTGTCGTACGAGCTGGCCGATGAAATGAGCAGCCTGCGTAACTTGATCGCCAGCGTGCGCAATGTGCGCGAAACCAATGGGGTTTCGCAGAAGTTTCCGTTGCGCAGCATTCGCGTCGCGGGTATCGAACAGGCCGTACTGGAGCGCTATGCACAGTTCCTCGAGGAGGAACTCAACGTCAAGCAGGTCCAGTGGGCCGCCGATGCCGACGAGTGGGCGCAGCCCGTGGTGGTATTGATCTTCTCCTTGCTCGGCAAGCGACTGGGCCCGGCGATGAAGGCGGTCACCACAGCGGTGAAGGCTGGAGAGTATGTAATCGATGAACAGGGGGGGCTGGTTGCCGCAGGGCAGACGATCCAGCCCCACGAGTTCGAGCGTCGCCTGACCGTGCGTGACACGCTCAATAACGTCGGGATTGTCGAGAACATGGTGGTCTGGCTGGACTTGGACATCGATGCCTCGCTCAAGCGCGAAGGCGCCGTACGTGAGCTCAACCGCAGGCTGCAAGACCTGCGCAAGAAAGCCAAGCTGGGCTACACCGAAAAAGTCGACATCGCCGTGCTCGGCGGTGCCTATGTCGATGAGATCCTGGTGCACCACGAGGACTGGCTCAAGAGCCAGTTACTGGTCCAGAGCTTGTTGCGCAGCGATCTTGAGGCGCCGCTGGCAGTGGACGAAGTCGAGCTGCCCGAGGGCGACCCTGTGCGTATTCAACTGCGCCGTAGCGTACTGGCCTGAGGCAATGCCGACCTGGTGCCGCGCTGTCGAGCGGCACCAGGTGGTGCCGCTGGAGTCACGATGGATCGTGAGTGGCCGTTACCACCGGGCGATATCCAGTTGTGGGTCTGTCGTGATGAGTTGATCGTCGCGGCTGACCTGTTGGCCGAATATGCCGCGGTGCTCAGTGACAGTGAGCGCCAGCGGATGGCGCAATTTCATTTTGCCCGACATCGCCATCAGTACCTGGTTACCCGGGCGCTTGTGCGTCATGTGTTGTCGATGTATCGCCCCGGTATTCCCCCGCAGCACTGGTGCTTTGCCTACAACGATCACGGCAAGCCGTGTATCGATCCGGTGTTGGACCCCTCGCAGTCCCTGCACTTCAATGTTTCCCATACCGATGGCTTGATCGTCATGGCCGTGTCGCGACAGGCAATCGGCATCGATGTTGAAGACCTGCAGCGCCAGGGCGACGGCGTTTCGGTGGCCGATACGTTCTTTGCGGCCGCCGAGCGCCACGACCTGCAGCAGTGTGGCGCAGCGCACCGTGCGCAGCGATTTTTCGAGATATGGACACTCAAGGAAGCCTACATAAAGGCCCGCGGCGAAGGTCTTGCTGTACCGCTCGACAGCTTTGCCTTCCGGCTGGGGCCAAGCTGCGGGCATTCCCTTCAATTCAACCCACCGACAACCGACGCCCGGCATTGGCAATTCTGGTCAACACTGCTGCTGGCGCGCTACTGCCTGGCTGTGGCTGCCTGTCATGAATCGCCTCGGGCCAGGTTTTGCCTGCGCGTGCAGGAAGTCATTCCCCGCGTGCGTACCCTCGACCTGGCCTGCCTGTGTCGGCGCCAAGCGGCCCCCCACACGGTGACGCCGCCATGGAGGCTGCCGGGCATCTGCGCCACACCCGAGATCGACCTCGGCTAATTTACCTATCAGTGCTTATAGGTTTGGATCGCGCCGCTTTTGGTTATGCTTTTTTCGCTGGGCACTGATGTGTCGCAGGCAGGGCGCGGCAATGCATAGACCAAACGCCATCCGGGAGAGCAACGATGACATCGTGGGAAAGAGAGGTCTCGAGTGGGGCCGGCAACCGCCAGCTTCCCGTGGTCAAGGGCTGGCCACTGCTCGGCAGTGCGCTTGCCTTGATCCGCAACCCCCTGGGCTTCTTGCAAACCACGCGCAGTACCTATGGCGATGTCTACCGGGTCAAGGCCGCGCATATGAACTTCGTGGTATTGGCCGGCATGGAGGCGAACCGATTCGTGGCGGACAAGGGCAAGGATTGCTTTGTCTCAAGCGGGTTCTGGGAAGCGACCTTGCAAGAGATGCAATGCCCGCATTCGTTCATCGGCGTGGATGGTGATGCCCATCGCTTCCAGCGCAACCTGATGAAGCCGCTGTTCTCCAAGTCGGCGTTCAACGAGCGCATTCCCATGCTTGCGCAGATCTTCACGGATACCCTGCAAGCGCGCTACGGCGTTGATCAAAAGGTGTCGGCGCTGTTTCGGCATGTGCTGTCGCAGCAGATTGGTGGATCACTGCAGGGTTATCAACCCACGCCGGATGAAGTCGAGGCGCTGATGCGGTATCAGAATACCGCGATGAACGTTTGTGCCCTGAAAAAGTGGCCGCGGCTGGCGTTGCGCCTGCCGGGTTACCGGGCGGCGAAAAAGCAGGTGCAGGCGCTGGCCGACCGGATTATCGAGTCGGAACGGACCCAGGAGCAAACCCAGGGTTACTTCCAGACGCTCAAGGAAAAAGGGCAGATGGTCCAGCCCCAGTGGTTTACCCCAGGAGATATGCGCAACCACGCCATCATCTCCTACCTGGCAGGCATCGACACCGTCGGTGCCACCTTGAGCTTCATGTTGCTGGAGCTTTTCAAGCAGCCGCACTTGCACCAGGCGTTGCGTGATGAAGTGGATGCCTGTTTCAGCCAGGGATTGCCGGACGCTGATGGCCTGGAAAACATGGAGACCCTGAAGAACTTCATCCGCGAGGTGATGCGTCTTTATCCAACGGCCTACGCCGTGCGCCGTACGGCAGCGAAAGACTTCGAGTTCCAGGGTTACTCGATCGACAAAGGGCAGGACATCATTCTATTCACCACTGCCAACCACACGGATCCTGCGTGGTTCAAGAACCCTCAGGTCTTCGACATCACTCGCTATGAAGAGCCGCGGCTTGAACACCGCGCCAGCGGCGCCTGGGCACCCTTCGGTCGTGGGCCGCACACCTGCATCGGGGCGGGGCTGGCCAATATCCTGTTGTCGTTGAACCTGGCGCTGTTTTTGTATCACACCGATTTGCGCCCGGCGTGCAAGCTCAGCGATATCAAGATGGATTTCTCCAACCCCGCCGCAGGCTTGAGCGAGCGATTTGCCATTTCCTTTACGCCACGGAATCGCCCGTGAGCAGGTCCGAACTTGCGCCACCGCGATTGTGCCAGGTCGCAATCTGCTCCGCCGACGCCACCACCAGCATGCAGTTTTATGCCGCGTTGTTGGGTTTGCGTGCCACCGGCAGTTTTCAGGTTCGCGGACCCATGGCTGCCCGACTGTTCGAGATGACGGTGGTGCAGGGCGTCAATTACTGGATGGCTGACGCACAGGCATTTTTTCAGCTTGAATTCTTCGAGTTCAGCCAACCGTGCCGGTTGCCGGCGGCAACGCGCACACGCAGCGGCTACGAGCGCTTGTTTGTCGCGGTAGCCGATATAGACGCCGCCGTGGCGCGCTTGCAGGCGGCCGGTATACCCGTCGACCTCGCCGGCACAGTGCTGCGCGACCCCGATGGCGTACCGGTGCAACTGGTGGAGGCTGAGGCTGGCGGCGCGGTCGGGCGCATTATCGGCGTACGGCTGGTGGTCGAAGATCTGGAGGACGCCGTGGATTATTTTCATCGGGCGCTGGGGCTGCCGCTGTCGGCGTGCCAGCCCTCGGCCACGGTCAGCTGCGACACGCCGCGCTGCGCCCTGGATGCGGGTGAGCACTGGATCGAACTGGTGCACCGCCAAGGCGTGGGCGCCGTACGACCACTCAATGAACCCGGACTGATGAATGTCGCCCTGGGCGTACGCCGCCCAAGCCACTTCAATGCCCTTTACCGACGCGTGCTGCGTGAAGGCTTCAGCTCAAGCACGCCGCCGGTTGGCGGTGGGTTATCCCACGTGGTGTACCTGCGCAGCCGCGCTGGGCTGTCGGTGGAGTTGCTGCAATTGCCCGCCTGGATGGATGCCATCTGGGGCTTTCGCGCTCCCGGAAGGTTGGCCAGGCTGGCGCGGTTACTGATTGGAGGGCTGGTCGGGTTGTCGGCCAGGATGGCTCGCGCATCGCCTTGAGCGTTCGTGCGGTGTTTTGGCAAACAGCAACAGGAGCACAGGCAGACATGAGAGAGGAACGTAATTGGATCAGCGACCGCCTGGCTTCGTTCGGCGACGGCATTGCGCTGATCGCCGATGGGCAGCAGTCCTCCTTCAACGCCATAGGGCAAGCGATGATGTCCTGGCAGGCGCTTCTGGCGCACCAGAACATCGCGTGCTGCACGGTAATCATCAATGGTGATTATAGCTGCGCGATGGTGGGGGCGATTCTGGCCTTGTACACCCGGCATTGCGTGGTGGTGCCACTCAATCGCAGTTCGTCTGAACGCTGCGCGGCGGTGGCACGTACGACAGGGGCCAGTTGGATCATCGACGCCGATCACTCCGGCGATCTGCAGGCGTTAACCACACAGTTGCCCACCCACGAGT
Source organism: Pseudomonas sp. NCIMB 10586 (assembly GCF_023127895.1). NCBI lineage: Bacteria > Pseudomonadati > Pseudomonadota > Gammaproteobacteria > Pseudomonadales > Pseudomonadaceae > Pseudomonas > Pseudomonas sp. NCIMB 10586. The sequence goes on from NZ_SPKQ01000013.1 coordinate 24,979, forward strand.
TGGTGGCAGGCCTGTTCGATCGCCGAGAAGCCGGTCTGATATTGCTCAGTTCAGGCAGCAGCGGCGAGCCCAAGGCCATCCTGCTCAGCCTCGAAAGGCTTTTTGCCAAATACCGCGATGCGCCGCGCTCAAGGCCTCGTACCACGGCTGCATTCCTGTTGCTGGACCATATCGGCGGTTTCAATACGTTGCTGCACTGTTTATTCAGCGGCTCGACACTGGTCAAGCTCGATTCCCGCGACGCCGTGAGCATTTGCCGGCAGATTGCTGAACACCGGATCCAGCTCCTTCCCGCCACCCCTACATTTCTCAACATGCTGCTATGGGGACGGGCGTACGAGACCTACGATCTTTCCAGCCTGGAACTGGTGACCTACGGCACCGAGACCATGCCCGAATCGACCCTGGCCGCGCTGAACGAGGTGTTCCCGGCTGTGCGTTTCAAGCAGACCTATGGCATGAGCGAGCTGGGCATCCTCTCCACGCGCTCGGAGTCGAGTGACTCGCTGTGGATTCAAATTGCCACTGACGATGTGCAGGTGAAGGTGGTTGATCAGATTCTGTGGATCAAGACCCGCACCGCGATGCTCGGCTATCTGAACGCGCCGTCGGTGATCGATCAGGAGGGCTGGCTATGCACGGGGGATCTGGTTGAAACCCGTGGCGATTATTTCCGCATCCTCGGGCGTGGAGAAAGCCTGATCAATGTGGGAGGGCTCAAAGTGCTGCCGGTAGAAGTCGAGAGTCGGCTGTTGAGCCTCCCCTTCGTCAAGGATGCCGTGGTATGGGGGCGCAAGAGTCCGGTCACCGGGCAGATCGTGGCCGCCACGGTCGTTCTGGAGGGTGAGTTGGACACCGACGACACCAAGCGCCAGATCATGCTGCATTGCCAGCAAGGGTTGGAAGATTTCAAGGTGCCGCGTCATATCGAATTTGTGACCGGGCGCCTGCACAGCGATCGATTCAAGAAAATCAAGGTGGCCTCGCAATGACTGATGCAGTTTCTGACGCTTTACACACTCGCCATGACAGCGCTCCATCTGCGGTAAAGGGCACCATCATTGTCAGTGGCGGTAGCCAGGGCCTGGGATTGACGACGGTCCGATGTTTCCTGGAGGCAGGCTATAACGTCGCGACCTTCAGTCGTCGAGAGTCTCCGGCTGTCACGGAGTTGAGCGAGCGTGCCGACTTTCATTGGCAGGCACTGGACTGCACCGACTACTCAGCGCTCACCGCCTTCGTCCAGCAGGTGGAAAAGCGCTTCGGTGGCCTCGACGGGCTCGTCAACAATGCCGCCACCGGTGTTGAAGGCATCCTCAGCACGATGCGCGTGGCGGACATCGACAGTGCGCTTGATATCAACCTCAAGGGCCAGTTGTACCTGACCAAGCTGGTCACGGCCAAGCTGCTCAAGCGTGGCGCGGGCAGCGTGGTGAATGTGTCATCTATCAATGCCCTGCGGGGTCATTCCGGCCTGACGGTTTACAGCGCAACCAAGGCCGCGATGGATGGCTTGACCCGCAGCCTGGCCAAGGAGCTGGGCCCACGGGGCATTCGCGTCAACTCGGTTTCGCCTGGCTACTTTTCCAGTGACATGGTCAAGGACCTGAGCCCCCAGACACTCAGCAGGATCGAGCGCCGCACACCGTTGGGGCGTCTGGGTACCCAGCAGGAAGTGGCGGATCTGATCCTGTACCTGGTAGACCGGGGCACCTTTGTCACCGGTCAAAACATTGCAGTCGATGGAGGTTTCACATGCTGAATCATCAAGTCATGGATCAAGTATTCGATCAAGTAGAGCACCAGATCGCTCAGGTTCTGGGGGCGAAGGGTGGGCCTTTGGTGGCGGTGGAAATTGACAGCCGCTTCAGCGACTTGGGCCTGAGCTCCCTGGACCTGGCGACGCTGATCAGCAACCTGGAAGCGGTTTATGGAACAGACCCCTTCGCCGATGCCGTGGCGATCACCAGCATCGTGACCGTTGCGGACTTGTGTCGAGCGTATGCGCAACAGGGTGTGCCGGGGCCGAGTCCGGACCCGCTGGACGCCCAACTGCGTGATCTGCGCCAACTGTGAGCCAGGCCCTAGAGAGCCATCTGGGCGACCTGGCCGTTGTCGGGTTGGCATGCCGCTTTCCGGGTGCACCTGACCAGCGAGTGTTCTGGGAGAACCTGCGCCAGGGCCGCGAGTCGATCGTTGACCTTGACGATCAGCAACTGAGCGCGGCGGGTGTCACCCGCGAGCAATGGAGCGAGCCTGGTTATATCCGGCGCAGCCCGGTGCTTGAAGGCATCGAATGGTTCGATGCGCGGTTCTTCGGGGTTTCCGCGCGCGAGGCCATATTGCTCGATCCGCAGCATCGACTGTTGCTGGAGGTGGGGTATGAGGCGCTTGAGGATGCCGGGCATGTCAAGGCGGCTCAAGCCGGCGTGACGGGTGTCTATGCATGCATGGGGGGCATCACCACCAGCTATTTGCATCAGTTTGGTGACCGTCTCGACCCCTTGCATCATGAAACCGCCAGCCTGGTTCACCAGGGTAACGACAAGGATTTTCTCGCCACGCGCCTGTCCTTCAAGCTCAACCTGACAGGCCCGAGCATGACCGTGCAGACCGCGTGTTCAAGTTCGCTGGTGGCGTTGCACCTGGCCTGCAACGCTCTGCGCCTGGGGGAGGTCGACACTGCGCTGGTGGGGGCAGCCGCCATTCGTATTCCGCACCATACCGGTTATCCCCTCGGACAGAGCCCGTTATTGTCTCGCGACGGTCGTTGCTGTCCGTTTTCCAGTGATGCCAGCGGCACGTTGTTCGGCAGCGGCGTGGCGAGCGTCATCGTGCGCCGCCACGCCGACGCGATACGCGATGGTGATCATGTGTATGCGCTGATCAAATCCAGCCATGTCAACAATGATGGGGCGATGAAAATCGGCTACACCGCCACCAGTGTGCCAGGGCAGGCCAAAGCCATGGTGCGGGCGATCACGCTGGCGCGCGCCAATGCGCGGCAGATCAGTTATGTGGAGTGTCATGGTACCGCCACCAGCCTGGGCGACCCTCTGGAAATCAAGGCGCTTGAAAAAGCCTTCCGCCTGGATACCCAGGACCACGGTTTTTGTGCGATAGGCAGTGTCAAATCCAATATTGGTCACCTTGAACAGGCAGCCGGCATCGCCAGCCTGATCAAAGTGGCGTTGATGCTAAAGCACGACACCCTGGTGCCTTCACTCAATTTCACCACGCCCAATCCGCGCATCGATTTCGAGCATTCGCCGTTCCGGGTCAGCCAGGACACCCGGGTGTGGTCGCAGGCGCTGGAGCAACCCGCCGACACTGCGCGGTTGGCAGCGATCAATTGCCTGGGGATCGGCGGCACCAATGTGTTCAGCGTGCTGCAGTCCGTTGCGCCAGCTCTGGTGCGCGGGACCGACGCAGCGGTGGACGTGCCGATTTGTCTGTCTGCCGCAACGCGAGAGCAACTACGCCAATACCTGCTGCGGTTCGCCCATTTCGTCCGTGACAGCGGGCCAATTGATCGTCTGGCGCTGGCGCATACCATAAACATCAGCCGCAGCGCACATCGCGAGCGGTTCGCTGGTGTGTTGAAAGCAGGCATAGACGTGGACAGGTTTTTTGAAGAGGCCGCACACAGCGTGCTGGATGCGCCGGCGACGTTCACGCCGCGCCTGGTGTATTACCTGTGCGAGCAGCCGCAGCACCTTGACGATGCCAGTCGGCAGGCATGGCTGGCGGCGCCGAGATACCAGCGCATGGCCGATGATTACGCAGAGTGCCTGGGCCGTCTCTCCAGTACGCCACAGACCGTTGAAGCGGCGGCTCGCTGCGCCGAACTGGCGTTCGAAGTGGCGCTGTATCAACAGTTGGTGCGCTGGGGGATGGTGTTCGAGGCCGTGATCGACAGGGGTTACGGCCACTGGATCAACCGCTGTCTGCAGCTCGGGTGCGGCGCATCGTCGGCACTAGACGCTAGCCCTGAGTGGTTGAGCGCGTTTGTGCAGGAGGGGCAGGGCGCCGCCCAGCTTGCTTCCCCTGGCTGGCCTGATTCGGCCCAGGTTGCAGTGCTCGTCGTCAGCCGCCAGGCCTGGGCTGTAACCGTGCCATCGTCCGGGCGTTGCGTGCATCTGGCCGAGGAAATGCTGACGTTCGCTGACGTGGAACGCTTTGCCTGCGACGTTGTGCAGGCCGGAATCAGCTTTGATTGGCTGGATTATTACCGCTTGGTAAAGGCACAGAAACTGTCACTGCCCACGTATCCGTTCGCCCGTCAACGCTATTGGCCAGTTGAAGACTGAAAGCCCGCGTGCGGTAAGTTTTTCATGGGCGCGGGAAGATGTCTCCCCATAAGGCTTATAGGTTGATGGCCGCCAGGAAGATGGGGAATATAAAAATCCAATCCGCACCGATGCCCGGGTCGCCGGCATCCACAGGAGGCGTAGATGCAGATCACTCGCCAGACCGTCCAGGACGCGTTGCAGGCCACCCTGGGCCGAGCCGTGACGGTCGAGCCACATGTGCCACTGATCGAGACTCGATTGAAAATCAACTCGCTGACCATGATGGCACTGTTCGCGCAGCTTGAGCGTGTCAGCCAGGTCACCGTTGCGCAAAAGGATGCAGTTGGCCTCTACGGTTGCAGTATCGACCAGATCGTCCAGTGGTTCGCCCAACGTGAGCAGTGAGGTCGTGAAGGCGTCGTCGCCGTTGGTAGAGCATCCGCCCGCTTGTCAGTTCGCCGCGAAGCGGGATGCGCTGGAGGAAGGCGGCACGCTGGCTGTTCAAGTAGAAGGGCAGGCGATATTGCTTTGCCAGGCCAGGCAGGCGGTCTATGCCGTGGAAAACCGCTGCCCGCATCAGGGTAAGACGATGGACGGCGCCTTGATCCGGCGCGGCCAACTGATTTGCCCGCACCACGGCGCCAGGTTCGACCTGGAGACGGGCGAGGCGTTGGGGCCGCATACCCGCTGCGCACTGACGACCTACAAGGTGCATCTGATCGACAGCGACGTGATGATCGAGCAACGCGCACAGGCCAGGCTGGAGTGCGGTACGTGAGCCTGCTTCGCCTGGCACCGCGGCTGGCAATGTGCGTCTTCTATTTTTGGTATGGCAAGGGAATGTGAGATGGAACAGTTGACCCCTGGCGTCGGTGCAAATGTATGCCTGGCATTAGCGCAGGTGTGCGATCGGCATGCCCAGCGTACCGCGCTGCACTTACCGGATCTGGGCAGTGCCGCGAAGCTGTCCTATGCCCAGCTTCATCAAGCTATCAGCAACGCAGCGGTGGCCTTGGCCGGGCTGGGTATCAAGCGTGACGATCGAATCGTGCTGTGCCTCGATGTCGAAGCCCATGCGTTGATCCTGGTATTCGCCTGCGCCTATCTCGGAGCGACCGCTGTAGTAGTGGGTAATCGCCTCAGTCAGGAAGAAATGCGCTACATCGTCAGCGATGCTGCGCCGAAGATGGTCGTCACCTCACTCAATGACCTGGGGTTGTTTGCCGGCGACCTGCATACTTCCCTGGTAGTGGTGGCAGCCTCGGACGAGGACACCGGCGAGTGCTCCGTTTTTCCTGGTATCGATGAGCTCGTCTCCATGCGGGGGGCCTGCGTCGGCATGGCGTGCGTCGCAGGCGATCATCCAGCGCTGATCCTCTATACGTCGGGCACTACCAGCCAGCCCAAGGGCGTCGTCATCTCCCACGCGCACCTGGTGTGGTCAGCGCAGTCCAATATCGAGCACCTGCAGGTCACCGAAAACGATGTGACGCTGGTGTTTTTTCCGCTCTGCCACACCATGGCTTTTTCCTATCAAGTGCTCACCTCATTGTTTTCGGGAGCCGCCATGGTGCTGCGGCGGGTGTTCAACCCCCAACGCTTCTGGAGCGATGCGGCACACTTTGAATGCACATGGGCCGCGATCCTGCCGTTCGTTTGTCATGCCCTGGCAGCCCTGGAGAAACCGGTTCGACACAGCTTCAGGTTTTGGGGTTTTCCCAGCCGCAACACCGACGTGGAGGCGCTGTTTGGTGTGAAGACCGTAGGGTGGTGGGGCATGACTGAGCTGTTTGCCATTGGCAGTGTGACGAGCGAGCAGCACAGCGCGGACCTCAATTATTCGATTGGCAAGCCAGTGAGTGGCTACCGCTATCGGTTGACCGATCCCGTCACGAATGCCGGGCCGTTCAATGCGCGAATCAGTGCCGATCTGCAGTTCAACGCGCAACCCGGCAAGAATCTGTTTCTGGGCTATCTCAACAAGCCTGGCGAAACCCGCGACGCCTTCACAGAGGACGGTTGGTACATCACCGGCGACCGCTTTTTCGAGACTACCGAGGGCGTGCTGTTTTTTGATGTGCGCTTGAAAGACATCATCAAGGTGGGCGGGGAAAACGTATCGGCTTCGGAGATTGAGTTCGCTGCGTACGCCAGCGCCATGATCAGCGAAGTGGCGGTAGTGTCGCGTCCCGATCCCTTGTTGACGGAAACACCGGTGTTGTTTGCCGTGCTCAACGCTAGCGGTCGTGAGGACCAGGCGCTCGCCAGGCGGCATATCGAACAGGCCTGCCGCGAGCGCCTGGCCGACTTCAAGCGGCCTCGCGAAATTATTTTCCTGGAAGATTTTCCCCGTGCCGGCTTGCGCAAGATTGCCAAAAATCAATTGCGCCAGATGGCTTTGCAACAGGCCCATGAACCGGCCTGAGCAGGCCCGTCATTTACCGTTTGAGGAAGGCGACATGAAAAAGCTCTATGTGACCGGCGGCACTGGTTTTCTGGGAAGCCATTTTATCTATCGGCATTTGCTCACCGGTGAGTTCGATGTGACCTGCCTGGTCAGGGGGCGCGACGACAATGAGTGCCGACATCGTATCCGCGATGCGGTGCTCTCGGCGGGCCAGCATTATCCTGCCACTGACGCGCGACTCTCTTTTGCCGGCTTGAAAGCCCGGCGCGCCGATATCACCCAGCCGTTGGCGGGGATGGATATCGCTCAGTCCCGGGCGCAGGCCTCGGAGCAGGCGGTCTTCCTGCACTTTGCTTCATCGCTCAATTTCGAAGAAAAGAACCGCGACATTATCTATGAGCACAATATCAACGGCCTGACCCATGCGTTCCATGCAGCACAGGCGTTGGGCTGCCAGACGTTTTTCTATATCTCGACTGCTTATACCGCAGGCGTTGGTTCGGGTGAGGTGGAGGAATGCCTGCACCAGAGCACTGAATTCAATAACTATTACGAAGAAACCAAATGTGCGGCCGAGCACTTGATTGACCGCCTGTGCACTGCCAGTGGAATTGAGTTGGTGATTATCCGACCGTCGATTGTTATCGGTCCGCAGGCCACTCAATCCGCAGGTGGCAGCACCACTGGCCTGTATGGGTTCCTGAGGGAGGTCAACCGCCTCAAGCGCGCCATGCGCAACACTGAACAAACCGTGCGCCTGTCGGGTAAGCCCCACGCCAGGGTCAACCTGGTGCCAGTAGATCAGGTGTGCCAGGACATCATGCGGGTGTACGACAATCTGGCGAGTTGCCCGCGGGGCATCTTCCACGCCACGTCGTCGACCAATATCGAAGTGCGCGTGTTGCTCGATATTATTTCCCGGGCCATTGAGCTCAGTGGTTTGCAGATCGATGAAAGCGGGCTGGAAAACCCCTCGGCCATCGAGAAACTGCTGGCCCGTAAAACCGTGTTTTACAACCCCTACATCCACAACACCAAGACCTTTCTTCGGGCCGATGGAGGCGGCTGTGCGCTGACGATTGCAGACGTCGAGGGCTACATCAAGGGTGGGGTGGTGGCGCTGAGCCAACGCAAACCTGACCTCTTGCGTCAATACGTGATCGATACACAAGACCGGGTGCCCCTCAATGTCTATGCCTCGGCGGACAAGCGCAAGGAAACCGTGGTCTTCATCAACGCAGTCGGCATGCCTTTGGAACTGGCCAACCGCCTCAGGGAGGCCCTGGAAGATGACTTCCGCTTTGTTACCTGGGAAAGCCGCGGTATCCCCAGCCCCGTGGATGATATCGACACCATTGACGTCAGTGTTGCGGCGCATATCGGCGACCTGCAGCGGATTTTTGATTACTTCAATATAGAAAAAGCACATCTGATCGGCTGGTGTTCGGGGGCCTACATCGCCTATCACGCCCGCAAGTTGAAAGAAGTCGCGAGCCTGACGCTTATCAGTGGCGCGTATGGCCTGGTGAGCGCAGAGGAAGAGGAGACCGCTTTCATGCGCAACCTGCGGCAGGTGTTGCCGCTTATTTCACAGTCGCGTAGCCAGGCAGAGCGCTTTCACGCGTCGTTTTTTGCGCGCTCCGGCAGTGAGAATACCGAGAGTGCGACACAGAGCCGCCAATCCAGCGAGATCCTCGACGCGACGGATCCGAACCTTATCCACCTGACGAGCCTGCCCTTTGAATCCGCGGAGTCGCTGTATTGCTATAGCCGGGCTATTACCGCGCTGCAAGTCGGCGAGTACCCGCTGCAGGATGAGCAACTCGGGGTGCCGTGCCATGTCATCGCCGGCACCTGTGATGAAGCTGTGAGCCCCCATGAGTCAAAGCGCTTTATCGAACTGCATGAGGGTGCTGACTATTCGGAAATCGCTGGCATGGATCATTTTGGTTTGTATAACCACCTGGGGTTGTTGGGGGTGGTGACGGCGTATATCAAGAACCTCAGCCCGGTGATGCCGGGTTCCCAGGCGGATGCATAAGTCCAGCCTGCTCATCCACACGGCATCAAAGGAGGGAAGATGAAAAGCAAATTGATCGAGCACGTCGCGGACTTGTCCATGCCCATCGATTATCAAGAGGTCCTGGCACGCGACGATCAGAGCAGTGTCCCGGCCGATATGCGGGAGCATTTTCCCGCAGGCCGGTACAGGATGGAGGTTGATCGCGACGCCTATCTGTCTGCCGGTTTTCATCAACTGGAAATGGATCGGATGTGGTCTCGAGTTTGGCAGATGGCTGCGCGGGAGGAGCAAATTCCAGAGGCGGGGGATTTGACGCTCTACGAGATCGGCGAGTTATCCTTCATCCTCGTTCGTAACGAAGCACTGGAAATCAAGGCCTACTACAACAGTTGTCGTCATCGTGGCCGGCGCCTGTGCTCGGGCGATTCGAGCGTGCGAGAACTGCGTTGCCCCTATCACGGATTTGCCTGGGACCTGGATGGCACCCTCAAGCGCATACCGGCGGCATGGGATTTTGCCCACCTCGACTGGGAAGGTCGCCGTTTGCTGGAGGTCAAGACAGACACCTGGGGCGGTTTCATTTTCATCAATATGGATCCTGCCTGCGAGCCTTTGGCCGATTATATGGAGAGCCTGCCCGGTGAGTTGGCCATCAATCAGTATGAGGGCAAGTACATTGCGGGGCACAGCCGGCACATACTCCCGGCGAACTGGAAAAACGTCATGGAGTCCTTCATGGAAGGGTTGCATGCCCCCGAGACGCACGGGCATACATGGGCCCATCTGAGCGATACCCTGCAATACGATGTTCGACCCGATGAGCGTCATGTGAGCCGCAGTTTTCACGCGGTCGGGCTATCGGTCTGCGAGGATCATGAGCCGCTGTCCGAACAGGCGATCATGGATCAATTTCATCGCAACGTACTCAATGGGAAAAGCGGCCCCTACGCCCCTCACCTTCAGGCCGGCATGACAGCAAGGCGCTACATGGCCAGTGTGATGCGTTTGCAATACGGGTTGGCCAGTGGCAGGGATGTCAGTGGGTTGTCTGACGCTGAAGCCGTCGATGTACTGCAGTATTCGCTGTTCCCGAATATGATCTTCTTTCGCGGCATTTCTCTGCCGCCCGTGCTGCGTTTTCGCCCCAACCAAAACGACCATAATAGCTGCATCTTCGATCTTTTCTACTTGGTCGACATACCCAAGGGCGCGCAGCGACCCGAGCCTGCAGCGACCGTGGAAATGGGGCCGGACGACACCTATGAGCACGCCGGTGTACTGCCTGACTGGTTAGGCTATGTATACGATCAGGACATGGACAATATCAAGAATATGCGTGCGGGCCTGCAAGCCTTGAGCAATGACCCGCTGGTATTGAGCGATCTTCATGAATCCAGGATACGGCACTTCCATAACACACTTATGCACTATCTTGACAGGCGCGATTGAACCATTCGTCACGGGACTTAATGCGCGCCATTATGACTTTTGTTTAATTTGACAATCTATGTTTTTTCGTTAACTTACTTCTTGAAGTGGATTGGATCCAACCTGCCTGGCAAGGTGAGCGTTGCTCTTCGAATAGTGGCCATTCAATGTGGGGCGGCCACTAATAGTCCCCATATAACAAGGAGGTTAAGATGCTTGAAGACATTCTGATGTGTGAGACGCTGGAGGCCTGGAGTAAAGTGCTGTTTGCCTTGGCGAAAGAGTATGGATTTTCTTCGGTGCTGTTTGGGGTTAAGCCCACGATCAGTACGCCTTTCAGCTCTTCGACCATCATCAGTAATTATTCCAGGTCATGGCGCAGTATCTATGACGCGAATGCCTATTACGAAGTCGACCCTGTTGTGTTTCATTGCTTGAACAGTTCATTGCCGTTGGTCTGGACAAAGGAAAATTTTATTAACAAGCCCGAACAGCAATTGTATGAGGCTGCGAGTGCCAGTGGTGTTTGTTCGGGGCTGTGTATGCCCATCCATGGGCCGCGCGGAGAGTTCGGAATGTTGAACTTTATTACGGATGAGAAGTCACCGGCCGACGTCATTCGTTCCAAGGGGCTGCCACAATTTGCCTTGATGCGTGATTATCTGATCGAATCGTTCCAGAAAATACAGAGTGCTGCTGAAAAGGAGGTCGAAAAACCACCGAAGTTGACCGCTCGTGAGCTGGAATGTCTGAAGTGGGTGGCCGCCGGTAAAACCTCTTGGGAAATTTCGCGAATTCTGTCCTGTGCAGAAGTTACAGTTAATTACCATGTCACCAACTTTATGCGTAAGTTCAATGCTGAATCACGCCAGCACGCCGTGATCAGCGGCATCCGTTCCGGCCTGGTCACGCCCTGATGCGGATTATCGATAACGCCTTCAATTAAGGGGTCTTATGGTCAGCGCGTTCCACTTTCCTGAATACGACCAGTTGGACGGCATTGCGCTGGCTGAGATGGTGCGCCTTAAAGAAGTAACCCCTCTGGAGCTTGTGAGCGCCGCCGTTCAGCGGATCGACGCAGGAAATGGCGCGATTAACGCGGTGGTGCATCTTCTTGAGCGCGAGGCCAAGGCACAATGCGAGGTGCCATTGGCAGACGGCCCGTTGTCCGGCGTCCCCCTATTGGTCAAGGACCTGCTTGCGGAGATTCAGGGCTGCCCCACACGTAACGGCTCCCGGCTGTTCGCGCACTATGTTGCCAGGGAGGACTCGCAGACGATCAAGCGTTATCGACAGGCGGGGTTGATCTTTGTCGGTAAAACCGCGACGCCGGAGTTGGGCTTGCATCCCTATACCGAGTCTGATGCAACCGGTGCCACACGTAACCCCTGGAACTTGGAATTGTCGCCGGGCGGCTCCAGCGGCGGTGCCTGTGCAGCGGTCGCGGCGGGCATGACCCCGATTGCCCACGGCAGCGATGGAGGTGGCTCAATTCGGCTACCCGCTTCCCATTGCGGGGTTTTCGGCCTCAAGCCAACACGTGGTCGGTCTCCCTGCGGGCCGCATTTTTCAGAGTTATGGCAGGGTCTGGTAGTTGAACACGCGGTCTCAAAAAGCGTGCGCGACAGTGCTGCCATGCTCGATATCCTGATTGCGGGGAGTGATGATGCTGATGCTTACCGTTGGCCCGCACCGGCTCAATCGTTTCTTGCGGGTATCGGCGATGCGCCTGGCAGGCTGCGCATTGCTTACACCTTTAAGCCTTTTCTGGGTGGGGATTTGAGTCCCGACTGTCGCGCCGCTTTGGAAAGCAGTTTGAAGCTGTTGACGGACCTTGGGCACGAGGTGGTTGAAGCCCATCCACCCTTGGCATCCCCCGATCAATTATGCGAAGCCATGCTGACCCTGGTGTGCGGGGAAATGGCGAGCCTGGTGCAGAACGCGGGGCGCATGCTTGATCGCGTGGCGACTTACGCGGATTTCGAGAGCGGGACCTGGGCCCTGGCCCGGCAGGGCCATATCCTCAAAGCGGTCGATCTCGCCAGGGCGAGAGAGTTGGCGCTTCATCAGGGGCGCATCATGAGCGCCTTTCATGAACACTACGATGTGCTGGTGACGCCGGTAGCCAACCAGTTGGCATCGAAGGTGGGAGCGTTTCGCTTGAGTCCGTTGGAGGATCGCCTATCGCGTAGAGTATTAGGTAAATGGGGAATGGACTGGCCCCTGCGACTGGGCAATCGCCTTGCAGAACATTCGCGCACTGTCATGGAATATATGGGGTGGTCGACACCGTTCAATATGAGCGGGCAACCGGCGATGAGTGTGCCTCTGTACTGGAACGAAACAGGACTTCCCATCGGCACACAGTTCATCGCAAAGATGGGCAATGAGGCCTTGCTGCTGCAACTTGCACGTTCGCTTGAAGTTGCACGGCCCTGGCGACATCGTAGCCCGCCTCACTCTTCAGCGGCGTCAAGTACTCAGATCAAATAGCATTGACTGCGTCCAGGGTCTTGTTGCTCAAGTTAACTTCAACAGCGATGGCTCGTTCTACGCCGATAGTCAGGGGCGGGCCTAGTCTGACCAACTCCAGCCCCGCTTTCATCAGCATCTTTTCGACACCCACGGAAGTAACGGTGATGAGCTTTTCAACGTGCTGCGAGTGCGCATGCCTGATGAGGTGACCAATGGCCTTCATGGCGGTATTGGAAAAGCCGAAGCCGCCGCGCTCACTGGCACTTATGGCAAATCGGCTAAGCTCCCAGATGTTGGCGGCACGCGGAGGTTTTTTAGTGGTCAACAGGTTGGGGAACGTGTCTTTGAGCATATAGGGACCTGTGGTTGGCAATATACGCCAGCAGCCCGCCACTTTGTTTTCGTTGATATCATCGATCAGCAGCATATAAGTGGGGGCCAAGGCGTCGTAACCATCTATCTCCATGTCGGCAATTATCGACACATCCCAGCCTTTTTTATCCTTGAAGATTGAAGCCCGAAGTTTATGCATGCCCTCCAGATAACGTGGTGATATGTTCTCGCGTTTGTCTATTAGATATTTCATGCTGGCTTCCTCGGCTTCGAAGTGCATAGCTTTATGCAGATTGCATAAGCGTTAAACTATAAGTGTTGATAGGTATCCTGATATCAAGGAGTATGTGAAGATCCCCTTCTTCTGAGCGGGAGTTGGGCGTTTATGTATAGATGTTCAAAGTTTGTGAATGAGGTCATTTTTTTTCGAACGAAAAAAGGGATGACCCAGGCGGATTTCTGGGCGAAATTTGGTGTCACCCAGAGTTCAGGAAGTCGAATTGAAAAGACGGGGCGGATGCTTGTTCCGTTGTACATGCTGCTGCGCTTGTACTGCGCAGGGGTTATTGCAGACGATGATCTTGAGTTGGAGTTCGAGCGTATGGGCAAGTCTGCCTCGGACAGGTTCGGCTGACTCCCAAGCCTGGCGAGTACTGCTGGGTTATTTGAGTTTTTTCTTGCGTGTCTGGCGAACGGCCAAGTGTTCGAAAATAAACGACGCGGTGCCGAACACTGCAATTATTGAAAGCACGAGCATGCCGAGAGTTGAGCTTTCCACGGTGATTTCCTGCTTAGATTTGAGTTGACGATCACGCTAGGGCCTCGGCTTCCTGGCTTCAATAGACCCGACGCAAACCTTACGGCGCCGGGCCCATTGTTACGCGCTCTTTACGCGCAACGGCCGCTACGGCGTATTGCGGCTGTGACGGTAGTCGCTGACCGCTTCATACACCGCCTTTCGCAACCGGTTGATGCCGCCGATGGGGCGGTGTGCTTCCACACCGAACCAAGGGTTGAACGACTGGTTATCGCAGGCCAGGTTCTGCGCCGGCGTGTCGAAATCCTGGGCAGGAATCCTGACCTTGGCCACGGTTTCATACGGCGCATCGCTTTCTTTCCATTCGATGCTGGTGTCTTCGATGGGCATGAACTTTTGCGGGTTCTGCCGTTGGATCTGCAGCACGAAACAGGCCGCTACGCGGTCGGTGGACAGTTGCTGATTGAGGGCGCTGCGCAGGAAGTTCGGCAGGGCCTGGTTCTGTTTAGGCAGTACGTATTCCGGGCAGCTTTGCGGGTCGGGCGCGACGCGAAACTTGGCGTTGGCCGCGCCAAACTTGTAGGGCGACACTGAAAAGTAAGTCGTCTGCGTCGGGCTGGCCGGTGCGGGCGCCAGCGTTGCCAGGGCGATAAACAGGTGACGTATTTGCCAACTGCGCGGGTCGAGCTTGGGAAAGAACGCCAGGACCTTCTTGCCATCCGCTTGCGCGCCGATGTTCTGCGCGTATTCGGCGACATCGCTGACAAAGAAATTCGGGTGGCTGAACATCACGAAATCCTGCTCGGTGCGGGCTTGCTGGTCGGCCATCAGTTGCTTGCCCGGCACATCCAATAGCTTGATCGCCATGCCGCGGGCATCGCGGATGCTGTCGAATTGCGGGTAGGCGTTGCCGTTGGACAGGCGCATCGTCGCCTGCCAGACCTTGCCCGGCTCTGCGAACACGCCCTGGCGCAAGGCCGGGTCGAGATCCGCCAGAACGCTGACCTCGGCTTTCACGCAACCATGGGCCTTGGCATGGGCATCGCGCAGGTAGCGAGTGCCTTCGCGGTGCTGGTCAACGATGCGTACGGCGGTCTGGATGATGCCTTGGGTCATCGCTGCTTCACCCGGCGGGATCTGTTCATCCGCTGACACCGGGCCACTGTGCTGCCAGGCGAACCATACGGTCGCCAGTAGCCACCCCAACAGCCCAACGCCCACCAGCCACAACAGGGTCTTGCCGAGAAAAGCGCCGAGACGCAGCCAGAGACGAGCGAGCATGGAACGTTCCTTGTTTTGTGATCGAATAATCATGGCAGTTGGTGCTCCAGCGGGCCGCCCAGTACTTTGAGGTACTCGAGCAGCGCCCAGCGCTCCTGGGGCAGCAAGCCACGGCCAATGACGCCATTGCCCCGCGCGCCTGCGCGGAATTCGTGGCCGCTGTTGTGATTGCCGGTGATTCGGGTATCGAACAGGAAGGCATTCTTGAACGAGGCGGTTTCAAAACCCAGATGGCGTGGATCGTAGTTGAACGTGCCTTTATAGAAGGTGGTGCTGCGTTCGTCCTGGGGCGAAAGCAGTTGGTAGATCGTCGGCACCGAACCGTTGTGCAGGAACGGCGGGGTAGCCCATACGCCTGCCAGTGGTCGCGCTTTATAGGCACGCAATTCGCGCACGCCAATCGGCAGGCCGAACCCGTCCAGGCTCGGGCGCTCGGCCGGGGTCACGCCGGCAGCGCGGTAGGCATGTTCTTCGACAAAGGCGGTGACGTAGGCCAGCCCCTGGGCCACGGACATTTTTTTCAGATCCAGTGGCGCGGTGGGCGCAGGGTGTAGTTCAACATTGAGTTGGGCCAGTTCGGCCGGGTCCCATTGCAGGGCGCTGAGGTCATAACGCTGGTCGGCAATGTTGCTGGCGGTGCCGGGGTCGGTGCCGATGTAGTCCACCGGCAGCATTTTCAACTGCTGCACCGGGCGGCCATTTTCCTCGGTGACCGCGGGTATATGGCAGCCAGCACAGTTTTCGGCGAAGAGTGCTCGGCCTTGGGCGGCGAGGGGTTTGTCGATGGCGCCGAACAAGTCCTCCGGCCAGGTTGGCGGCTTGAGGCGTTGCAGGGTTTCTTCGATCAGGTGCAGGTCCCGCACGCGTACGCTGGACGGGTAGCGAGCGTCGCCCTGGAGCGGTTGGCCGGCACTGTCGAAGAAGGCCAGGGTTGCGCCTACACCAAGGGCTTCACCGATATTGCGCGCCATGGGCTGCTGAGCCGAGCCATTCCACTGCACCCAGTCGAATGTCCAGATATCCCACAACTGCGGGTAGTCCACTGGGGCATTGGCGACACGATAATTGTCGGGGGAAATAGCGTCGCCAAAGCTGGCATTGGCGATGCGCCCGAAGGCGTCAGTACGACCGGGGCCTTCTTCGGTGGGATAGAGGCCGCGATGGGTATCATTCCAGGCGACTTTGAGGAACTGGTTCAGCGATTGTTTGAAGTCCTGGCGCAGCTGATTGTGCTGGGTATCGTACTGATCACCCAGGACTTTGCGGGCGAAGCGCTCGAACTTCCACGGGTTGTAATACGTAGCGGCAAGGCTGGCGACCAGGGCTTGGCCAAAACTGCCGCCCCGCAAGGTGGGTACGCTGGAGGGCAGCACGTGTTGCGCCGAGCCACCGTCGATACGCAGGGCCTGGCCCTTGAAGTGCAATTGACCGGTGTGGCAGGCCGCACAGGTGATATCCAGGTATTGAACCTGGCTGTCGGCGTTCTGGTGTCGGGCAAAACCTACCGGCAGGTTGCCAGGGTTTTGCGGGGTGGGCACTTGCTTGGGGTCGACCAGAAAACCAAAGCGCGCCAGGTACTCCGGCGCGGCAAAGCGTTGCTCGGAGAACGGCAGCTCCAGGGCCGTGAACCAATCGTAGTGCAGGCCCTTTACCTGGGTGCCCTGGGGCGTGAAGTAGTAGGTCTGGCGGTCAGCGGCACTCCATTGATCCTGGTAGTGCACCTGCTTTACTGGCACGTAGTCCGGTAGCTTGGGGTTGAGGGTGTAATAGAGCACCACGGCCAGAATCAGGCCCAGGGCGATCAGTATCAGGAGTAAAACACGGGAAAAAGTGCGCAAGATAACTATCCTTGTCGAATTGTCGCGTTGTTATGCCACTGCGCCACAGGTGCGGCAAGTAGCGATGAGCCTGCTGGCAGGCGGTCCCGCGATCCGTCGCGGTGCCCCATGATAAATGGAAATGCTTTTAAACACGTGAACTTATCAGAAGTTTCCTGCTCACATGCCGGTAGCCATTGGTCGTGGCCGCCTGATAAGCTCGCGACTTTATTCGAATGCCCTTTTGGCGCATGAACAAGGAAATAGCATGAAACAGCATCGGTTGGCGGCGGCGGTGGCCCTGGTTAGCCTGGTACTTGCGGGTTGTGATTCGCAGACCAGCGTAGAGCTGAAAACCCCGGCGCAAAAAGCTTCCTACGGCATCGGCCTGAACATGGGCAAGAGCCTTGCCCAAGAAGGCATGGATGACCTGGACTCCAAAGCGGTAGCCCAAGGCATCGAAGATGCTGTCGGCAAGAAAGAGCAGAAGCTCAAAGATGACGAGCTGGTTGAAGCCTTCGCCGCGCTGCAAAAGCGTGCCGAAGAGCGCATGACCAAAATGAGCGAAGAGTCGGCAGCTGCCGGCAAGAAATTCCTCGAAGACAACGCCAAGAAAGACGGCGTCGTCACCACCGCTTCCGGTCTGCAGTACAAGATCGTGAAGAAGGCCGACGGCGCACAGCCCAAGCCAACCGACGTGGTGACTGTTCACTACACCGGCAAGCTCACCAACGGCACCACCTTTGACAGCTCCGTGGATCGCGGCAGCCCGATTGACCTGCCGGTCAGCGGCGTGATCCCGGGTTGGGTCGAAGGCCTGCAACTGATGCACGTTGGCGAGAAGGTCGAGCTGTACATCCCGTCCGACCTGGCCTACGGCGCCCAGAGCCCGAGCCCGGCGATTCCAGCCAACTCCGTGCTGGTATTCGACCTGGAACTGCTGGGCATCAAGGACCCAGCCAAGGCAGAAGCTGCTGACGCACCTGCTGCACCAGCCGCCAAGAAGTAATCGGCGCCTGAACACACAACGCCCCGTCTCGACGGGGCGTTGTTGTTTCTGGGTAAATCCGATAGAACCCGCAGCATTGCGCGCAGTCTGATGTAAGACTCGAGCACGGGTAGCCGCACATACAGGCCAAGTCAATGAAATCTTGGGTTTTTTTTTATGTGCGCAAAAAACGCCCGATCTGACTGTAAGCCTTATAGACCGTGGCTTTCAGCTGATAAAACAGGCTCTGTTCACAAGGTTATCCACAATTTGTGTGGATAACCTTTTACCTCGCCTGGAACTGGAGTGCCTGATGAAACCACCCTTCAACTTCACCCGTTTTCTGCCCATGGCCGCGCGTCTGCTGGGCCGTGGACGTTTGCCGACCTTGCTGTTTGCCGTTGCGGCCAAAGGCTCAAGCCAGGGCAATCGCCTGGGCCAGCTCAAGGATGATCTCAAATTGCTCCAAGCCCTTTGCCTGGCTTACTGGCGCGGCGAATACCGAGCGATCAGCCCCAAGGCGTTGATCTCGGTGGTGGCGGGGTTGATGTACTTTCTGAGCCCGATTGACGCGATCCCGGACTTCATCCCGATGTTCGGCATGTTCGACGACATCGCGGTGCTGGCATGGGTCATGAAGACCCTGAGCGGCGAACTGAGCGCCTTTCGCGCCTGGCGGGATGCGCAACGCCCGGAAAAACTCGCGGTGGTTGAGCGCCTCCCTGCAACGCCTGAGCTGCTGGCCCAGGAAAACCCACAAAAAAACTAATGATGCCGGGGATCCCCCAGCGACCTTCGCGGCTGTTAGGATTACACTTCTAAGGAAAGAACTTACTTAGTAAGTGTTTTTATCCTACGGGGCAGTCATGGATATTCAGATCATTTCACGCGATGGCGCACCCGAATATGCGGTGTTGCCATGGGACCAGTACCAGGCACTGCTAAGAGCTGCCGGTCAGCAGCCACCTACACCCGCTTCTTCTCCTGCCGCCTCTACCGCCATCGACCAGGACCTGCGCCCGCTCGCAGACCTGCGCGGCCTGCGTGAAGCCAAGGGCCTGGCTATCGAGACCCTGGCACGCACGGTGGGGATCAGCCCCTCGTACCTTGGTTTGATTGAAAGTGGTGAACGCCAGCCGGATGCCGCCATTCGCCGCAGCCTGGCCTGGGAATTGGGCGTGGCAGGTTGGAGGGATGAGTCTTGAGCCTACGTATCAGCCGTCAACACTGGGATGGGTTGCTCAACGAATTGGATCAGGCGCGTCGCCAGCGCCATTTGTTGACGTACCGGGCGCTGCTTGAGCGCCTGCAATTTCCGACGCCAGCCATGCAGACCCTGGCGGCTGCCCTGGAGCACCTGGCGGCGCTGGATGCCAAGGCCGAGCAGCCGCTGCGCAGTTCCCTGGTGATCAGCCAGGGTGCCAGCCGCCTGCCACGTACCGGGTTCTTTGAGTGTGTGGAGCGTCTAGGGCGCTTCAGTGGACCCTCCGATGGCGTGGCGGCTGCGTCCTGGCACGCTTCGGAAGTGGTGCGGGTGTTCGAGTACGAATACCCGGAGTCCGCCGAGGCTTAAAGCGCTGCTGAGTACATGTCCAGGCTGTCGATCACATGGATGCTGTAGCCGGCCACGTCCTTGGCATGGTGCTTGGCTTGCGAGGCCAGTTCTGCCAACTGGCTGGCATCGAGTTGCGCACAGGCCTGTGGATACAGATGCACCACACCGATAGACAGCGATAGCAAGGCGAACTCCTGGCGCACGCCCTGACGGTTGAGTGACACGAAACAACCAGCATCCACGTGCTCGGCGCGGTAAAAGCGTCGGCATTGGGTATGGAAGTCGTCCAGCAACTGGTTGAGCCGCTTGCGCCAATCCTGCGGGCCCAGCACCAGCAAAAAGTCATCGCCGCCAATATGCCCGACAAAGTCGCGGCTGGGGTCTACCTGGTCGTTCAGGCATTGCGCCAGGCACAGCAGCACTTCATCCCCACGCCCGTAGCCGTAGATATCGTTGAACGGCTTGAAACTGTCGATATCCACATAACAGATCAGCGACTCGCGCTGTTGCTGCAACAGCCGAGCCAGGCATTGCTGGATCGGTACGTTGCCTGGCAGCAAAGTCAGCGGGTTGGCGTAGCGCGCCTGCTGGATTTTCAGTTCGGTGATCAGCTTGAGCACGTCGATCACCCGGCCCAGGCCCAGATAGTCACCGTTCAACGTGATGATGAAATCTTCTTCGATGCGCTGCCGTGCGCGGCTGGTCAATAAACGGCTGACCTGTTGCAAGGACTGGCTCAACTCCACCGCCAGGAAATCATCGCTCATCAAGCGGCTGATCGGTTTGCGCGCAAACAAGTCGGTCGCGAACGGCTTGAGCAGCGCGTCCGACAGCGAGTGTCGGTGCACAATTCCAATCGGGCGACCGCCGCCATCCAGCACCGCCAGTGAATTGAGATTGGCCTGGTGATGGAACGCTTCCAGCACTTGAGCCGTGGCGGTGTCTTGATCCACCGCTGGCTGTTCGTTCAGCAGGGCGCTGAGGTCGCTGCCTTCATCGCTGAGGGCAGTCGTGGTGTTATCCGGCTTGGGCAACATCAGGCGCGCTTCCTGCGGTGTGCAAACTGCCTTGAGCCAGGATTGAGCCCAATGCATTCAGCGGTTCGGTCACGGTCATGGCGATCTCGATCGAAAAAAAAGGACCGCAGGCGTTAAGCCTGCGGTCCTTTCATTTCACGACAGAATGATGTCTATATGATGACACTGCGTGGAGCGGTCACATTAAATTGCCATCATTTACTGCTTGGCCACCTGCTTGGTGATCTTCAGGTAGTCGAGGAGGATCCGGCCAGTCTCGGCCAAGTAGGCATCATCTTCCGGTTTGGTTTTATCCGCTTCGGTCGGCAAGGCATCTTCATCTTCTTTCTTCAGCTCTTTGAGCGGATCTTCACCCTTGGCTTTGCGGCGAGTGTTTTCCAGCACCAATTGCTGATTCTCGATGCTGGAGTGCTGTGCACGGCGATCCGCTTCGTTGAGGCTGACGGTTTTCTCTTCCATCAGCTTCTTGGCCAGGGCCAGCTTGTCGCGGATAAACACGAACTCGGCATCCTTGGCAGAGCGGGTGTCGTGGTCTGCCTTCAACTGCGTCAGGAACGGCTTGAACGGATCCGACGCCGGCTTGATCGCAGGGCGGATGGTGTCCCATGGCATGGCTTCAGGCAGTGCGCTTTCGCCGATTTCCTTGGTGTCGATAATCGACGGGAAATCGATATCCGGCAGCACGCCCTGATGCTGGGTGCTCTGCCCGGAAACCCGGTAGAACTTGGCCAGCGTCAGTTTCAGCTCGCCATGGTTCAGCGGCTGAATGGTCTGCACGGTGCCCTTGCCGAAAGTCTGGCCGCCGATGATCAGCGCACGGTGATAGTCCTGCATGGCGCCGGCGAAAATCTCTGAAGCCGAGGCCGAGAGACGGTTGACCAGCAACGCCATCGGCCCCTTGTAGAAGGCGCCCGGGTTCTCGTCTTCCAACACGTCGACACGCCCATCAGCATTGCGGACCAACACGGTTGGGCCTTTGTCGATAAACAGGCTGGTCAGCTCGGTGGCTTCTTGCAGGGAGCCGCCGCCGTTGTTGCGCAGGTCGATGACCACGCCGTCGACTTTTTCTTTCTGCAGTTCCGTCAGGATCTTCTTCACGTCGCGGGTGGTGGACTTGTAGTCCGGGTCACCGGCACGGAACGCCTTGAAGTCCAGGTAGAAGGCCGGGATCTCAATCACGCCCAGCTTGTAGTCCTTGCCATCCTGCTTGAGGTTGAGGACTTTCTTCTGCACCGCCTGGTCTTCGAGCTTCACCGCTTCACGGGTGATTGACACGATCTTGCTGGTCTGGTCGTTCGGTGCGTTGGTGTGCGGAATCACTTCCAGGCGCACCACGCTGCCTTTGGGGCCACGGATCAGCTTGACCACTTCGTCCAGGCGCCAGCCGACCACATCGACCATCTCTTTGTCGGCCTGGGCCACGCCAATGATCTTGTCTGCCGGGGCGACCTGCTTGGTCTTGTCCGCCGGACCTGCCGGTACCAAACGTACGATCTTGACCTGGTCATTGTCGCTTTGCAGGACGGCACCAATGCCTTCCAGGGACAGACTCATGTTGATATCAAAGTTTTCCGCGTTATCCGGCGACAGATAATTGGTGTGCGGGTCGTAGGACATCGCGAAGGTGTTGATGTAGGCCTGGAAGATATCTTCGGCACGGGTCTGGTCCAGGCGCGCCAACTGATTCTTGTAGCGCTTGGTCAACAGTTCCTGAATGGCCTTGGGCTCTTTGCCGGCGATCTTCAAGCGCAGCACTTCGTCCTTGACGCGTTTGCGCCACAGGTCGTCCAGCGCTGCCGTGCTGGTCAGCCAAGGGGCATCCTTGCGATCCACCAGAAGGGTTTCCTTCTGGGTGAAGTCGAGCTTGTCGATGCCTTTGTTCAGCTCACCCAGGGCGAAGTCCAGACGCGCTTTGACGCGGTCCAGGTAACGCTTGTAGATGGTGAAGCCGGGCTGCAGGTCGCCGCCTTTGAGGAAGTCGTCGAACTGCGTCTTCCACTTGTCGAACTCAGCGATATCGCTGGCCAGGAAGTAGCTGCGCGACGGATCCAGCAGCTTGAGGTAGCTGTCGTAGATGATCACCGAGCGAGCGTCGTCCAGCGGCGGCTTGCTGTAGTGATGGCGCTTGAGCAACTCGACAACGTTAAGGCTGGCAATCACCTCATCGCGATCAGGCTGAAGGTTGTCCCAGCTATTGGCTGCGAACGTATTGGTCGACATCGACGCGAAGCCGAGACCAATGAAAAAAGCGAGGGCGGTGCTGGGGAACAGATGCTTCATGCTGATTCGACGCGGGGGCAATTGATAACGCATATTAGGCCGTCTTTGAGGGAGCCGGTTCCATATGGTCCGGTCGCATAATGCAAAAAGCCCGACGCTACTGCTACGGGCTCAGTCCAGACTCACTATGGAGGCACTGTGAAAGCATTGCAAGGCGTTGAGGGGCATGTGGAGGGTTAGAAGAACCCAGTCCTACATTCGATGTAGTCCATATTGCCAACAGCCTGACCGAATCCTGGATTGAAATGCAGTCAGTGTGGGAGCTGGCTTGCCTGCGATAGCGGTGCACCAGATGAAGAATTCTTCACTGTTGCACCGCTATCGCAGGCAAGCCAGCTCCCACAGGTTGATCTCTATTGATTCAGGTCCAGTGGTGGATCGGCCAGCCGGCCTGTTCGGCATGGGCGCGCAACACCGGGTCCGGGTTCACTACCTGCGGGTGATCCACCTTGAGCAGCAGCGGCAAGTCATTGCGCGAATCCGAGTAGAAATACGCCCCCTCCAGCGTTTCTCCTTCCTGCTCCAGCCATTCCAGCAGGCGCGTGATCTTGCCTTCACGATAGGTCAGCACGCCTACGGTGCTGCCGCTGTACACGCCGTGGCCGACGTCCAGGTTAATCCCCAACACTTCTTCAATACCGATACGCGCCGCAATCGGCGTGACCAGGTGAGTGCCCGAGGCGGAAATCACCAGGATCCGGTCGCCATTCGCACGGTGGCGGGCGATGGTCTTGGTGGCGTCGCTATAGATCAGCGGCTCGATCACGTCCTCAACCCACGGCTCCACCAGATGCTCGATTTCTTCCGGGGTGCGGCCGATCATCGGCTCCAGGCTGAAGTCCATGAAGTCTTCCATGCGCAACTCGCCTCGGCTGTAGGCGTCCATCAATTCGTTGTTCCTGCGCATGAAAGACTCAGGGTCTACCCAGCCCAGGCGGCCCATCTGTTCGCTCCACAGGGTGGCGCAGTCGCCGTGGATCAGGGTGTCGTCCAGATCAAAAATTACCAATGCCATCCGTCATGTTCTCTCTCAATAGGTCGCTGCCTGTCAGGCTACTTCACACAGGGCGCTGGGGTCGATGGAAAGTGCCAGGCGCTGGCCGTCCGGGTGCAGGTCGTCGGCCGAGCGATTGAGCACGTCGACCACCAATTCCACGCCACGGGCTTCGATGCGGTAGCGAATCACGTTACCCAGCAAGCTGTGGCTGCGCACCAGCGCATCGAGCTCGCCGCTGCGGCTCAACTCGATGGCCTCGGGGCGAATGGCAATGCGCCCCTTGATTGGCCGTTGCAACAACTGGCTGGCCTTGTCGGCATCGAGCAGGTTGTAGTTGCCGATAAAACCGGCGGCAAACACATCCACCGGGGCGGTATAGAGGGTTTCGGCATCGCCGCTCTGCACGATCTTGCCCTGGTTCATCAAAAAGATGCGGTCGGACATGGTCAGGGCTTCTTCCTGGTCATGGGTCACGAAAATCGTGGTCAGCCCCAGTTCGCGCTGGATCTGGCGGATCTGTTCGCGCAAGTGCTTGCGAATACGTGCATCCAATGCCGACAGCGGTTCATCGAGCAACAGCAGGCGCGGGCGGGTCACCAGGGAGCGGGCGAGGGCGACGCGCTGGCACTGGCCGCCGGACATCTGGTGCGGATAGCGGCCGGCCAGTTCCGTTAGCTCAACCAATTGCAGCACTTCCTGCACGCGCTTGTGGCTGTCGTCGGCGTTGACCTTTTGCATGCGCAGGCCGAACGCGACGTTCTGTTCCACGGTCATGTTGGGGAACAGCGCGTAGCTCTGGAACACCATGCCGATCTGACGTTTCTGCGGGCTCAGGGGCACGATGTCCTGCCCATCCAGCAGGATTGTGCCGCTGTCTACCGAGGTTAACCCCGCGATGCAACGCAGCAGGGTGGACTTGCCGCAACCGGACGGGCCGAGCAGGGTGACGAACTCGCCCTTGGCGATTTCACAGTTGATATCGCTGAACACTGGCGTGCCGGTGTAGCTTTTTTGCAGATGTTGGACGCTGACGAAGCTCATTGGCTTTTGTCCTTGTTCAAGATATTGGCGGCCCAGGTCAGCACCAGCACAAAGAAGAAATAGGAGATCACAATGGCACTGGTGAAGTGGCCGCTGCTGTTGCGCATGTTGTTGAGGTACACCTGCAGGGTCTCGTAGCGCGTGCCGACGAGGATGTTGGCGAACACGAACTCACCGAACAGGAACGAGAACGACAACAGCAATGCCACCATCAGGCCTTTGCGCAGGTTAGGCAGCACCACCAGGATCGCCGCTTGCCAGGTGCTGGCGCCGAGCAGTTGCGAGGCGTCCATCAGGTCGCGCAGGTTGATGGCTTGCAGGTTGTTGGTGATCGCCCGGTACATGAACGGCAGCGCCACGGTGAAGTAGCAGCCGATCAGAATCCACGGCGTACCCACCATCGCCAACGGCCCGGAACCGTACAGTTGCAGCAAACCGACTGAAGACACCACCGGCGGCACCGCGAAGGGCAGCAGAATCAGAATGTTCATCAGCGCATCAAGCTTGGGAAAGTGGTAATGCACCACGAACAGCAGCGGCAAAATCAATACCACCGAAAGGATCAACGCGCCCACACACACCAGCAACGATTGCCCGAACGCCATCAGAAAGCGCGGGTCGCTCCACAGCTGTACGTACCATTTCACGCTGAATCCGGCGGGCAGGATAGTCGCCGACCAACTGCTGGAGATCGAGTAGACAAAGGTGCCGATCAGCGGCAGTACCAGAATAAGGAACAGCAGGTACACCACTACCCGATGGTAGAGGGAGGCCGGGCCGGCATCAGCGCGAGACATGGTAGCTCCTCTTGAGCAGCAGTTGATGGACCACGGTGACCACCGTCATCAGCGCCACCAGTACCACGGCCAGGGCGCTGGCCATGTTCGGGTCCAGCGACACATCACCAGAGACCAGCCCCGCGATGCGGATCGGCAGCACGTTGAAGTTGCCGGTGGTCAGGGCGTAGACCGTGGCGTAGGCGCCAAGGGCGTTGGCCAACAGGATTACGAAAGTGCCAAGCAGGGCAGGGGTGAGCACCGGCAAGCCGATATGTCGCCAGAACTGCCAGCCATTGGCGCCGAGCAGCGCAGCCGACTCACGCCAGTCTTCGCGCAATGCATCAAAGGCCGGGTAGAGCAACAGCACACCAAGAGGAATCTGGAAGTAGGTGTAGAGGATGATCAAGCCGGTCTTGGAGTACAGGTTGAAGTCCTGAATGATCCCGGCCTGCTTGAGCATGATGGTGATGCTGCCGTTGAAGCCCAGCAGGATGATGAACGCGAAGGCCAGGGGCACGCCGGAGAAGTTGCTGGTCATGTTGGCAAAGGCCGTGACGAAGTTGCGCAGCGGCGAATCCACCCGGCGCAACGAATAACTGCCCAAGGTGGCGATGACGATGCCGAAGATGCTGGAGTAGAAACTGATCTCCAGGCTAAACTGAATCGCCTGCCGGTAGAACTTCGAACTGAAGATCCGTGTGAAGTTTTCCAGGCCCCAACCGGCCTCTTCGGTTTGCAGGCTGTTGATCAGCACCCATACCAGCGGCGCGATCTCGAACACGATAAAGAACAGTGCGAAGGGCACCAGGCACAGCAGGGCCAGCCATTTGCCGCGGGTCATCGAATTCACTTGAGCAACTCCCGGCACACCGGTTTGTCGTGCGGCACGCCAAGCAGCTCGCAGACGGTACCGCACAGATCGGTTTGTTTCGGCGCGGCGTCAGCATCCAGGCTGAAGGCGTCACCGAGGACAAACAGCGGCACTTCGCGCTCTTGCGGCAATAGGCCGTTGTGAGAGCGGTCGTTGTTCATGCCGTGGTCGGCCGTGACCAGCACCTGGTAGCCGGCGTCGAGCCAGCCTTGCAGGTAGTCGGCCAGGATAATGTCGGCCGAACGGGCGCTGTTGCGGTATTGCGGGGTGTCGAGGCCATGCTTGTGGCCGGCATCGTCGATATTCATCGGATGCACCAGCAAAAAGTTGGGCGCGTGCTTGAGCCGCAGGCTCTCGGCATCGGCGAACAGATGGGAATCCGGATAGTGGTCAGTCCAGTAGAAATGCCCGTGCTGGATCGCCAGTGCCTTGTTGTCGGTGTGACGATCGCGGGCGGCGAGAAAGGGCGTGCGGTTATACAACTCGCTGACCCAGTGGTAAGCCGCCGCAGCGGTGCTCAAGCCGGCGTCGGTGGCGTAATTGAAAATGCTGCGCTGGTTGGACAGGCGCGAGACGTTGTTATGGACAATGCCGCTGTCAATCGGTGGCACGCCGGTGAGGATGCATTCATACAACGGGCGGGACAGGGCGGGCAGTTCGCATTCCAGTTTGTAGAGGGCTGCGCGTCCTGCGCCGACGTAGGCCTGCAAGTGTCCCATGGCGTGCTGGGCGACCTCGAA
This sequence comes from Pseudomonas sp. NCIMB 10586, assembly GCF_023127895.1. Lineage (NCBI taxonomy): Bacteria > Pseudomonadati > Pseudomonadota > Gammaproteobacteria > Pseudomonadales > Pseudomonadaceae > Pseudomonas > Pseudomonas sp. NCIMB 10586. Next base: position 52,080 of record NZ_SPKQ01000013.1, read on the forward strand.
GTTCAGGCCGTCGAGCACGACAAGGATGACAGTGTGCTTCATGGGGGCTGGGGCTCCGCGACAGATGGGCAGATATCGTTTTTTCGGTTGAAACCGGATCAAATGTGGGAGCTGGCTTGCCTGCGATGGCGGTGTATCAGTGGACACCAATGTTGAATGTCAGACCGCTATCGCAGGCAAGCCAGCTCCCACACTGACCGCACTTCGATCAGAGAGACCGATTACTTCATCTCTACGATGACCTGCTCGTTCCACATCTGCGGAAGCTTCTTGGACGTCGCTTCCCAGGCATCGGCATCTTTGATCGGCTGCGGGTTGGCCTTGGTGTATTGCTCGCCCGGGATCAGGTTCTTGGCGATATCGGCCGGCAGCTTCAGGTCGGTTTCCGCACGGATCGGACGCGCATTGCCCTTGGCCAGGTTGAGTTGGCCGGCATCGCTGAAGATGTATTCGCGGGTCAGCTTGGCGGCGTTCGGGTGCTTGGCGTATTTGTTGATGATGGTGGTGTAGCCCGATTTCACCGAGCCATCCGATGGAATCAGCACCACGTAGTCATCCGGGTTGGCCATCTTGGCTTTGTAGCTCAGGCCGTTGAAGTCCCAGACAATGCCAACTTCGACTTCGCCTTTTTCCATGGTGGCGATGGTCGGGTTGGACAGTGAGAGGCGACCTTGCTGGGCGATCCTGGTGAAAAACTGCAGGCCCGGTGCGATGTTTTTCTCGTCGCCCTTGTTGGCGATAGCGGCGGCGAGTACCGCATTGGAGGCTTGGGCTGCGGTGCTTACATCACCCACCGACACCTTGTATTTGCCGGTTTGCAGGTCGGCCCAACTGGTCGGGACTTCGGAGCCGTGCAGCAGTTTTTTGTTGACGATAAACGCGATGGTGCCGGTATAGGCCAGGGCCCAGTGACCGTCCTTGTCTTTTGCCCAATCCGGAACCTGCGCCCAGGTGGAGGGTTTGTATGGCTGGGTGACTTCCTGCTTCACCGCGATCGGGCCGAAGGCTGCGCCCACGTCACCGATATCGGCACTGGCGTTGTCTTTTTCGGCTTTGAACTTGGCGATTTCCTGGGCCGAACTCATGTCGGTGTCGATGTGCTTGAGGCCGTAGGTCTTGGCCAGGTCTTCCCAGGTGCCTTTCCAGTTGGCCCAATCATCGGGCATGCCGACGCTGTTGACGGCGCCTTCCGCCTTGGCGGCGGCTTCCAGTGTTTTTATATCGGTATCAGCGGCCATGGCGGCGGTGCACATGGCAATGGTCGAGCCTAACAGTGATGCCAGGAAAAGCTGTTTCATCCGAAGCTCCTTTGGGCGTTTTACACGCGGCGTCTTATACGAACGTTGGCGAGGGTGTGGTCTAGGTCAGCAATACCTGAGCCAATTTAGGCCCGATGGATGACAGTTTCATGTCGATGTCGTTTTTGAAGCACGGGTGTCGCTCAGTTCAGACTTAGCGTAGACCATGCCCAACAGCCCGCAGGCCCTGGACTTGGCCGATGTATTGCAGGGTGTGGTGCAGGCGGTGGATACCGGCTGTCATCTGTCGGTCATCTGTAATGCCTAGGCTGGCTCGCAGCAGCAAAAGCCCAGATAGAGCGCGATTTGTGCACCTGAACGGTGCTGGTCTAGTCCAGATAGGTAACGTTGATGCGGGATGAGGCAATCAAGGCGGTAACTTCCATCGGCCTGGCGCTGCAAGAGCAGATCGACCACGGCCTGTTGCCGCCAGCCAGCAAATTGCCCGCCGAGCGCAAGCTCAGCGAGTTGTTTGGTACCACCCGCATTACCGTGCGGGAAGCCTTGTTACAACTGGAGGCCCAAGGACAGATTTATCGCGAAGAGCGCCGGGGCTGGTTCGTCTCGCCACCGCGGCTGGCCTATAACCTGATGCAGCGCAGCCACTTTCACGCGATGGTCAGCGACCAGGGGCGTGAGGCTTCCACGCAGGTCATTTCCGCACGCTTGCAACCGGCGTCGGCGGCGGTGTGCGCGTGGTTGCAGTTGCCGGCGTTGTCGAGCGTGATCCAGATTTGCCGGGGCCGCAGGATTGACGGACGCCTGGTGTTGTACGTGGAGCACTACCTGAACCCGCAGTATTTTCCGGGGATCCTGGCGTGTGATTTGAATCAGTCGATGACTGAGCTGTATGCCAGCAAATATGACTTGCACTACGGGCGGGTGCGTTTCGAGATTGTGCCGACCTCACTGCCGGTGGAAGCGGCCGCTGCGCTGCGCGTCTCGGTGGGCAGCCCGGGCTTGCGCATCGCCCGGGTCAACTATGACCAGCACCAGCGTTTGATCGACTGCGACCTGGAGTTCTGGCGCCATGATGCGATTCATGTGGGGGTAGACGTTATGGCGTCAGCGCCTTGATCACCTGATCCACATTGGTTTGCAACTCTGTTACCGGTTCGGCGCCGTCCACATTCAACACCAGCAGTGTGGAGCCACCTGCAGTGACAGCTGCTTTTACCACTTCACTCGGCTGACGATGGTGCAACACCACCGCCACTTCGTTGTCCTTGAGCTGCGCACTGAGTTTTTGCAGCGCTTCAGGCGTCCAGTCTGCGTCTGGGCGAGCATCGGTGCTGACCAGTTCCAGGTTCAAGCTGCTGATCAAATAGGCAAAGTGATCGCTCAAGCTGACCACACTCAGGTTATCGGCCTTGGCCAGGCGCGCCTCGCTGTCGGCGGTGAGCTTGAGCAGGCGTTGCTTGAGTGCCGCCAGGTTGGTATCGATCTTTGGTTTGGCGCCTGGGGCGAGACGGCTCAGGTCGGCGGCCAATACATCGGCCATACGGCCCAGATTGTTGCTCGATTGCCAGGGTTGGCTGTTGAGGCCATCGGTGACACCCGGTTGTACCGCAATGCCCGGCAAGCCACCGTCCACCGGGCGTGCAGCGTCCACTTCAACGATGCGGATATTGCTGCGCCGTGCCACGGGGTACAGCGGATCATCGGCCCACAGCGAGCGCAAGCCGATGGCGGCGTCGGCGTCCTGCGCCAAGGTGTTGAGTGCCGCCGCGCCGCGGCCGGTGAAGTAGGACACCTGCCGCGAGCCAGGTAGGTTGGCTGGCGCGGCGCGTTCAAGTTGCACGTCGGTATCCTTGAGCAGCACTTCGGCCAAACCGTAGGTAATGGGCAGCGAGGCCAGCACCTTGACCGGTTTGACCGACTTGGCCTTGGTCAGCGCGGCATGGCCGAGGCCGTGATTGGCCTTGAATTCCTTCGGGTCAAAACCATCAACGGCAGCCAGTGCCGATGTACTGATCAAGCAAGCGATGGCCAGGGCCATTGGGCGAAAGACAGTGCGCATTATCCAAGATTCCCTTTGAGGCTGGGCACGGTGCCGCGGGCGATGGCGGCGAAGGCGAAGGCGATACCGGCAACCAGAATGATTGCGGCGCCGGACGGGATCGGCAGGTCGAAGATGATCGGCAGCAGGATGCCGCACAGGGTACTCACAGTGGCGATCAGCACCGAGACCCAGAAGAAGCCCTTGAGCGATTGGCTCAACAGGCGCGCCGCGGCGGCAGGGATCACCAGCAGCGCACCGACCAGGATCGCGCCGATCACCTTGACCGCAGCCACGGTGATCAGCGTCACCAGGATCACGAACAGGTAGTCCAGCGTCTTCACCGCCACACCGCGCACCGCTGCCAGTTGCGGGTTGAAGCTGGCGAGCATGATGCGGTTGTACAGTGGCAATGCCAGGGCCATGACCAGCGAACCGACGATTGCCAGTACCAGCAAGTCATTGCCGTTGACCGTCAGTACCGAGCCAAACAAAACGTTTTCGAGGATATGCACGTTGATCTTGCCGGCCAGGATCAGCAGCAGGCTGGCGCCCAGCGCCAGCGACACCGACAGGAACACGCCGATCAAGGTATCCGGCGCCAGGCCGGTACGATTGCGCAGGTAGTTGAGCAGGATGCCGAACAGCAGGCAGTAGCCGAACAGGCTGCCATAGGGCCCGGTGTAGGGTTCGCCCAGCAGGATGCCTACGGCCACGCCGGTCAGCGCAGCATGGCCGACCGCTTCGGAGAAAAACGCAAAGCGCTTGACCACCACCAGGGTACCCAGGCCGCCCAGTACCGGGCCGATCAGCAAGCCGGCGAGCAGGGCGTTGACCACAAACCCGTAGGCCAGGGCTTCCGGCAGGTAACCGGAAGACGCCCAGCCCTGGACCATCAAGCGAAAGGCTTCATAACTCATTGCGCCGGGCTCCGCGGGTGAGTGGAGAACAGGGTCAGCAGGCGGTCTGGGGTCAGCGCCTCTTTTGGCGTGGCGTCGAACAGCACGCGGCGGTTCAGGCCGGTGACACGGTCAGCCAGGCGGCCGACGGCTTCCAGGTCGTGCTCGATCCACAGCACGGTGATCCCGGCCAGGCGCCAATCATTGAGCAGCCGTTCGAACACCTGGATGCCGGCTTCATCAAGGGCCGACATGGGTTCGTCCAGCACCAGCAGTTGCGGTGCAGGGATCAGGCCCTGGGCCAGCAGCACGCGCTGGCGTTCACCGCCGGACAACGCGCCCATGCGACGCTTGCGTTTGTCGTGCATGCCGACGCGCTCAAGTGCGTCACCGATCGCCGCTGCGTAATGCCGGGACAGGCCAAGGAACGCAGGCCGCCGTTGGCACATGGCAGCCATGAAATCGTCGACGGTCATCGGCAGGCCGCGGTCGAACTCCAGCGCCTGAGGCACGTAGCCAATGGTGCCGGGCGCGGCCGGCCACTCCAGGCTTAAACGGCCCTGGTGGGGCGTTTGGCCGAGCAGGGTCTTGATCAGCGAGCTTTTGCCGCCGCCATTCGGACCGACCAGCGCATGGATGCTGCCTGGCTGTACCTGGAAATTCACGTCATCGAGGATCACGGTGCGCCCCAGGGTCAGCGAGACCTGGTCGAAGTTCAGGGTCGGGCCGACGCTGACGGCGTTCAGTTGTTGCGCCGCGGTCATGCCCCTGACTCCTGGATTGCGCGGACCACGGTGTTGAGGTTGCCGGTCATTTCCACTTCGTATTTTTCAGCGCTGTAGTCGCCATAGGAAATATGCGACAGCGGGTACAGCTTGACCCCGGATTCACGCTGGATGGTCTCGACGTAGGTGGACGGGAAATCCATCTCCGAAAAGATCACCTTCACATCCAGGGCGCGCAGTTCATCGATGGTTTTCTTCAACTGGCTGGGGCTTGGCTCGATACCATGGGCCGGTTCTACCACTGCGGTGACTTCCAGGCCGAACTCGCGCAACAGATAGTCGTAGGCTGCGTGCACCGTGGCAACGCGCAGGTCCGGGTTGGGGGCGCTGGTCAGCTTGGCCAGGGCGTCGGCGCGCATCTGGCGCAGGCGCTTGCCATAGGCGCGGGCGTTCTGGGTGTAGGTTTTGGCGTTGTCCGGATCGAGCTTGCCCAACTCGCGGGCGATGTTGTTGACCTGGGCAATCGATGCACTGATCGACAGGAAGGTGTGCGGGTTGACCACCTTGCCCGCACCGCGCGCGGCATTGCCGGTGGCCGCCAGCAGCGGCACGTTGGCGTTGGCCTCGATCACCTTGATGTCCGGGCGCTCGCTGGTGGCGATCATGCGGTCGGCGAAGTCGTCATGGCCAACCCCGTTGAGCACGATCACGTCCAGGGTACCGATGCGCTTGATGTCGTCGGCGCGGGGCTCGTAGGCGTGTGGATTGAAGCCGGCCGGGATCAGCGGTACCACTTCGGCCTTGTCGCCGACGATATTGGCCACGTAGCTGTAGTAGGGGTGGAGGGTGATGCCGATACGCAGGCGTTTCGCTGCTTCGGCATTCACCAGGGGAGCGAGCAGCAGGCTGAGGAAGCTGACCACTAACAGGCGCAACAGGGGTGATGAAATAGACATGGGCAATCGGTCTTCTCGTTCAGTGACGATGCTGGCGGGTCACGCCGGCATCGAATTGCGCAACCACTTGCTGCCAGCCGGCTGCGATCAGTGCCTGGTCAGTGAGGTCGGCGGGGGCGGCAAGATTGACGCTGCGGTTGAGCCAGATATCCGGCTCGTCGCCCTGCACGCGCATCAGCAGCGAGCCGCTGGTGGCCGGTGCCTGGCTCAAGCCCAGGTAGGCTGCCGAGGGGAGTAACTGCCAGCGATGGCCACCACGGCTGACCGAGCTGGCATCCTGGGCAAAGGGGGCGAAGCCTTCGTCGGCCAGTTGCTCAGGTGTCGGCAGGGCGCTTTGCTCCTGCTGCAACAAGTGGATTTCATCCAGAGTCACCCGCAGGTCGGCGTAGATGCCTTGCTCGGCGGCGCTCAGGTCACGGCGGGCGTCCAACTGGTGGCTTGGCAGCGCCGCAATTTCCTGGGTTTCACCGTGCAGCGCCACGACCGTACCCGCCACCGCCAGGATGAGCAGACACAGCAGCAACACATAGAGCGTTTCATGGCCGGCACCGGCGGGGCGTACAACCTGTGTGGTACTCATTGCGCCTGGATATCCGCTTGGTCGATTTCCACCACGTGGCCGGGGCCTGCATCAAACAGCACATAGAACTCGGCTGCGGGCTTCTTGAAGGTCAGGGTCGAATCTTCACCGAGCTTGCCGGGCACCAGGATGGTTTCGTCGTAGCCGATCACATCCAGCGTCACGCCGGGTGCGCCACTGCCGTCGGAAAAGCCGCCCTTGCACTGGATCTGCTCGCCGGGGATTTCCTTGCATTCGCACATCGGGTTGTGGGCAAAGGCGGTGGTACTCAAGCCGGCGCACAGTAACAGTGCGGCGCGGGTCAGGCGCTTGAACGTCATGGTTTAACTCCTTGCTTGTTCAGCCAGGCAATGGTGGCAGGCGAAGCCTGGTTCAGCGGGATGGAACCCTGGTGCATGCTGCCGTCCCAGCCTTCCATGGTCACCCAGACTTCGGCGTCCACCGGTGTGCGTTCCGGCACTGGCAGGGCGGCGCCCATGCGGTATGGCGTACCGAAGAAGATCACCCCGGCGGCGCGCAGGCTGCGGGGTTTACCGATACGCAGGTAGGTGGCCTTGACTTCGTTGGCGCAGGTGTCACACAGGGCGGCGTTGAAGAATTTCATCGGCCCGGCCGGGTTTGGGCTCGGGCCTTCATTGCGGAACTCGGCCAGGGTCAGGCTCCAGGGGCCGACTTGCACTTGCCCGGCTACGCGCTCGCCGATGCCGGTATCCCCGCGAAACAGTGCGGCGTCGGCGAAGTACTTGGGCGTGAACCCCAGCGGTATCAGCAACAGCAGAACATTGATGTGAAAACGCCATTTCAGCCAGAAGGCGCGCAGGGGGGATGGCGGTACGGTCGCGACCTTGCTCATCGCTGTGCCTCCGAGGTTTTGGCGTGCATGGCCGGGATAGAAGCGGGCTGACGTTGCGTCTTGGCTTCGCGCTTGAGGGCATTGAGGGTGGCCAGGGCCGTGCGCTTGGTCCAGATCAGCAAGCCGCTCAATACCATCATGCTCAGCACCAGGCCGAAGAAGGCCCAGATCAACTTGATCCACAAGCCGCCGAAGTCACCGGTGTGCAACGGGCGCATCGACTCGGTGACGAACTCCAGGGGGGTGCGGTCGGACAACAGGTTCGAGACAGCAATTTCACCGTCATAGGGGTTCAGTTGCGCGGTCTGGAACATCAACGGGTACCAGCCGCGCCCGCCGATTTGCAGGTGGCTGTACGCGTTGCTTGGCATGAACACAAAGCTGGCGTCCAGCCCCGGGATTTTTTCGGCGGCGATGTCGATGGCCTTATCGATAGGGATCATCGGTGCCGGGACGCCCGACGCCGACAATGGCACCTTTTCACGGGCAATCACCGGCACGATGGGTTCACTGGAAATGGATATCTGGTTGTCGCTCAAGGCCGCCTCGATCAGGAACCAGGTGCCGGTGATTGAAATGACCGCGATAAACCAGATGGACCAGATGCCGCTCAGGCGGTGAAAGTCGCCCCAGAAGATCCGCGCACCGTGTCGGATACGCAGGGTAGGGCGCAGGAAACCTTTCCAGAAGCGTTTGTACACCACCAGCCCGGTGATCAGCGAGGCAAGCAGTGGCAAGCCCAGCGCGGATACCAGGTACCAGCCCCAGCTGTACCCATTGGTGAACGGCACCAGCCACCAGCCATGCAGCGCGCGGGTAAATTGCTGGAAGTTGAACGAGGGGCTGATGCCCTGGATCGCTCCGGTATAGGGGTTGGCGTAGACGTCCACCGAGCGCCCATCCGGGTAGCTGAGGCCGACGCTCAGGGCGAAGTGCGACTCATCCGGGCGAATGATGGACTGGACGATTGCCTTGGGCTCATCGCGCTTGATGGCCGCGATCACCTGGTCAAAGCTCAGTGGCTGGGCGTCATCCGACGGCTTGCTCGCACGGATATCCGGGTTGGCCAGCCACACGATTTCCTGGCTCACCACGGCCAGGGTGCCGGTGACACAGACGATCAGTACAAAGAACCAGATGGGCAACGCCAGCCAGCTATGTACGAGAAACCAGAGTTTGGAGCGTGACTTCTTCGACATATGAATGAGGGTCTTGAGCGAAGGGGGCAATGAAAGCCCGGAAAAGGCCAGTCGTAGCTTTTGCTGACGCGACGGGCTGTATCTAAATTAAGACGAATGAGAATGAGAAATCCCTAAGGCGCATATGAAAGAAAATGTTTCAGGTTCACATTCAGGCCGCATTTGAGAGCTGATCGAACACGCAATACACCAGCCCGCAGGCGTTCAGCGGCTTGCGTGAGGCCGGGCCTGACCTCCAGGGACGTGATCATGCCGCTGGGTGATTTCGTCATCAGCCATGCATTTGAGCGCCACTGCCTCGCGCCCAGCCCCTGGCTCAGCGGAAGTGCGGCTACGTAGTTATATAAGTAGAAATAACGCTCTCTATAACAGCGGCGCGCGTTGCTTTCAGTATTATTTGTTTTTCAAATAGCTTGGCTTGAACGAAAGCCCCCCCCTTGTCATTAAAGGGTGTTGGCGCGGGTGCAGGTTAATTCCAGACAAATTACAAGTTTATTGTATTGACACATTGGCGGGTATCGGCTTTAGTGGGTGCGGACTTGGAAGTCGAAATATTATAAAAAGGAAGTTGATTGCATGACCGTGCTAGTCGTTTATTCGCGCCCTCAAGTGGCGAACTGTTATATCTCTCTGGTGCCGGTGATCAAATTAGTTACTTGATCGTGGTCTGTCGTATCTCCGTCGATTGCCATTGCTGCGAATAATACTTTTCCTGCGCTGGAAAAGTACGCGTCCCTATGCCTTAACAGAGAGTTCAAACTCATGTCGATTTTTGATCAAGCCATGCATCGTTCAGTTCAGTGGCAAGACTGGCGTTGGCAGCAGAAGAATGCCATCCGCGATGAACCTGCACTGCGCAATGCCTGCGGTGGATGGGGCGAGGCCACAACGGCGCATATCGAGCACAACCTGCAAGATCGCAAGATGCAGATCACGCCTTACTATATTGATTTGATCAAGCGTTCACTCACCACCGGCGAAGTGATGGACCACCCACTGTGGCGCCAGGTAGTACCGTACTGGAGCGAACAGGTGCAGGGCGACTATGACGGCAGTTCCGAAAACTGGGAACTCAATCATGAGATGAAGACGCCCATCTGCCAGCACAAGTACGACAACCGCGTGATCCTGCGCACCACCAACACCTGCAATGCCTATTGCCAGTTCTGTTTCGAGGCGCTGCGCACGCTGCAGGTGGGCACCGACAAAGCTAACGCCAACACCGACTCGTTCAAGGATTCGGTGGAGTACATCCGCGCTAACCCGGCGATTGAAGAGGTGATTCTCAGTGGCGGTGACCCACTGATGCTGGCCGACCGCAAGCTTGAGGAGATGCTGGCCGCATTGCGCGGCATTCGTGATGACCTGCTGATACGCATTCATTCGCGGGCTTTGAGTTTCAACCCGTTTCGCGTGACCGATGAGTTGGTGGCGATGCTCCACAAGTACAAAGTCAATGCATTTGGTGTGCATGTCTGCCACCCGCTTGAACTCAGTGCTGATTTTGCCCTCGCGGTTAAACGGATTCAGGGCGTGGTGCCGATAGTATTCTCTAACATGCCGCTGTTGCGTGGCGTGAATGATGATGAAGCGACGTTGCATAAATTATTCATTGATCTTTATCGTCTGGGCGTAAAGCCCTATTACTTATATCACTTCATGCCGTTTTCACCCGGTGCTTCAGAGTATAAGGCCTCGATCAGCCAAGCCATCGTCATAATGGATCGGCTCAAACGCCGCGTATCCAATATTGCCCTGCCCGAATATGTACTTCCTCACGCACAAGGCAAGTTCACCGTGCCGTTGTTGGACTTTGAAAAACCTGAAGACTTACCGCATTTTGAAGTTCGCGATGGGCAGCGTACTTACCGTTTTCGCAACTGGGAGGGCCAATGGTGCAGTTGGCAGGATGCGGTATGAAACAGGGTGCGATTCTGTTTATTGATGTGGATGACAGCGCTTGCGCTCGCTACCGCTACCGGGAACCGCATTTCACGGTGGCCCGCGCCCACGGCTTGGCGTGTTTGACGGCCGCCGTGGCGGGGCGCAAGCACCTGCAACGACTCAGGGACGACAGTGACGAAGTGTTCCTGCTCGAAACGCTCAGTGAGCAGTCCATCCTGGAGTTGGTCGGACAGTTGGACGGGCGTTATCAGGTGCGGGGGATTTTCTGCCAGGCCGGGCACCCGTCCGCACAAGGGGAGGTGGGCTGTATCGTTGCGCAGGCGTGTCAGCGGTTGGGCTTGGTCTACAGCCACCCAGAGGCGATTGCGGCGTGCAATAACAAGTTCTTGATGCGCCGCGTGTTGAAACAGCATGAGTTGCGTTCGGTACCGTTCGTGCTGTGCAACAACGAACAGGAACTCCAGCAAGGCGCCGAGCGCGTGGGTTATCCACTGATCGCCAAACCGCCCTTTGGCGGGGCTTCGGCGTTTATCAAAAAATGCTCGAACTGGGAGGAGCTACGTAGCCACTATCGGCATTTCGTGAGTGATCATGGCGCCGCCGCTTATGCGGACTTCTACGGCTGTGCGCACGCCCTGCCGCCTGAGGGTGGGCTGCGGCGTGAATACCTGCCAGGGCGCAGCATTCTGTTGGAAGGTTATATTCCTGGCATCGAAGGCAGTGTGGAATGTGTGATTGCCGGCGAGCGTGTCCATCCGCTGCTGATCAATGAAAAACTGCTGCTGACCGAGCGCAGCGGCACCGTCCTTGAGAACCTGCTGATTTCCCCGCCGACGTCGTTCAGCCAGGCCCAGTGTGAGCAGATCCGCCAGTACGCGGTGGACTGCCTGCACGCGGTGGGCCTGACCAACGCTGTGGTGCATTTCGAGTTTCGCATGACGGACGCAGGGCCGGTGGTCATCGAGATCAACCCACGCCTGGGCGGACTGTATGTGAACTCGGCGTTCCGCGACGTGGCCGGTGTCGATCCTTATCAGTTGTACATGGGATTGTTGTTGGGCGAGAAGGGCATCAATGCACAGTTGGAGGCCGGTGCACATAAGATCGCCGAGGCGCGGCAACACTACGCGATGCTGGCGATTTATCCGCAGCACAGTGGCCTTTTCAGGGGCATTGACGGCCTGCAGTTCCTGGACCAACACCGCTCGGTGCTGGAATACGCCCCGCAGGACCCCGGCCACTACATTGACGCGGATATCGAGGAGCATTATTTGCTCAAATGCTGGGCCCAGGTTGGCAATGCCGCCGACGCTCATGCCTTGCACGATGCGTTGCAGCAACACCTGCGCATCCTCATCGATCCACCGGTTGCAGGATAGCGATATGGACATCCCTCAGATTTCGGCGCTTTTGCGCGAACATCACTTCTGTCATCGCCCGGACTTTCGCGAACTGGTCAAAGTTGAACCGGGTGAGGAGCAAAGCTTTCGCGCGTATTGGGATAACCTGGTGCGCGACGAGGCGTTCAGGACTTACACCCACCGCGAACGGCGCATCTTGCGCTATCGTCTGTTACCGTCACGGCAATTGCAGATCGACAGGAATACGGCGTTCAAATCGCCGGTCACCTACGCGGTGAACTATCGCCAGGGCGTGAACCACCTGAGCTATAGCGAGGAGGGCTTTATCGAGCACCCAATCATGCAGAAGCTGCTGGCGACGGACCTTGCAGTGATTGTCCCGCACCTGGGCGAACAGACTTATACGATCGATATCCATCAGTTCCGGGTGCGGGCGGATGGGCCATCGAGCAGCCCGACCACTTCGGGGATTCACCAGGACGGCCTGGATTGGGTGTTCATGCACTTTATTGGCGAATGCAACACGGTGCCGGTGGTGTCGGAGGTGTTTGCCGACGAAACGGAGCACAGCCGGCTGCTGCAACTGCCGATGGAGAAATTTCTGGAGACTATCGTGATCAACGACCGTGGGTTCTACCATCGGGCCGGGGAGGTGCGACCGCGGGTGGAGACGGCACCGGCCTGGCGCGATGTGCTCTTGGTAAGCCTGCGCAGTGTCGAGGAGGCACAGCCTGCATGAGCCACCATCAACAACTGAATCTGTCGACCCGCAACGCTCGCCTGATCATCTTTGCTCGCGGTGTGTCGGATTTTGGCGCGTTCCTCAACATGGTGGCGTTGTCCACTTATGTGTACTGGCTCAGCCAGAGCGTAGTGTTTGTCAGCATTTTCCTGGCGTGCCGGGTCACCGGCGGGATTGTCGCCAGCCTGTTTGGCATCCCGTTTTTTCGGCGGTTTGCCGGGCGTGGGACGTTGGCGGGGTTGGACCTGGCCCGGGCGCTGTTGCTGACGCCGCTGCTGGTGTTGTTACCGGCCCATCAACTCACCCTTCTTCCCTTTATCGCCTTCGGTATCGGCCTGTGCAATTCGCTGTTTGCCATTGGCCTCAACAGTCAGTTGCCCACCTGGGTCGCGCTGGAGCAGCGGGTGAATACCAATGCATGGATCACCTCGGCGGCCGCCACCGGCGCGGTCTTCGGAAGTTTGCTCTCCGGCTTGCTGATCGCCACGGGCGGATTTGAAGCGGTGTTTGCCGTCAACATCGGCACCTATGTGATTGCCGCTTGCCTGGTCTTGCCCTTGCGCGCGTTGTTTAGCGTTGCTGTTGCCGCGCATCGCGGGCTGGCCGCCGAATGGCACGAGCTGACCAAGGGGTTGCGCGGTGCGCCGGTGCTGGCCGCGATGTTGCTGATCAGCATGCTCGACACCCTTGGCAGCGCGGCCCATAACGTCGGCTGGCCAGTGCTGTCGCAGTACATTTCACCGGACACGGCCAAGACGGTCATGGGCTATCTGCTGGCCGTGTGGGCCTGTGGCAAGTTTGTTGGCGCGCGCATCGCCAGTGCAGTGTTGAAAGGTCGTGGCACCCAAGGCATGGAGCGCTTGTTCATGCTCGGTGTGGCGTTGATGTCCAGCGGCTTTATCCTGACATTCCAGCAGACCGAACTGTGGCTGGCGCTGTTGCTGGTGGTGTGGGCAGGGCTGGGCGATGGATTGTCCGAGGTGGCGTTGATCTCCCGTGCGCAAAGCGAGCCCGATAGCTTGCGCTTGCCGCTGTTCAGCCTCTTGACCCTGATCCAGATGGCCGGTTTTGGCGTGGGCATGCTGGTGGTCGGGCCGTTCTATGTGACGTGGACGCCGGCCCAGGTGATCGTGTTGTTCCATGGGCTGCCATTGACCGCCTTGTTGGTCATGACGATATGGCTGGGGCGCAATGCGTACCGGGGTGTCAGATCGACAAACCCTTGAAGTGTTCCAGACTCCACACAGGCCTTTAGCTTGCCGGAGCAGGCCACGCGTATTGGCCGGCTGGAACCTGGGGCAAGGCGTGGCGTGTTGCAGGCGCGAGCAAGCTCACGCCCACAGGGTTAATTTTGCTTGAACATCTGCATGGCACGCTGGCGGATTTGCTCCTCGGTCAGGTCCTCCTTATGGGTGGCCAGGAACCAGAGGTGACCGAACGGATCCGTCACACTCGCCGAGCGATCCCCATAGAACTGATCCTGCGGCTCGGACACTACGCTGGCGCCGGCATCAACCGCCTGTTTGAATTGTGCGTCCACGTCATTCACATACAGGTGCAAACCGACACTGGGATGTGAGTCGGGATTGCGCAGGGCCGTTTCGTCACAGGGCGTGCCTAGCATGATCACCGCTTCGTCAATACGCAGCTCCGCATGGCCGACCCTGCCGTCGGGCATGTCCAGGCGCATGAACACCGAGGCGCCAAAGGCCTTTTTGTAGAAATCTATCGCCTTTGCGGCCTCGTTGATGCCCAGGTAGGGAGTAATGCCGTGGTAACCCTCGGGAATAGGTTTAACGCTCATAACGTTCTCCTTTGATTGTGGTTATGGAGTTACAGCCTTTTCACTATAGGTCACGTTGCATTGCGCAACCGGCTTTACCGATCGGAATCAAGCGTGGGCTCCAGCAGTTGCGCACCAGGGCCACGCTCACCCAACTGGTCATCGTGATTGCGCAACGGGCACGCCTCCATCGACAGGCACCCGCACCCGATACAACCATTGAGCTTGTCGCGCAGCAGCGTCAGCTTGTTGATGCGCTCATCCAGATCTTGACGCCACAAGGCCGACAGCCGTTCCCAGTCGTGAGCGTTCGGTGTGCGCCCATCGGGCAGGGCCCGCAATGCCTCGCCAATGGTCGCCAGCGGAATGCCCAGGCGTTGGGCAATTTTGATCAGCACCACCCGGCGCAGTACGTCCCGTGGATATCGCCGTTGATTGCCGGCATTGCGATTGCTCTTGATCAGCCCTTTGGATTCGTAGAAGTGCAGGGCGGTGACCGCTACGCCGCTGCGGGCGGCCAACTGACCGACGCTGAGTTCGTTGCTGAGCATGTAAGACTCCCAAACAGTGCTTGACCTCGACTTAACTAGAGGTTTTACCCTGCGTGACATCGAATCGCAAGATTCTGCCTACAGAGAAAGGGGAGTGCTCATGCAGGTATCAGAGAAAAATCGCAGCTTCACTCAATTGATCGAATTTCAGATCGAGCCCCGCCAGCAATCAGCCCTGGTGGCGGCCTTGACCACCCAGAGCGAGCGCCTCGCGGCAAGCCATGGTGGCTTTCTGAGTGCCAGTGTGCAGGTCAGCGATGATGGGCGGCGGGTGCTCAATTACCTGCAATGGCAATCCCGCGAGGACGGAGAAGCAGCCTTCAAGTGTTTCGAGCACGGCGACGAAGATTTCTGGACACTGATCCGCGCGCATCAAGCGACGGCTGTGACCTTCGGATCATTCCAGGTGTTGCGCAGTTTTGAGCGCAGTCAGGACGATGCTTTGCACTGCCGCTTAAATGGATAAATGCAGCATCCGTTCGCCCTGCAGCGTTTGCCCGGGCCGGCGTTTGTTTACCGCCAGCTCGCCGATCTTGATCAGGCGCGTGCGTGTAACGTTGCGGCTCAGGCCCAGCAGGTTGGCGGTGTGCACCTGGTTGTAATGGCTGAAGCGGTAAGCGGCGCGTAATAAAGCGTCCTCGACTTTTTCATGCAGGGCGCCGGCCTGTTCCTCGAAGAGCTTTTGAAACGCCCGCGCAAGCAAGGCTTCGGCGCTGTTGTCGGTGGCGTGCTGGCTGTCGTCCTGGCGCTCGATGCGCATATTTGACAGGCGCAGATCGTCGCGTTCGATCACGCCGTTGCGGCAGATCAGCAAGGTGTGGTGAATCACGTTTTCCAGCTCGCGAATATTGCCCGGCCAACTGTAGCGCTTGAGTTTGTGCTCGGCCTCGCTGCTGATGGTGATCGGGCCGTAGCCCAGGCGCTGGCTGTAGGCTTGGATAAAGTGGCGGGTCAGCGGCAGGATATCGCCGGGGCGCTCGCGCAGCGGGCTCAGCTCCAGGCTGACCACATCGAGGCGGTAGTACAGATCTTCGCGAAAATGCCCGGCGTTGATGGCCTTTTCCAGTTGTACGTTGGTGGCGGCCAGGACTCTTACATCAATAGGTATGCTTTTGCGTGAGCCCAGGCGCACCACTTCGCGCTCCTGCAACACCCGCAGCAGTTTGACCTGGATGGCCATCGGCAGGTCGCCGATCTCATCTAGAAACAAGGTGCCGCCGTCTGCCTCTTCGAACCAGCCGGCCTTGGCGCTGAGGGCGCCGGTAAACGCGCCTTTCTCGTGGCCGAACAACTCGGCTTCCACCAGGGATTCAGAGAACGCCCCGCAGTTCACCGCTACGAACGGCCGGTTGCGCCGAGCGCTGAGGTTGTGGATATGCCGCGCCACCAGCTCTTTGCCGGTGCCGGTCTCGCCGATGATCAGCACGCTGGCTTCGCTGGGCGCCACTTGTTGGATATGGTCGAGCAGTGCCTGGGATTTGGGGTCTTCGAAGACCTGGGCCGTGGCGCGGATCGAGGTCGCAAGGGCGGGCGAGGGCGGTAGGGTCAAAAGCTGCATGGGCACCTCTCTCAGGAGTAGAACGTCGGGATCGGCAGGGACTGGCTCAATTTTAACGGCGGGGTACTGAGCAACAGAGGTGAAGTAGGTTGAACAAGGGCTGTACCAACGGGTTCAGGCTTTGATCTGTATGGGTATGGCGCTCGCTGCCGAGAAAGGGAGTTGTTGTCTGACCCCAGTTTTGGGGTTGGCTGTTGCCACTGCACAGTTGCTGACGTGTGAAGCTATTTATAGAGAAAATGATTTATTCCGTAAATGGATGTGTTTGCATATTTATAGATCTTTAAGGAATATTAGCAGCCGATTGTTGAAGGTGGCGTGCCGGTTGATAGCGACTATCACGGGCGATGATTTTTCACCGAGAAGGACCGGGAGTAGCCTGTGTTCATTGACTTGAACCCCCTCTCGCAGAGCCGCCGCCATGAACCGTTTCCTCGCTGTTTCGCTGCTACTTGTTACCTCTGTCCTTGCCGGATGTGCGTCCCATCCAGCCCCGGAATTGCGTCCATACACCGCCGAGGAGACCCGGCAATTGGCCCTGGAGGCGCTGAGCCGTCGCGGCTTGTCGTTTGACGAATATCAGCAGCAGCGCGCTGCGTTGCTTGGCCAGCCACAGAAGCCTTTCTCTTTTGATCGCCAGGGTGAAATGAACGCCGAGCGCAGCGTAGTCCTGCATGGTCGCCCCAGTTGAGCCGGCCTCTTGCGATAAAAAGCCCGAGGATTCCCTTAAGGAACCTCGGGCTTTTTGTTTGCCATGGAGCTACTTCAGCCTGTTAAGCTCAATTCCAGGAGCGTTCCTACGCACATTTAAATAAAGTTACCTTCTTTAATGGCATTCGATCGGTTAAACCTGACGACCTCTGTTCCGGTCGATGCCCCCCCGAGACGCTGCTTTCGGGAGCACGCTCTGCGAGTTCTAACGTCATGAATAAACGTCCGTTGTATTTTGACTACGCCGCTACCACGCCGGTGGATGAGCGGGTTATCCAGGTGATGGTCGAGTGCCTGGGCTTCAATGCCAATTTTGGTAACCCGGCGTCCAGTTCCCATGCATTCGGCCAGGCGGCCCGGCACACGGTTGAACAGGCGCGTCGCCAGGTCGCTGAACTGGTCGGCGCCCAGCCGGAGCAGATCGTCTGGACCTCCGGCGCCACGGAGTCCAACAACCTGGCGCTCAAGGGAGTGACCCAGGCCCGTGGTGTGGCGGGTGGGCATATCATCACCAGCCAGATCGAGCACAAGGCCACACTGGATACTGCGCGGCAACTGCAGGAAGCCGGCGTGGCGGTGACCTACCTGGTGCCGGATGCGGACGGCTTGATCAGCGTCGAAGCGGTCAGCGAAGCCCTGCGCGAGGACACCTTCCTGGTCTCGCTGATGCTGGTCAATAACGAGCTGGGCACCCTGAATGACATCCCGGCCATCGGTGCGCGGGTACGTGAGCATGGCGCGTTGTTTCATGTGGACGCGGCGCAAGGGGCTGGCAAGGTAGCCATCGACCTGGGCCTGTGGCCGGTGGATTTGATGTCATTCTCCGCGCATAAGCTGTACGGCCCCAAAGGTATCGGCGCGTTGTATGTCGGGCCTTTGGCGCAGCAGAAAGTGCTGGCGCAGATTCATGGCGGTGGACACGAAGGGGGCTTGCGTTCTGGCACCCTGGCGACCCATCAGATTGCCGGCATGGGGACGGCGTTTGCCTTGGCGGCAGCGTCCTTTGCTGATGAGAAGGCTCGGATTGCAGCGTTGCGCCAGCGCCTGCTGGATCACCTGACGTCAGTTACCGGCTTGCGCCTCAATGGCAGCCCAACTCAGCGTATTCCACATACCCTGAGCCTTACGTTCAGCGAGGGTGAGTTCAACTCTGCCACACTGAGCGCGGGCATTGCCTTTTCCGCGACTTCGGCGTGCAATTCGGCAAGCAACGCACCGTCCCATGTGCTTCTCGCCCTGGGGCATGATGCTCGCACCGCCGGTCGTACCATTCGCTTGAGCCTGGGCCGGTTTACCACCGAACAGGACATCGACGAAGCCGCACAGTTGATCAAGGCAGCATTGGCCAGCGCCCCGGCGTTTTGGGCGGTCTGATTTATCATTGGCAACATATAACAATTATTCGTGGTTAGCAGGAGACACAATGAGTACGCAGCCTTTGACCCATGGAACGGTTCCCCAGCGCCTGGCGCATACCCGTGAACTGATGCGCCGCGAGGGCATTCACGCCCTGCTGGTGCCATCGGCTGACCCGCACTTGTCCGAATACTTGCCGGGCTACTGGCAGGGGCGCCAATGGTTGTCGGGGTTCCATGGTTCGGTGGGGACACTGATCGTCACGGCGGATTTTGCCGGGGTCTGGGCCGATAGCCGTTACTGGGAGCAGGCGACCAAGGAACTCAAGGGCAGTGGCATTGAGTTGGTAAAGCTGCAACCGGGCCAGCCTGGGCCGTTGGAATGGCTGGCCGAGCAAACCCCTGAAGGTGGCGTAGTGGCTGTGGACGGTGCGGTCATGGCCGTGGCTTCGGCACGTACTCTGGGGGGCAAGCTGGCCGAGCGCGGCGCCCGCTTGCGCACTGATATCGACCTGCTCGACGAAGTCTGGCAAGACCGCCCGACGCTACCAAACCAGCCGATCTACCAGCATCTGCCGCCTCAAGCCACCGTCAGCCGTGGCGAGAAACTCGCCGCACTGCGCGCCAGCTTGAAAGACAAGGGCCCCGATTGGCATTTCATCGCGACGCTGGACGACATCGCCTGGTTGTTCAACCTGCGTGGCGGTGATGTGTCCTTCAACCCGGTGTTTGTATCTTTTGCGTTGATCAACCAACAGCAGGCTACGTTGTTTGTCGCGCTGGGCAAGGTCGATGCCGAGTTGCGGGTGATGCTCGAGCAGGATGGCGTGACGTTGCGCGACTACAGCGAAGTGGCCGATGCACTGCGTGCCGTACCGTCGGGGGCCAGTTTGCAAGTGGACCCCGCACGCGTGACGGCCGGCTTGCTGGAAAATCTCGATGCCGGCGTCAAGCTGGTTGAAGGACTCAACCCGACTACGCTCGCAAAATCCCGCAAGAGCCTGGCGGACGCGGAACATATTCGTCAGGCCATGGAGCAGGATGGCGCTGCGTTGTGCGAATTTTTTGCCTGGCTCGACAGCGCCCTGGGCCGCGAGCGCATTACCGAACTGACGATCGACGAACACTTGACTGCGGCGCGTACCCGCCGCCCTGGCTATGTGTCGCTGAGCTTCAACACCATTGCTGCGTTCAACGCCAACGGCGCCATGCCGCATTACCACGCGACTGAACAAGAGCATGCCCTGATCGAAGGCGATGGCTTGCTATTGATCGATTCCGGTGGCCAGTACCTGGGCGGCACCACGGACATCACGCGGATGGTGCCCATCGGTACCCCGAGTGATGAGCAGAAGCGCGATTGCACGCGGGTACTCAAGGGGGTGATTGCCCTGTCCCGTGCACACTTCCCCAAAGGTATTCTCTCACCGTTGCTGGATGCGATTGCCCGTGCGCCGATCTGGGCCGAAGGGGTGGACTACGGTCACGGTACAGGTCATGGCGTAGGTTATTTCCTCAATGTGCATGAGGGGCCGCAAGTTATTGCCTACCAGGCCGCTGCCGCGCCACAAACAGCGATGCAACCTGGGATGATTACTTCCATCGAGCCGGGGACTTATCGCCCTGGTCGTTGGGGTGTACGCATCGAAAACCTGGTGTTGAACCGTGAAGCGGGCAAGACCGAGTTTGGGGAGTTCCTCAAGTTCGAAACCCTGACCTTGTGCCCGATTGACACCCGTTGCCTGGAACCGTCGTTGCTGACGGCGGATGAGCGCGAATGGTTCAATGCCTATCACGCCGAGGTGCGTGAGCGCTTGAGCCCGCTGCTCAGTGGTGCGGCGCTTGAGTGGTTGCAGGTGCGTACCACAGCTATTTGATTGGCTGCAGCCGGCCTGCGCCGGCTGCAAGCGATATTTAGCTGAGGGCTTCGCGCACGAAGTCCAGTCGGTCCTGACCAAAGAACAGCTGATTGCCTACAAAAAAGCTGGGGGCACCGAACACGCCGCGTTTAACGGCTTGTTCGGTTTTGTCCTTGAGCGCGTTTTTGACGGCTTCATCATTGGACAGGGCCAATACCTGCTCTGGGTCGAACCCATGCTCGGTCAGCACGTGGGCCACGACCTCGGGATCGCCCAGGTGTCGGCCTTCCACCCAGAGGGCGCGGAACAGGCAGTCGATAAAGTCGGAGAAGCGCTCAGGCTCATGGATTTGTATGCCGGTGATTGCGCGCATCAGTACCAGTGTATTGATGGGAAAGTGCGGGTTGAACCTGAGCGGTACATTGTAGCGTTTGGCGTAGCGCGCCAAGTCATCCAGCATGTAGCGACCCTTGGCCGGCACAGTGATCGGTGAGGCGTTGCCAGTAGCCTTGAATACGCCGCCCAACAGCATCGGTTGATAGACCAGATGCGCGCCGGTCTCGGTGCAGAGTGCCGGTAGTTGGGTATAGGCCAGGTAAGTCGCGGGGCTACCGAGATCAAAGAAAAATTCCAGGGTTTTACTCATGGTCGATACTCGCTGCTTATTGTTATAGGGGCGTGTTACCAGGGTTCGTTCCAGGGGCGCAGGTCCAGCTCGAACGTCCAGGCGTCCCGGGGCTGGCTGTGCAGGTACCAGTAGTTTTCGGCGATGTGGTCAGGGTTGAGGAGGCCGTCCTGATCCTTGAGGGCATATTTTTGCGGGAAATTTTCGCGAATGAACTCGGTATCAATGGCGCCATCGACTACTACATGGGCGACGTGGATGTTCATCGGGCCTAATTCCCGCGCCATGCTTTGGGCCAGGGCGCGGATACCATGTTTGGCCCCGGCGAATGCGGCAAATCCCGCGGCCCCACGCAAGCCGGCAGTGGCGCCGGTGAACAGGATGGTGCCGCGTTTACGGGTGGCCATACGCTTGGCGACTTCGCGCGCGTTCAAGAAGCCGGAGAAACACGCCATCTCCCAAATCTTGAAGTACTTGCGTGCGGTTTCTTCCAGAATGCTGCAAGGCACGTTCGCACCGATGTTGAAGACGAACGCTTCAATGGGCCCCAGCTCCGTTTCGATTTGCTCTACCAGTGCGATCACGTCTTCTTCTTTACGTGCATCACAGGCAAAGCCATGGGCTTGCCCGCCCGCCAATTGAATGCTGTCTACCAGTGGTTGCAGTTTGTCGGCACTACGACGGGTAACGCAGGCGATGTAACCTTCGCGGGCAAAGCGCTTGGCTATGGCGCCGCCGGTTGCGTCACCGGCGCCTACCACCAATACGATTTTGTTGTTGTGCGTCATGGGAACTCCATTGGCTCGATGATCGAGCAGGAGTTTAGTCGCCATGTCGTAAATGGCCTGGCCTGTGTGGAAATTTAAGATGAGCAGTCAGGGAGACTGCTCGGGCAGCTATTTGCAGATGACGATCATGCTGCGGCTGGTATAGCCGGCAGGGTTGAGACCGAAGGGATAGTCCCCTGGCTCTTCGGAGTTGTCGCCGGACTTGGCAATCACTCGATAACCCTTGGCGCCGCATGAATTGGCGGCACTGGTGTAGCACTGGTCCCAGGAGGAGGACAGGCCCGAACAGTTGATATGCAGTCCTTTTTTACCGCGTTTCACTTCTGTTTTAGTGGTGGCGGCACACCCCGCGATGCCCACAACCAGCAACAGTATCAAAATTCGTTTCATTCCCATCCTTAATAGCCGCCCTGCAAAGAACAGGGCTGCTTTACTCGCTCTCGAGCGAAGCGTTCATGCAGTCCGTGTCGAAATTCTCCATGAATGACATTCGGTTACGGCCTAAACATGGCCTAAATGAGCGGCAAATACCAGAGCTGGGGTTAAAGATGATCAGTCGGCGGGTACCAGTGGTTTGGATTTGTGGCTCATCGTCAAAGTGGCACCGACCGAGGCCAGGATAATGCAGGTGATGGCCAGCCACTGGGCGAGCGATAGATGCTCGTGCAGGAAAAACAGGCCGGAGAGGGCGCCGAACGCCGGCTCGATACTCATCAGTGTGCCGAAAGTACGGGCGGGAAGGCGTGTTAGTGCGACCATCTCAAGGGTGTAGGGCAGGGCAGTGGACAGAATCGCCACGCCGATGGCGACAGGGATCAGTGCCGGCGTCAGCAGCGCGGCGCCGGCATGCACGATGCCGATCGGTGCAACGAAGAGGGCGGCAATCATTACCCCGAGCGCGGCGGTTTGGACGCCATTGTCATTTCCCGCCTTTTGGCCGAACAAAATGTAGAGCGCCCAGCATACGCCGGCGCCCAGCGCGTAAGCGGCCCCTATCAGATCAATGCCGCTACTGGCCTTGTCCGTCGGAATCAACAGAAGCAGGCCAATGATCGCCAGAGCAATCCACACGAAGTCGACAGCTCGGCGTGAGGCATAGATAGCTACAGCAAGCGGGCCTGTGAATTCGAGCGCTACGGCAATTCCCAGGGGGACAGTGCACAGTGACATATAGAAGAGGAAGTTCATGCCACCTAGCGCCATCCCGTAGATGATCACTGTGCGCAGTGACTTGGCCGTCAGCTTGGCGCGCCATGGTCGCAATATGAGCAGCATGATCACACTGGCAAAAATCAAACGCAGGGCGGTGGTGCCTTGTGCGCCGACAACGGGAAACATGCTCTTGGCCAATGATGCCCCGGATTGAATGGAGGCCATGGCGATCAACAGCAGGCCGACGGGAAACAGTGCCGAGGCCAGGCTGCGGGGTGAAGTGGTCATTGAGAGGGCTCTTCTGAGGTCGTAGTCAATAAGCAGAAGACGCTATGATGCTTAACTGTCAAGCGATGAGCAATATATTGCTCAAATCGCACGCAGTGGTTGTCTATATAGTGTAATTCTTGAGTTTGCCGCGGATTTAATAGAAAACCCAAATTAAGAGTTGACGGCAGATTCTGGAAGCCTATAATTCGCCCCACTTCCGG
>NZ_SPKQ01000014.1:0-57465 GCF_023127895.1 Pseudomonas sp. NCIMB 10586
ATTGGCCTCAGTTTAAGGCAAAGAGGTGTCTACGAAACCCGGGGCGATTCATTCTGCTTGTCGCCTGCGCGGAAAAACCTACCGCCGCGGACGCTCAGCCCCTGCCCAAGCTCCAGACGGCACCGGCTATCGCACCGGCTGTGGTTGCCCCCTTGGCAGTGGATAATCTTGATATCCAACCGACCCAGACCTTTGCCGAATGGCAGGCTGGCTTCCGTGCGCAAGCGCTGCAAGCCGGGATCACTGCGGCTGTGTTCGATAACGCTTTTGCCGGCGTCACCCCTGATATGGCGGTGATTCGCGCCGACCGCAGCCAACCGGAATTTTCCCGCCCGGTGTGGGAATACCTCGACGGCGCCCTGTCACCGGTGCGCGTGCGCAATGGTCAGGCGCTGCTGGTCAAATACGCTGATATTCTGCAAAGCATCGAACAGCGCTATGGCGTCGACCGCCAGGCACTGGTCTCGGTGTGGGGCATGGAGAGCAACTTCGGCGCGTTCCAGGGCAATAATTCGGTGATCCGCTCCCTGGCCACCCTGGCCTATGAAGGCCGTCGCCCGGCCTTTGCCCAGGCGCAGCTGCTGGCAGCGCTGCAGATCATCCAGCATGGTGATATTCAAGCCGACCAGATGAAAGGTTCCTGGGCCGGTGCGATGGGCCAGACGCAGTTTATCCCGACCACCTATAACACCCATGCGGTG
Source organism: Pseudomonas sp. NCIMB 10586 (assembly GCF_023127895.1). NCBI lineage: Bacteria > Pseudomonadati > Pseudomonadota > Gammaproteobacteria > Pseudomonadales > Pseudomonadaceae > Pseudomonas > Pseudomonas sp. NCIMB 10586. The sequence continues at coordinate 702 of NZ_SPKQ01000014.1, forward strand.
GACTTTGACGGTGATGGTCGTCGCGATATCTGGAACAGCCCGTCCGACGCCCTCGCCTCCACGGCGCATTACCTGCAAAGCTCCGGGTGGCAGAAAGGCCAGCCATGGGGCGTTGAAGTGCAGCCGCTGCCGTCGGGCTTCGACTACAGCCTGGCCGATGGCGGCGTGCGCAAGACCGTGGCGCAATGGCTGCAACTGGGCATCCAACTCCCCCCTGGCGTGAGCCTGCCGGCCAATGTCGACCAGTTGTCCGCCGCCCTGCTGTTACCGGCTGGCTACCGTGGCCCGGCATTCCTGGTATTGGATAACTTCCGCGCAATCCTCAAGTACAACAATTCGTCGTCCTATGCGCTGGCGGTTGGCCTATTGTCGGAGCGATTTGGCGGCGGCGGTGTGATTCGTGGCAGTTGGCCCAAAGATGAGCTGCCGCTGAGCCGCTCCCAGCGTATCGACCTGCAAACGGCACTCAGCGCCAAAGGCTATGACGCCGGTAACCCGGATGGGATTATCGGCGCCAATACGCGCAAGGCGATTCGCGCGGCGCAGCAGGCGTTGGGCTGGCCGGCGGATGGGTATCCGACGGTGAAGTTGCTGGAATCACTGCAGGACCGATAGATCTGCTTAGGGCAACTACCGCCATCGGGGGCAAGCCCCCCCGATGGCGGTTTAGCAGACTGTAAAAAACTCAGGGGTTGAACACTACATCCTGCTCCAACACCACCCGCCGCTCCCCCGCATCCAAGCGCACCAAAGCACCCATCGGCAACGTCAGGTTGGGGTCGCAATGCCCACTGCGCCAGCCGGCCAGCACCGGAACGCACAGGGGTTCGAAAGTCTGCTTCAGCAACCGCTCCAGCGCACCGTTATCCACACCCGCCACATCCCCTACCAGCACACCGGCGACCTGGGCCAGCTTGCCGGCCAGGCGCAGGTGAGTCAGCAGGCGGTCGATACGATAAAGCGGCTCGTTGACGTCCTCGATAAACAGGATGATGCCTTCGGCGTCTATCTCATACGGCGTGCCCATTGTTGCAGCAATCATCGACAGATTACCGCCCAGCAAGCGCCCACAGGCAATGCCTGGCTCGATCGTGGTCAACGGGTAGGCCACCGGGTGCGCAAGCACACTGCCGGCGCCCAGTTGGCCACGCAGCAGGCTGAACAGGGAGGATTCGGTTGGCTGTTGCTTATCGCCCAGCAGGTCGGCATTGAGCATCGGCCCGTGGAATGTGACAAAGCCGGCGTAACGGTTGATCGCCAGGTGCAAGGCGGTGATATCGCTGTAACCCACGAATGGTTTGGGGTTGGCACGAAGCAGGTCGTAGTCCAGCGCGTCGAGCAAGCGTGGCGTGCCGTAGCCGCCGCGCAGGCAGAAGATGGCATCGACGTCGGGATTGGCGAAGGCGGCGTGCAGGTCGCGCAGGCGCACTTCATCGCTGCCGGCCAGGTAGCCGTCGCGCTCGTATACACCGGGGTAAATGCGCAGGTCGTAACCGCGGGCACGCATCCATTGCCCGGCTTTTTCAACGTCCAGCGCGGCAGGGCCAGCGGGGGCGATCAGGCCGATGGTGCCTTCGGGGCGCAGTGCAGGTACGGCGGCGGTCATCTATGGTTCTCCCTATATGACGCAGAACGAAATGTGGGAGCTGGCTTGCCTGCGATGCAAGCGCCTCGGTGTATCAGTGACACCGAGGTGATGCTATCGCAGGCAAGCCAGCTCCCACACAAGCCAGCATTTCACATTGATTCTGGGGGCGGCTTACGAAACCAGGCTTGCCTTGACCAGCTTGGCCTGCTCGTCGGCGTGGTACGAAGAACGCACCAACGGGCCCGACGCCACGTTCTTGAAGCCCATCTTGTAACCTTCCTCGGCGAACCAGGCGAAGGTGTCCGGGTGCACGAAACGCTGCACCGGCAAGTGGCTGCGCGATGGTTGCAGGTACTGGCCCAGGGTCAGCATGTCGATGTCGTGTTCGCGCATGCGCTTCATGACGTCGATGACTTCTTCGTCGGTCTCGCCCAGGCCCAGCATCAAGCCGGATTTGGTCGGGATGTGCGGCATCATCTGCTTGAATTTCTGCAGCAGGGTCAGCGACCACTGGTAGTCCGAACCCGGACGCGCAGCCTTGTACAGGCGCGGCACGGTTTCCAGGTTGTGGTTGAACACATCTGGCGGCTCGGCGGCGGTGATTTCCAGAGCCACGTCCATACGGCCACGGTAGTCCGGCACCAGGGTTTCGAGCATCACGTTGGGTGACAGCTTGCGGATCTCACGGATGCAGTCGGCGAAGTGTTGGGCACCGCCGTCGCGCAGGTCGTCACGGTCGACCGACGTGATCACCACGTACTTGAGTTTCAGGTCGGCGATGGCGATGGCCAGGCTTTGCGGCTCGTTGACGTCCAGAGGTTTCGGACGGCCGTGGCCTACGTCGCAGAATGGGCAACGACGGGTGCAGATGTCGCCCATGATCATGAACGTGGCGGTGCCGCCAGAGAAGCATTCACCCAGGTTCGGGCAGGACGCTTCTTCGCATACGCTGTGCAGTTTGTGTTTGCGCAGCAGGGACTTGATACGGTCGACTTCCGGCGAAACCGGGATGCGCACGCGAATCCAGTCGGGTTTCTTCGGCAGTTCGGTAGTCGGGATGATCTTGACCGGGATGCGTGCAACCTTCTCGGCGCCGCGCAGCTTGACGCCGGCTTCCACCTTGGCACGCGGGGCCGGGGCTGGACGCTCAGTGATGTCCAGCGTCGGGATCATGGTTTGCACAACATCAGTAGTCATATCAATCGATTCCGCCCGTCAGGGTCGTCTGCTCTGCATAGTCGAGGTGTTTGACGAGCTGCGCGCGCAGCCGGGCACTAACCTCGGCAAATTTAATCGGTGTGGCATGATCGCTCAGTTGGGTCATCGCCAGCCCGGCATAACCGCACGGGTTGATCCGCCGGAACGGCGCCAGGTCCATGTCCACGTTCAAGGCCAGGCCATGAAAGGAACAACCGTGGCGAATACGCAGCCCCAGGGAGGCGATTTTCGCGCCGTCTACATACACACCGGGTGCATCGGGCTTGGCCGCGGCGGTCACGCCATAACTGGCCAGCAGCTCGATCAGGCAAGCCTCCATGCGGCTGACCAGGTCGCGCACGCCAAAACCCAGCTTGCGCACATCCAGCAGCAGGTAAGCCACCAATTGCCCTGGGCCATGGTAAGTCACTTGGCCACCCCGGTCGACCTGCACCACCGGAATATCACCCGGAAGTAACAGATGCTCGGCCTTGCCGGCCTGCCCCTGGGTGAATACCGGCGGGTGTTCCACCAGCCAGATTTCATCCGGGGCAGAGGTGCCGCGCTCGTTGGTAAAGCGCTGCATGGCATGCCAGACCGGCTCGTAGGCCATCTGGCCGAGCTCGCGAAAGCCCAGAACGTGCGACATCACAGCACCATGTGCACGAAGCCGGTGGCCCGCAGTTCGCTGTTGATGTTGTAGAGCTGGTCCTGATCGGTCGCAACGATGTGCAACTGAATCGTGGTGTACTTGCCGGTGGAGCTTTGACGCTCGTCCACGCGGTTGTCGTTGATCGTCGCGTGTTTCCTGACGATTTCGAGAATCTTGTCCTTGCGGCCGACACCGGTATCGCTGATCACCTTGACGGGATAATCCGTCACAGGGAATTCGATCTTTGGCGCCTTTACTTCTACGTCTTTATCGGTCATGGCAGAACAGCCTCGTAAGCGCTAAGCCGTGGCGACGGGCAAAGCCCCGCGCTGGATCAACGCGGGGCTTTGCAGGTGCACACAATCAGTTGAACAAGCCGTAGAAGAATAGACGGATGCTATCCCATACGCGGCGGAAGATACCACCTTCCTCGACAGCGTCCAGCGCGATCAGGTCGGCGCTATGCACCACCTTGTCGTCCAGCTTGACTTCGACTTTACCGATCACGTCGCCCTTGGCGATTGGGGCAACCAATTGCGGGTTCAGGGTCATGCTGGCAGCGAGCTTTTTCAGCTGGCCTTTAGGCATGGTCAGGGTCAGGTCGTCGGCCAGGCCGGCCTTGACTTGCGAGGTAGCGCCTTTCCATACCGGCGCGGTCGCAAGCTCGGCACCCTTCTGGTAGAAGGTCTGGGTTTCGAAGAAGCGGAAGCCGTAGGTCAGCAGTTTTTGCGTCTCGGCCGCACGGGCCTGTTCGCTGTTGGTGCCGAATACCACGGCGATCAGGCGCTGGCCATCACGCACAGCGGACGACACCATGCAGTAGCCGGCTTCGTCGGTGTGGCCGGTTTTCAGGCCGTCGACGGTCTTGTCGCGCCACAGCAGCAGGTTGCGGTTAGGCTGCTTGATGTTGTTCCAGAAGAACTCCTTCTGGGAGTAGATCGCGTAGTGCACCGGGTCAACGCGGATGATCGCGCGCGCCAGGATCGCCATGTCGTGAGCCGACGAATAGTGCTCTGGGTTCGGCAGGCCGGTCGGGTTCATGAAGTGGCTGTTGGTCATGCCCAGGTCGGCGGCAGTCTTGTTCATCACGTCGGCGAACGCATCTTCGCTGCCGGCGATGTGCTCGGCCAGGGCGACGCTGGCGTCGTTGCCGGACTGGATGATGATGCCGTGCAACAGGTCACTGACGGTGACTTGCGAGCCGACCTTGATGAACATCCGCGAACCACCGGTACGCCAGGCGTTTTCGCTGACGGTGACCGGATCGTTCTCGCCGATCTGGCCGCGACGGATTTCCAGGGTCGCGATATAGGCAGTCATCAGCTTGGTCAGGCTGGCTGGCGGCAGGCGTACATCACCGCCGTTTTCGACCAGCACGTTGCCACTGGCGGCGTCCATGAGGACCCACGACTTGGCGGCCAGTTGCGGGGAGGCCGGCACCATTTCAACCGCCCAGGCGGCCGGGGTGATGATCAGCGAGATAAGCAGGCACGTGCGTTTGGCTAAGGTGGTGATGTTCATCCGTCTCTCGAAATTGCTTATGGAAACTTGCCCTCGCGGGCAAAACTATTCAGACAGCCCGCTTCCAGACTGTCACGTGTTCGGTTGCCCGCTCACCCCTTGCCCCTGGGTTTTTATTGTTCAACGAGCCAACAACCTGGACTCAAGCGCGCAGGCGCACCTGAGCCATCAATCCGTTACTTATTCTGCGGTGACCACGCTGGGTTGCCCCAGGTTGGCCAGGCGGACGCTGTTCTGCACTTGCGCCACTTCACTTGGCGAACCGATCGGGCCCATGCGTACACGGTGCAACGTTTGCTGGTTACGCACGATGGAACTGATGAAGACCGGCGCGCTGACCATACCGCTGAGCTTGGACCTTAACAGTTCTGCCGCATCCGGGTTGGCGAAAGCGCCGACCTGAAGGTATTGCCCGCCCGCCATCGAGGCGCCCGGTGCTGCGTGAGGGACGACGACGGTATCCGGAGCATGTTGCGCCGGCGGCGGCGTCCACTGCTCGATCTTGCCGGTCGAGGCCGTCACTTGCGGTTGGGGGGTTGCCGGTTCGTTAAGCATCAACGGCGCCGGCTTGCCACGCTGGGCCCAATACTGCGCCGGGTCGATGCCCTCGACTTTCACCCGTGCAGTGCCGGTTTCGGCGTAGCCAAGCTTCTTGGCCGCGGCGTAGGACAAGTCGATGATCCGGTCCGAATAGAACGGCCCGCGGTCGTTGACCCGCAGGATTACCGTACGGTTGTTGTCCAGGTTGGTAACGCGAACATAGCTGGGAAGCGGCAGGGTCTTGTGGGCCGCGCTCATGCCGTACAGGTCATACACTTCGCCGTTGGCGGTGTTCTGGCCATGAAACTTGGTGCCGTACCAGGACGCGGTGCCGGACTGCACGTAGGTCTTGGATTCCTGCAGCGGGAAGTAATTCTTGCCCAGCACGGTGTAGGGGTTGGCCTTGTAGGGGCCGGTGTGCAGGGTCGGCGTGGCATCCGGGATTTTCGAGACATCCACATCCCACCACGGCGCGCCATCTTTGTGCGCACGGTTGATGTCCAGGCCCGGCTGGGCGCGCACCACCGTGCCGCCGGCCTTCTTGGCAGGCGCACGGTTAGGGGTGGTGGAGCAACTGGCAACCAGCAAGGACAACGCGGCGAACGCCACCAGCTTGAGCGGTTTTTTGAACGGCGATACCCGCATTACTTGTTGCCCCGTGCTTGAACCAGCTCATCTGACAGCTGATGCACGGCCATGGCGTACATCACACTGCGGTTATAACGCGTGATTGCGTAGAAATTCTTCAGGCCCATCCAGTATTCCGGGCCGTTTGCACCTTCCAGGCGGAATGCCGTCACCGGCATGTCGTCGCGTGGCGCATTCTGACTCGACCAGCCCAGCGCTCGCAACTCCCCGACGGTCTTGACCGGCTCGATACCCTGGGTCAAGCCTTCATCGGCGCGCTCACCTGTGACATCGGCGCGGATAACCACCGGTTCGCCTCCAACCCAGCCGTGACGCTTGAAGTAGCTGGCCACGCTGCCGATGGCGTCGTCGGGGTTGCTCCAGATATTGATATGGCCGTCGCCGTCAAAGTCCACCGCATAGGCGCGAAAGCTGCTCGGCATGAACTGCGGCAAGCCCATCGCGCCGGCGTACGAGCCCTTGAGTGTCATCGGGTCGACCTGTTCTTCGCGGGCCAGCAGCAGGAATTCGCGCAGCTCCTTGCGGAAGAATTCGGCACGCGGCGGGTAATCGAAGCCCAGGGTCGACAAGGCGTCGATCACCCGGTAGCTGCCGGTATTGCGGCCGTAGAACGTTTCAATGCCGATGATCGAGACGATGACCTGGGCCGGCACGCCGTATTCCTGCTCGGCGCGGGCCAGGACGGCTTCATGCTGGCGCCAGAAGTCCACGCCGCGGGCAATACGTGCGTCAGTAAGGAACATCGGGCGATATTCCTTCCACTGCTTCACGCGTTCGGCGGGGCGGGAAATGGCGTCGAGGATCGCCTGCTTTTTCTGGGCTTCGCGGAACACGCCCATCAGTTGCTCGCCAGCAAAACCGTAGTCGCGGGTCATCTCACCGACAAATTCGGCGACCTGGGGTGAACCATCGTAGTCACCGGCCTGCGCCTCTTGCGTTGCCCCCAGCAGCCCAATCAGGCCCATCCAGGTCGCATGCCGAGTCGCCCAGCCGCGCATTACTTGCATTGACATCTTCACCTTATTCAAACCTGTGCGATCCACTTGCGATGCGTATGAATCGACATCAAAACCCCAAACGCTGACAGCAATGTCACCAGCGAAGTTCCGCCGTAGCTAATGAATGGCAACGGCACCCCAACCACCGGCAGCAGGCCACTGACCATACCGATGTTGACGAAAACGTAAACAAAAAAAGTCATGGTCAGGCTGCCGGCAAGCAATTTACCGAACAGCGTCTGCGCCTGGGCGGTAATCACCAGGCCGCGACCAATCAACAGCAGATAGATCAACAATAAGGCGCAAATGCCCACCAGGCCGAACTCTTCGCCCATCACCGCGATGATGAAGTCGGTATGACTTTCGGGCAAGAAGTCCAGATGGGACTGGGTGCCCAGCAACCAGCCTTTGCCGAATACGCCGCCGGAACCGATGGCCGCCTTGGACTGGATGATGTTCCAGCCGGTGCCCAACGGGTCGCTCTCCGGGTCGAGGAACGTCAGGATCCGTTGCTTCTGATAGTCGTGCATGAAGAAGAACCACATGGCCACGGCCACGGGGACGGCAGCGGCCAGCACGCTGAGGATCCAGCGCCAGCGCAAGCCGCCCATAAACAGCACGAACGCGCCACCGGCCAGAATCAGCAATGAGGTGCCAAGGTCAGGCTGGCGCACGATCAGAATAAACGGCACGCCGATTAGAAGCAGGCTGATCACCACGTGCTTGAGCTGTGGCGGCAAGGTGCGCTTGGACAAGTACCAGGCGATGGTGGCCGGCATCAGGATCTTCATGAATTCCGACGGTTGGAAGCGAATCACCCCGGGAATGTTGATCCAGCGCGTGGCTCCCATGGCGTTATGGCCCATGACATCCACCACCACCAGCAGCAACACGCCGGCGACATACCCCAGCGGCACCCAACGCGCCATGAAGCGTGGTTCAAGCTGGGCGATCACCACCATCGACAACAGGCCCAGGCCAAACGAGGACGCCTGTTTGATCAGCAGGTCCCAGTTCTTGCCGCTGGCCGAATACAGCACGAACAGGCTGCCGGCCGCCAAGGTCAGCAGCAGGATCAGCAGCGGCCCATCAATGTGCATGCGTTGCAGCAACGTCGCACGGCGACGCATCACATCCTCGCTGGAGAGGATGCGGTCAAAATTACTCTTCACGGGCCGTAACCTCGGGGCTTGATGGGGGGCCGCCATACTCGGGCTTGAGCTTGCCATCCTCGGCCAACAGCCAGGCATCCATGATCTGCCGCACCACGGGCGCCGCGACGCCAGAGCCGGACTCACCGTTCTCGACCATCACCGAGACCACGATTTTCGGGTCGTCAGCCGGGGCGAAGCCGACAAACAAGGCGTGGTCGCGGTGACGCTCCTGAACCTTGGAACGGTCATATTTTTCGCCCTGCTTGATCGCGACCACCTGGGCCGTACCACTCTTGCCGGCGATGCGGTATTGCGCGCCGGCTGCCGCCTTGCGTGCGGTACCCCGTGCGCCGTGCATGACTTGCTGCATGCCGTGGTTGACCTTGGCCCAGTCCGACGGGTCGCGCAGCACAATATCGGGAATCGGGTTGTCGTCTACCGGCTTTTCGCCTTCGATGGTCTTGGCCAGGTGCGGCCGATTCCAGATGCCTTTATTGGCCACCAGCGCCGTGGCCTGGGCCAGTTGCAGCGGCGTGGCCTGCATATAGCCCTGGCCGATCCCCAGGATCAGGGTTTCACCCGGGAACCATGCCTGACGGCGCGTCGCACGCTTCCATTCCCGCGACGGCATCAGGCCGGGAGACTCTTCGAACATGTCCAGAGAGACTTTCTGACCGAGGCCGAACTTGCCCATGTAGGCAGACAGGCGATCGATCCCCAGCTTGTGGGCCAGGTCGTAAAAATAGGTGTCGTTGGAGCGCATGATCGCGGTGTCCAGGTCGACATAGCCGTCACCGGAGCGGTTCCAGTTGCGGTATTTGTGATCATAGTTGGGCAGCATGTAGTAGCCGGGGTCATAGACCCGGCTGGAGGCCGTGACCACGCCGGAATCCAGGCCGGCGATCGCCACCGCCGGCTTGATGGTCGAACCCGGTGGATACAGGCCGCGCAATACGCGGTTGAACAGCGGTCGATCGATGGAGTCGCGCAGCTCGGCGTAGGCCTTGAAGCTGATGCCGGTGACGAACAGGTTAGGGTCGAAACTCGGCTGACTGACCATCGCCAGCACTTCGCCGGTTTTCGGGTCCAGCGCCACCACGGCGCCACGCCGGCCACCCAGGGCCATCTCGGCCGCTTCCTGCAACTTGATGTCCAGGCTCAGCACAATGTCCTTGCCCGGTATCGGGTCGGTGCGCTTGAGCACGCGCAAGACGCGGCCGCGGGCGTTGGTCTCGACTTCTTCGTAACCCACCTGGCCGTGCAGCTCGGGCTCGTAGAAACGCTCGATGCCGGTCTTGCCGATATGATGGGTGCCGCTGTAATTGACCGGGTCGAGGGTTTTAAGCTCTTTCTCGTTGATCCGCCCCATATAGCCGACCGAGTGGGCAAAGTGCGCCCCCTGCGGATAGTGGCGCACCAACTGCGCCACCACTTCCACACCCGGCAGACGGAACTGGTTCACGGCGATTCGGGCGATCTGCTCTTCGGTCAGCTCGAACAGGATCGGCACCGGCTCGAACGGCCGGCGCCCCTGCTTCATGCGTTTCTCGAAGATCACCCGGTCTTCCGGCGTCAGTTGCAGCACCTCGACAATCACATCGAGCACCTGCTGCCAGTCGCCGGAACGCTCACGGGTCATGCTCAGGCTGAAGCTGGGGCGGTTATCCGCGACCACCACGCCATTGCGGTCGAAGATCAGCCCACGGGTCGGCGGAATCGGCTGCACATGCACCCGGTTGTTTTCCGACAGCGTGGAGTGATAGTCGTACTGGATCACCTGCAGGAAATACAGACGCGCAATCAGCACGCACATCAACACCACCACCAAAATCGCACCGAACACCACCCGCGCGCGTACCAGACGTGCGTCTTTCTCGTGGTCCTTGATGCGGATCGGCTGGGTCATCGGGGGCAGCGCAGACTATTTGTGGTAAGGGTGCCCGGACAGAACTGTCCAGGCGCGATACAGCTGTTCACCGATCAGAATCCTTACCAACGGGTGCGGCAATGTCAGCGCCGACAACGACCAGCGCTGATCGGCTCGCGCGCAGACTTCCGGCGCAAGCCCCTCGGGGCCACCGACCATGAAGTTGACCGTACGCGAATCCAGGCGCCAGCGATCCAGTTCCACCGCCAACTGCTCGGTGCTCCAGGGCTTGCCGTGCACTTCGAGAGTGACGATACGCTCGTTGGGGCCGACCTTGGCCAGCATGGCTTCGCCTTCCTGGCGAATAAAGCGCGCCACATCGGCGTTCTTGCCCCGGGTATTGAGCGGTATTTCCACCAGTTCAAGCGACAGCTCAGCGGGCAGACGCTTGGCATACTCGTGCCAGCCTTCTTCCACCCACTTGGGCATGCGTGAACCGACAGCGATCAGACGCAGGCGCACAGCCGTTCCTTATTCCTGGTCTTTGTTGAGCTTGTCGAAGTGCGCGTGGCCCACTTCCGGGCTGTGGTGCTTGCCATCGGCGGCACGGCTCTGCTCGGCGCCTTTCCACAGACGTTCCAGGTCGTAGAACTGGCGGGCGTTGGAGGTCATCATGTGAACGATCACATCGTCCATGTCCAGCAGTACCCAGTCGCTGTCGCCCTTGCCTTCCTCACCCAGAGGCTTCACGCCCTGGGCTTTGACGGCTTCGCGAACCTTGTCGAGCATCGCGCCGATCTGGCGGTTGGAGGTACCGGTGGCGATGATCATGAAGTCGGTGATGCTTTGCTTGTCGCGTACGTCCAGCACCTGGATGTCCTGGGCCTTAACGTCTTCCAGGGCGGCCACGGCCACTTTCACCAGCTCTTCGCCAGCCAATTCCGGGCCCACGTGGGCTTCAACCGGCAGCGGTGCGCTTTTGAAGGTGCCTTTGCGCTTAACTTTGCTTACGTCTTTGTTCGTCATATAAAACTCGTTTTGCTCGTATGTTCGGGCGCTTGCTGCACGGCTCGTGCGTTCAAGCGCGCCTTTTCAGTTCGACGCACGGTAAAGCCCGTGCGCATCGATGTAGGCCAGGACCGCGTCAGGCACCAGGAAACGTACCGACTTACCGCTGGCCAGCAGTTGACGGATCTGGGTGGCGGACACCGCAAGCGGGGTCTGCCAGACGAATGCAATATTCCCGTTCGGCCCGGTCAGGGCCAAGGGGTCACTTACCGACCGCGCGGCCAGCAGGTTGCGCAAGGCATCCGGCGGTTCGCTGTCGGCATCCGGGCGTTGCAAAACCAGGATGTGGCAATGCTGGAGGAGCTCCTCCCAGCGGTGCCAAGAGGGCAGGCCGCAAAATGCGTCCCAGCCCAAAAGCAGAAACAACTGGTCATCTGCGGCCATCTCGGCACGCATCAGCTCCAGGGTGTCGACAGTGTAGGACGGTTTATCGCGCTTGAGCTCGCGGTCGTCCACCATCAACGGCTGTATGCCCTCTACGGCCACCTGCACCATTTCCAGACGCTGTTGCGCGGACACCTGCGGCGTATCGCGATGCGGCGGCCGAAAATTGGGCAGCAGCCGCACCTCGTCCAGCGCCAGGGCATCGGCGACTTCCAGGGCACTGCGCAAATGGCCGATGTGCACGGGGTCGAAAGTACCGCCGAGCAGCCCGATGCGTTTAGCCATCAAGTGCGCACATGACCGTCGCCGAACACTACGTACTTCTCGCTGGTCAGCCCTTCAAGGCCAACCGGGCCGCGTGCATGGAGCTTGTCGGTGGAGATACCGATCTCCGCCCCCAGGCCATACTCGAAGCCGTCGGCAAAACGTGTCGAGGCGTTGATCATCACCGAAGCGGAGTCCACTTCATTGAGGAAACGCCGGGCATCGCTGAAATGCTCGGAAACAATGGCGTCGGTGTGCTTGGAGCCGTATTTATTGATGTGCTCGATGGCCTGGTCCAGGTCGTCGACGATGCGAATCGACAGGATCGGCGCGGTGTATTCGGTGTACCAGTCTTGTTCAGTCGCTTCGATCACATCGCTGCCGAGCAGTGCACGGGTACGCTCGCAGCCACGCAGCTCCACGCCCTTGTCACGGTAGATGGCAGCCAGCGGCGGCAGCACGCGCTCGGCAATGCCGGCGTGCACCAGCAGGGTTTCCATGGTGTTGCACGGCGCGTAGCGGTGGGTCTTGGCGTTGTCGGCAATGCGAATCGCCTTGTCGAGGTCGGCGGCGATGTCGATGAAGACGTGGCACACGCCGTCCAGATGCTTGATTACTGGCACCTTGGCATCCCGGCTGACGCGCTCGATCAGGCTCTTGCCGCCACGGGGCACAATCACGTCGACGAATTCCGGCATGGTGATCAACGCGCCAACGGCGGCGCGGTCGGTGGTTTCCACCACTTGCACCACTTCAGCTGGCAACTCGGCCACGGCCAGGCCTTGCTGGATGCAGGCGGCGATAGCACGGTTGGAATTGATCGCCTCGGAGCCGCCTCGCAGGATGGTAGCGTTGCCCGACTTCAGGCACAGGCTCGCGGCGTCGATGGTCACGTTCGGACGCGACTCGTAGATGATGCCGATCACACCCAGCGGCACGCGCATCTTTCCGACCTGGATACCGGACGGCAGGTAGCGCATGTCGCGGATTTCACCGATGGGGTCAGGCAGCTTGGCCACCTGACGCAGGCCTTCGATCATGTCGTCGATACGTGCCGGGGTCAGTGCCAGGCGATCCAGCAAGGCAGGTTCCAGGCCATTGGCGCGACCGTTGGCCAAGTCCAGTTCATTGGCAGCGGTCAACTCGGAGCGCGAAGCATCCAGAGCATCGGCAGCCGCCAGCAGCGCACGGTTCTTCTGTGCAGTGCTCGCACGGGCGATCAACCGCGAGGCCTGACGGGCAGCGCGACCCAGGCGGGTCATGTAGTCAAGAACGGACTCAGTCATGGTCAGGGAGTCTTGGCAAAGAGGAAAGCGGCAGATTATAGCTGTGACGCCGCTCGACTGACAGCGGTGAGGGGCGGATGGTCGAAATGAACTGTAAAAACCCGGGGTTCAGCGGTAATTAAGGTGAGAGTTGTTATTATTCCGTCACATTTAGCCGTAATAACCCTGAACGCCATGCCCGGACTTACCGCCCCACTCCCCGCAAGCGCCCTGCCCGACGGCTTCTTCGACCGCGATGCACAACTGCTCGCGCAAGAACTGTTGGGGAAAATCATTCGCCACCGTGTTGGTGATCTCTGGCTTTCGGCGCGAATTATTGAAACCGAAGCCTATTACGTGGCCGAAAAAGGCAGCCATGCGTCGCTGGGTTACACAGAAAAGCGTAAGGCTTTGTTTCTGGATGGCGGTCATATCTATATGTACTACGCCAGGGGCGGTGATTCCCTGAACTTCAGCGCCCACGGCCCGGGGAATGCCGTGCTGATCAAGTCGGCTTACCCGTGGGTCGATGAAATCTGCGGGCCGGCGAGCCTGGCGCAAATGCTGTTGAACAACCCCAACCCCGACGGCAGCCCGCGCCCGGCGCAGAAGCTGTGCGCCGGGCAGACCCTGTTGTGCAAGGCACTGGGCCTGAAAGTGCCGATGTGGGACGCCAAGCGCTTCGATCAGGAACTGCTGTATGTCGAAGATGTGGGCCAGGTGCCCACACAGATTATCCAGACCACCCGGCTGGGCATTCCCAGCGGGCGCGATGAACACTTGATGTACCGCTTCGTCGATGCCGGCTATGCGCCGTACTGCACGCGGAACCCGCTGCGTCGCGGGCAGGTCGAAGGCCGCGATTATTTTTTGATCTAACGGGCGACACATCCCATGTGGGAGCTGGCTTGCCTGCGATAGCGGTGGGCCAGGCAACTTCCATGCTGGCCATGCCGCAGCCATCGCAGGCAAGCCAGCTCCCACAGTGGAAATTCACCGTCTCATTATGGAGTGGATTGTATGGGCCAATGGCTCGATAGCATCACCGGCTGGCTGACCCTGAACCCGCAATGGCTGGCAGCCGCGGTGTTTATTGTCGCGTGCGTGGAGTGCCTGGCCATTGCCGGGCTAATCGTGCCGGGCACGGTATTGCTGTTTGCGATTGCCGCACTGGCCGGCAGCGGTGCGTTGTCACTGAGTGAAACCCTGCTGCTGGGCTTCCTCGGCGGACTATTGGGCGACGGGGTTTCCTACTACCTGGGCCGACATTTCCATCAGAACATCCGGCGCTTGCCGGGCCTGCGACATCATCCGGAATGGATGAATGGCGCAGAAACCTACTTCCACAAGTACGGCATCGCCAGCCTGCTGGTCGGACGCTTCATCGGGCCATTGCGGCCCATGCTGCCGATGGTCGCCGGTATGTGCGACATGCCGTTCCCGCGCTTTGCGATCGTCAGCCTGATCGCCGCCGCCGGTTGGTCAGTGGCGTATCTGCTGCCGGGCTGGGCAGCCGGTGCCGCGTTCCGCCTGCCCTTGCCGGAAGGTTTCTGGCCGGAAGCGGCGATTGTCGCGGCGTGCCTGGCGGCGCTGTTGGGATTAAGTTTGAACAGCAGCCTGCGCGCCCATCGTCGCGCAACGTTGTGGATCGGTTGTGCCAGCCTGACCTTGCTGATCGCGCTGTTTATCGGCTACCCGCATCTCAATGACTTCGATCAGGGCCTGAGCGCCCTGGTGCAGGAGCATCGCAGCCCGTGGCTGGATGAGGTGATGGTGCGGATCACGCAATTGGGCGAGTTCAAGAAAATGTTCGTCGCCAGCGCGGTGTTCACCGTCCTGTTGTTTGTGGCCCGGCAATGGCGCCACGCGCTGTTTGTGGGAGCGACCCTGGCAGGCGCGGCGGTGATCAACACCGGCACCAAGCTGTTTTTTGCCCGCGGCCGCCCGGAGATTCTGACCGACCCGTTGACCAGTTTCAGTATGCCCAGCGGCCATGCCTCCGGCGCTTTTGCGTTCTTCCTGGCGCTCGCGGTATTGGCCGGTCGCGGCCAACCCACGCGGTTGCGCCTGACCTGGATGCTGCTGGGCTGCATACCCGCCGCATTCATTGCTCTGTCGCGGGTGTACCTGGGCGCTCACTGGCCCAGCGACATCCTCGCAGGCACGCTACTGGCCATGACGGTGTGTGCGTTCAGCCTGACCGTGATCCAGTACCGCAGCCCGCTGCCGGCAATGACGCAAAAAGCCTGGTGGCTGGTATTGCCGGCGGTGGTGGCGGTGCTCGGCTTCATTGCATTCACCGGCACCTCCCATGCATTGCTCAGGTACGCCTACTGACCCTTGGCCGGGCCAATCCAGTCCACTGAAGCAGAGCGACGCTCCACGCAACGCTCGCGTCGCTCCAGCAGCATCTCGTCGGCAATGTCGGCGGCGCGCTCTGCGATGTACTCTGCGCCCCGGGTGGCGTCCTGCTGGAGCAATTGCGTGGTCACGCTGACAAAATACGTGTCCCAGGCGACTTGTTCCGATGGTGTCAGACGAATCATGGTCATCCCCGATCATTATGGTGTGATCGGAAAATATTGCAGGCGCCGCGCCTGAAATGACGTAGCAAAATCCGAAAGCAACCGCAGAAAATTCTGTATCTCAGGTGAACAACTCACCCTGCAATTCATCCAGCAACATCTGAATGGCATCCAGCCGCTGCTGCGGATCGTCAATTCGCAGCAAGTCGACCTTATCGGCGTCGGTAAACGGCAGCAGGTACGCCAGTTGGTTGCCGAGGGCCTGCTGGCTTTCGGCATGGGCGTTCATCTCCAGCGAAGCCACCATCGGGTGCTCCGCCAGGGCCTCCAGCAGCGCCAGCAAGTCGGCGTCCTCTTCTTCCAGAGGCCGATCCGGCATCTCCTCCAACCATTTAACCTCGGCCACCAGCAATTGATCTTTCTGCACCGTGACGTCTAGTACGCGGAAACGCCGGCCACCCTCGACACGAATCCCCAGCAGGCCATTGTCCTGCTGTTTGAAGTCGCGAATAAACGCTTCGCAGCCGATCAGCGCGTAGCCGTCCGGGGCTATGCCCACTTCCTGGTCATTGAAGATGCACACCACACCAAAGCTTTCACCCTTTTTCATGCAGCGGCTGATCATGTCCAGGTAGCGCGCCTCAAATATCTGCAGGTCGAGGGTGCAGCCTGGGAACAGCACAGTGTTGAGTGGGAACAGCGCCAGACTCATAACGGTTTCCTTAAAACCCGGGTTAAACAATTACCGACACGGCCAACGGCAGAAACACCGCCGTCGCCACGCCCATCAGGCTCATGGCCAGCGCCGCAAAGGCGCCGCACTCTTCGCTTTCCTGCAGGGCCACCGAGGTGCCGACCGCATGGGCGGTCATGCCCAGCGCCATGCCCCGCGCTTCAGGGCTGTGCACGCCCAGGCGCGACAGATACGCCGGGCCGATCATCGCGCCGACCACCCCGGTGATCAGTACAAACACTGCCGCCAATGCCGCCACGCCACCAATCTGTTCGGCGACCAGCATGGCAATCGGCGACGTCACCGACTTGGGTGCCATGGTCATCAGCACCCTGTGTTCGGCACCAAACCACCAGCCCAACAGCACACACAAGCCGGTAGCCAACACCCCGCCTACCACCAGCGTAGTAAAAATCGGCCAGAACAATTGGCGAATCCGCCGCAGGTTGAGATAAAGCGGTACCGCCAATGCCACCGTCGCAGGCCCCAGCAGGATCCCCATGATCTCGGTGCTTTCGCGGTACTCGGCGTAACTCAGGCCACAGGCGAGCAACACACCGATCACCAGCAACATCGACACCAGCACCGGTTGCAGGAAGATCCAGCGGGTTTTCTCGTACCCCGCCAGCACCAACTGATAGGCGCCCAGGGTGATACCGATGCCGAACAACGGATGATGAATGACCGCCGTCCAGGCGCCCTGCCAGTCAAGCATCATTGGTCCTTCTCCTTGCGCCTGACCATCTGCTGCATCAGCACACCGACAAAGCCCATGGCGATCACCAGCGACAACACCAGCGCCCCGACGATAGCCCAGAAGTCCGCGACAATGTCCTTGGCGTAGACCATCACTCCCACGGCGGGCGGCACCAACAGCAACGGCAGATAACGCAACAGGCTGCCGGCCGCCAGGCTCAGCGGCTCGCCGACTTCACCGCGCCAGACCAGAAAGCCCAGCATCAGCAGCAGCCCGATGATCGGCCCCGGCAGTACCGGCAACAGCAAATGATTGATCGCCGTACCGATCAATTGAAACAGCACCAGCCAAGTCAGGCCACGTAACAGCATCCCGCTCTCTCCCCCCTCAAAGCCCATGCGCATTATAAGCACGCCCGCCCTATGCCCAGGCATTCGCCAAAAGCATGTTGGGTTGACCGGGCCATTTGCCCATGATGATCTACATTGGTTCTCTGTATCCCATATAAAACCCCTTATCAACGGGGGATAAAAATGATGAACCCAGGAGAGACGCAATGCCCTATGTACCCGTAGCGCAGCTCAAAGATTATGTCGGCAAGGAACTGGGACGTTCCGAATGGCTCACCATCGACCAGGCGCGCATCAACCTGTTCGCAGAGGCCACCGGCGATCATCAGTTCATCCACGTCGACCCGGTCAAGGCCGCACAAACCCCGTTCGGCAGCACCATCGCCCACGGTTTCCTGTCACTGTCACTGATGCCCAAGCTGATGGAAGACATCCTGATCATGCCCGAGGGCTTGAAAATGGCCGTCAACTACGGCCTGGACAGTGTGCGCTTCATCCAGCCGGTGAAGGTCGACTCCAAGGTGCGCCTGAACGTCACGCTCACCGACGTCACCGAGAAAAAACCCGGCCAATGGCTGTTCAAGGCCACCGCCACCCTGGAAATCGAAGGCCAGGAGAAACCTGCCTATATTGCCGAGTCGCTGTCACTCTGCTTCGTGTAAGGCCGACCCTGTGGCGAGGCAATAAACCTTGCCACAGTGTATGTAAATTTATGTATGAATCTCGCGGCTGCGGCATACTCGGCGCTCAATTATCCGGATCCCGCTATGCGCCCACTCGCTCCCCTTGCCCTTGCCCTGTTGCTGACCGCTTGCGGAGACGGCGAATCGCTGTTGCCGCCCGATGCGCGCCTGCCCGATGGCGGCCGCTACCGTGGCGATGTGGTCAACGGCCTGCTGCAAGGCCAGGGCCGCGTGGACTACCCCAACGGCAGTTGGTACGCCGGCCAGTTCGATAAAGGCCAGTGGCACGGCCAGGGCGAATGGCATGGCAGCAATGGCGAAGTCTATAAAGGCCAGTTCCAGCAGGGCCTGTTTGATGGCCAGGGCAGCTTGACTACCACGGGCAGCAGCTATGTCGGCAGCTTCAAGAACGGTCGACGCAATGGCGAAGGCACCCTCAAAGAAGGGCAGATGACCTATCGCGGCGAGTTCAAGGACGACCAGTACGCAGGCCTCGGTCGCCTGGAATTGGCCGATGGCAGCCAGTACCAGGGCCAATTTGCCCACGGCAAGCCCAATGGCGAAGGCCAGCGCAATGACGACAGCGGCAATCAGTTCAGCGGCCACTTTGTCGATGGCCAACTGGAAGGCAATGGCACCTTCAATAGCGCTGAGGGCGATATCTATATCGGCCAATTCAAGCAGAACCAACTCAACGGCAAAGGCCGCTATGAAAACGCCGACGGCGACGTATGGATCGGCCAGTTCAAGGAAGGCGCCCTCAGTGGCAAAGGCGAATTGATTGGCGCCGATGGCAGCCACTACGTCGGTCAGTTCAGTGACTGGCGCTTTACCGGTGAGGGGCGCTTGAACCTCACCGATGGCAGCTTCTATATCGGTGGCTTCGACAGCGACAACTATCAGGGGCGTGGCACCCTCGTGCTCACCGACGGCACCGTGCAGGCCGGCACCTGGGTCAATGGCCTGCGCGTGCGCGATGCCGATGGCAAGTTGCTGCCCGACCCACTGGAAACCGGCCTATTGGCCCAAGGCCGCTTGCTCGACGAGGCCCTGGCCGCCGTGCCGGCCTCGACACCTGCCGTCGAGCTTTATACGTTGGCGTTGGCAGGTGATGGCAAGCAAAGCGTGTTCCTGCGCGAAGCCGATTACGTCAGCAACCTGCTCACCACCCGCTTCGGCGCACGCGGGCAGGTCCGCCTGGTCAACCACCGTGACCACATCGCCGACCGTCCGCTGGCCACCCGCGAAAGCCTGAGGCGTTCCGTGCAAACCCTGGCCGAACGTACCGGGCCCGAAGACCTGGTGTTCATCTACTTGACCAGCCACGGCACCCATGAACATGAGTTGGTGCTCGACCAGCCGCGCATGGAACTGGCCGACCTGCCCGCCGATGAACTGGCCGCCGTGCTGGCGCCGTTGAAAAACCGCGACAAGATCATCGTGATTTCCGCCTGCTACTCCGGCGGTTTCATTCCGGCCCTGAAAGATGAGCGCACGCTGATCATGACGGCATCCCGTGCGGATCGCGTGTCCTTTGGCTGTTCAGAAGAGGCGGACTTTACCTACTTTGGCGATGCCCTTTTCGCACAAGCCTTCAACCAAACGGACGATTTGCAACACGCGTTCAAACTGGCACAACTGCATGTGGCCGAACGCGAACAGGCGGACAACTTCGAAGCCTCGGAACCGCAGATATGGGCGCCCAAAGGCGTGATCGCCCATTGGCAACTATTACGCAAACAGCAGGCACGAAAGGCGCTCGAAAGCGTCTCAATGAATAGCAAGGAAGCCAAAGGCAACTAAGCTGTAACGTGTAACAAGGGGGAAACATCATGTACCTGACACCTCAGCATATCTTGCTGGCCGGGGCCTCTGGCCTCACCGGCGAACACCTGCTTGATCGCCTGCTCAACGAACCCACCGTGACCCGTGTACTGGCGCCGAGCCGCAAGCCGCTGGCTGAACACCCACGCCTGGAAAACCCGGTGGGCGACCCTGCGGTGTTCCTGCCGCAACTGAGCGGCCGGGTGGACATGGCCTTTTGCTGCCTGGGCACCACGATCAAGAAAGCCGGCTCGGAAGCGGCGTTCCGTGCGGTCGATCTGGACATGGTGGTGGCCTTCGCCAAGCGCGCTCGGGAACTGGGTGCGCGGCATCTGATCGTGATCAGTGCGATCGGCGCCGACCCGAAATCCTCAGTGTTCTACAACCGAGTCAAGGGCGAAATGGAGCAGGCACTCAAAGCCCAGGACTGGCCGCAACTGACCATCGTGCGACCTTCCTTGCTGCTGGGGGAGCGGCTGGAACCGCGTCTGGCCGAACAGCTGGCCGGGCCGTTGTCGCGTTTGATTCCGGGCAAGTACCACGGCATCGAAGTCTGCGAACTGGCTCGCGCCATGTGGCGCCTGGCGCTGGAAGAACAGGATGGCGTACGGGTGGTGGAGTCGGATGAGCTGCGCAAGCTCGGCAAGTAAGAACGCCAATCCAAATGTGGGAGGGGGCTTGCTCCCGATGACGGTGGGTCAGCAACAATGTAGTTGCCTGACACGGCGCCATCGGGAGCAAGCCCCCTCCCACATTGGGTTCGTGTAGTTCTCAGAGTCCGCCAGTGGCGTTGAAGCCCACACCCAGCACGGTCAACAACGACAGTGGCAACAGCAGCGTATCGAGCAGCGCGCTGGCGGGCAGGTCGATATGAGGATAGGTGGGCGCCTCGGCACCAAAGCGGTCCTTGGCACAGCAGCCGCCATTGATCGCATACAAATCCAGGCGCGTACCGGCATACACCACAGGCGCGCCCGCTTGCGCGGCGTCCAGGGTGCGCGCCGTGGCGCAGCCCGTCAGTTGCAGCGCCAGTAGTAGCAGCAGCGTTTTATTCATCACCGCCCAAATGGTGCTCGCCCCAGCGCGGCAGCATGTCCTGGGGAATGTTCAGCAGGTTGAGAATGCGCGCCACCACGAAGTCCACCAAGTCATCGATGGTCTGCGGCTGGTGATAGAAACCCGGCGACGCGGGCAAGATGGTCACGCCCATGTTCGACAACTTGAGCATGTGTTCCAGGTGAATACTCGAATACGGTGCTTCGCGCGGTACCAGGATCAATTGGCGACGCTCCTTCAAGGTCACGTCCGCCGCCCTTTCGATCAGGTTATTGCAGGCGCCCGTGGCAATCGCCGACAGGGTGCCGGTGGAGCATGGCACCACCACCATCGCCGCCGGCGCGCCGGAGCCCGAAGCTACGGGCGACATCCAGTCTTCCTTGCCATAGACCTTGATCTGCCCCGCCGCCGCACCGGTGTATTCGGTGAGGAACGCTTGCATCATCTGCACCTTGGCCGGCAATTGCACATCCGTCTCGGTCGCCAGCACCAATTGGGCGGCCTTGGAAATCAGGAAGTGCACTTCACGGTCTTCACGTACCAGGCAATCCAGCAGGCGCAGGCCGTAAGGCGCGCCGGATGCGCCGGTCATTGCCAGGGTGATACGTTCGGGGCCGCTCATTTCAACGCCTCGGCCAGCTTGCCGTGCAAGCCGCCAAAGCCGCCGTTGCTCATGACTACCACATGGGTGCCGGGCCTGGCCAAGTGCTTCACATGCTCAATGATGCCTTCCAGCGAATCACACACGGTCGAAGGCACGGTGCACAGAGCAGCGATCCCCGGCAGGTCCCAACCAAGGTTGGCAGGCGCGTACCAGACCACCTGGTCGGCGTCGTTGACGCTTTCCGGCAGGCCATCGCGGTGCGCACCCAGCTTCATGGAGTTGGAGCGCGGTTCGACGATCGCAATGATTTGGGCATCGCCAACGCGCTTGCGCAGGCCGTCGAGCGTAGTGGCGATAGCTGTTGGATGGTGGGCAAAGTCGTCGTAGATGGTAATCCCATTCACGTCGGCGACTTTT
Organism: Pseudomonas sp. NCIMB 10586; assembly: GCF_023127895.1. Lineage (NCBI taxonomy): Bacteria > Pseudomonadati > Pseudomonadota > Gammaproteobacteria > Pseudomonadales > Pseudomonadaceae > Pseudomonas > Pseudomonas sp. NCIMB 10586. Next base: position 22,737 of record NZ_SPKQ01000014.1, read on the forward strand.
TCCATGCGCCGCTTGACGCTTTTGAATGCGCTCAAGGCCGCGATGCCCATGGCCGGCACCACACCGACATGCCGTGCAGCCGCCAGGGTTACCAGCGCGTTGGCAACATTGTGCTGGCCGGTCATATCCCACTCCACGACGCCTTGGGCTTGGCCTTCGAACAGCACTTCAAACCGGGAGCCGTCTTCGCTGAGCAACTTGACCTGCCATTGCCCGTCCACACCGGTGGTCTGCACCGGCGTCCAGCAGCCCATGTCGATCACGCGCTGCAACGCCGGTTCAGTGGTCGGGTGGATGACCAGGCCTTCACTCGGGATGGTACGCACCAAGTGATGAAACTGCCGCTCAATAGCCGCCAGATCGGGAAAGATGTCCGCGTGATCAAACTCCAGATTATTCAGGATCGCTGTGCGCGGACGGTAGTGGACGAACTTGGAGCGCTTGTCGAAAAACGCGCTGTCGTATTCATCGGCTTCGATCACGAAAAACGGCGTATCGCCCAGGCGCGCCGACACCGAGAAATTCTGCGGCACGCCGCCGATCAGGAAGCCCGGGCTCATGCCCGCATGTTCCAGCACCCAGGCGAGCATACTGCTGGTGGTGGTCTTGCCGTGAGTGCCGGCCACCGCCAGTACCCAGCGACCTTGCAACACATGATCCGCCAGCCACTGGGGGCCGGAGACATAAGGCAAACCTTTGTTCAGTACGTACTCGACCGCTGGGTTGCCGCGGGACATGGCGTTGCCAATCACTACCAGATCCGGCACCGGGTCGAATTGCGAGGGGTCGTAACCTTGGGTCAGCTCGATACCTTGCGCCTGCAGCTGCGTGCTCATGGGCGGATAAACATTGGCATCGGAGCCCGTAACGTGATGGCCCAGCTCTTTGGCCAGAACCGCCATCGAACCCATGAACGTACCGCAGATACCCAGAATATGAATGTGCATAGTCGACCTCGTAAACATCGAGGCAGGTTAGCGTAGGGTGGGAAAGTTCGCACGCTTTAGCTGAGGGCGAAACGCCCGCCGGTAGGATCCGACGGGCAAAAGGGATGTCTTAAACCGTGGTGCCAGCTTTTTTAAGCTCAGCGTCTTTCAAGGTCATGATTCGTTCGGCCGCTTTTTCCATCGCGTCATACCGACGCTCTATTACGCCTAAGCGTCCCCCGGTACTGGGAGATGTTGACGACTCGATGTGAGGTTTGAAAATAACGCCGTTGTCCTCAGCCACTTGCCTCATATGGGTTTCTGAAACGCTCAGTAACTGCTCCAGGTTAGTCAAGCGTGCCCCACGCTCCTTGGGCCAGGCGTCGCCAATGGCAAGCCGGTCTGCGGTGCTGCCCGACGCCAGCGTCATGACGACATTGGCAAACTCCAGCACCACTTTCTCTACCCGATCCAGATGGCGCGTGGCTCCCGGCGCAGGCTCATCGGGTGCGGGTGGCGCAACGGTTTGCGGCACGGGCTTCTGATCGGGCTGTGCAACGCCGGGCAAATGCGGTGGCGGTGGCGCCACTGGCGACGGCACGTATTGGCCCTTGATCGCTTCCCCCGCGGCCACGGACCCGGCATACGCCCCCACATTGATCGGCGCGCTGACCATACCATTGACGCCTGCATTGATGAACGCGTCCTTGACCGTCTTGCTGGTAGAGGGTGATGTAGAAATAACGCCCGCTTTGACCAGCCTGTCGGCATCCAACAGTCGCTGGGTGACATCGGCCATGCTGACCTTGGGTGAATCGTCCTGTTTCACAGGGGCGGTCCCACCGCGGGGGGGCGTCTGAGGCCCCTTGGTCAGCACGTCCTTGAGTCTACCTGCGGTTGACTGGCTTGAACTGCCCGCGGTCGCACTGGCACCAGGGGTTTCGTGGCTTGTCGTCGGCTTTTTCCCACCCGCCGTGGTTTGGGGCCGGGTGGGCGAGGGACTGACCGGAGCAGGCGGCACTCTGGGCGATGGCGTGGGCGGCACGTGAGGCGTGGGGCGGGATCCTCCCCCGAACCGCCGTCCAAAAATTCCACGCTTGATGCGCACCTTCGGCGTTTGATCAGTCTCCTGCGCAGACAACTGCGTGCCAGGCTCAAGCTGAGTGGGGTCCATCGGTTCGCCCCAGCCCGCGGTTAAGGGTTGCGGTTGGGACGTGAGCGTAACGTCAAGTTGAACAGGGAGTTGTAGCACAGGAGTCGTTATTGGACTTGTAATGTTCATGTGTTGTCACCCTAGAAGTTTCAAACAACTGTGATTAAGGGCACGTGATGCTCTGCCCTTATTCCATCAGTGCTTAAAACAACGTGCAGCGTTCCGGGGCGACGTGAGTACATGGCGCGATAAAAAACCTTAAAGCCTGTGCGACAAAACTTGAGCCATCGGCAATAACTGAGTTATTCCGACAGGTGTCGCACTCCCTTAATGGGTGGAGTCCCTTGAGATTCCATGTTTGCGTAACTTGCGGTACAGCGTATTGCGACTGACCCCCAACTGTTCAGCCACATGACTCATATGCCAGCGCTGCTGCGCCAACGCACCGAGTAATGCCTGACGCTCGGCGCTTTCCAGTGGCAAGGCGTACGGCGCATCCACCCTCGCCCCCAGCGGCTGCGCCTGACGAATCAATGCCGGCAAGTCGTCAAGCCCGACTCGGCCGTCCTCACAGAGCGCCACCACCGTGCGCAACACCGTACGCAACTGTCGCAGGTTGCCGGGCCAGGGGAATGCCAACAAAGCCTGGCGCGCCGACTCGTCTAGCATCACCTGTTCGGTGCCGGCCTCTTGGGCCAAGAGGAAGTCCAACAATTGCGCCTTGTCAGTGCGTTCGCGCAACGGCGGCAAGGCGACTTCCAAGCCGCTCAAGCGGTAATACAGGTCTTCGCGAAAGCTGCCATCGGCCACACGCTCCAACAAATTACGGTGCGTCGCGCTGATGATGCGCAGGTTCACGGCTTGAGGTTCGCCGCCGATAGGCACCACCAGGCGATCCTCCAGCACCCTTAACAAGCGGGTTTGCAGCGCCAGTGGCATATCGCCGATTTCGTCGAGAAACAGCGTACCGCCGTCGGCCTGTTGCAGCTTGCCGCGCATGCCTTCTTTAAGGGCGCCGGTGAAACTGCCGGCGCGATAGCCAAACAACTCGCACTCGATCAGGTTTTCCGGAATGGCCGCACAGTTCAGCGCGACAAAGGCCTTGTCGCCTCGCTGGCTGGCCTGGTGCACGGCCTTGGCGAAAGCCTCTTTACCGCAGCCGGTTTCGCCGTTGATCAGCAAGGGCACGTCGCGTTCGAATACTCGCGAGGCCTTGCGCAGCTCATTTTGCAACGCCGGATCGCCCAGGCAAATACCCAGTGGGCGTGGCGCCTGCGGCTTGACGACCGGGGCCGGCGTACTGCGGGGCTGGCCTCGCAGCGCTGCAAATAGAGGCCGACCATCGCGGCTACGCAGCGGCCAACTGGCCGTGGCACTCGCGCTGGCCCGCCCTAGCAACTGATCCAGGGAACAGTCGAAAAACGCGTCCACCGGCTGGCCCACCAAGCCGCCGCGTAGCTGCCCCAACAGGTTCAGGGCGCTCTGGTTCACCGCACAAATGCGCCCTTCGCCATCGAACGCCAGCAAGCCTTCGCTGAACAACCCGACCGACTCGGCCTGGAGGTGAAAACGCAGCAGCCAATGGTGTTCGAAGTGGCGCAGGAAGTAGCAACTTTCGATCATCTTGGCCGACAGGTTCACCAGCGCCATGGTGTGGAACTGGCTCTGGCGCGACACGGCTTCGCGGGCCGAGGACACATCCAGCACCGCCAGCAATTCACCGTGAGGGTCGAACACCGGGCTCGCCGAACACGTCAGCCCGGTATGGCGGCCGCGAAAATGCTCGTCACGGTGGATGGTCAGGGATTGACGCTCCACCAGGCAGGTGCCGATGCCATTGGTGCCTTCGCAAGCTTCACTCCAGTCGGCGCCCAGCCACAGCCCGGCGCGTTCGAAAATCTTGCGCTCGGACGGCGCGGTGACACAGTTGAGGATCACCCCCCGGGCATCGGTGAGCAGCACCGCATGACCGGCCCCCGAGAGTTGCTGGTGCAGGCTGTTCATTTCGTTGCCGGCGATATGCAGCACCTGCCGCAGGCGTTCGCGGCTTTCCAGCAGGCGGCCATGCTCAAGCACGGTGGGCGCAACGGTCAGCGCGGGGTCGAGGTGGTAGTCCTCAACGCAACGCAGCCAGGAACGGGCGATGGAGGGATCGCTGCCCGGCCCTTGAAGCGGCTCTTGCCCCCGGGTGACGGTGAGAACCTGCTGGGCATGGCGACTGAAATGATCGTTGTGCATGTTCTTATTATTCTCCCTGCGTGAGAGCGCCCAGCATCCACCAGCCATCCGGCCATTGCAATCCCGGGCCGACCCATCGGTCACAGGCTGTACCGTTTGCGGTACAAGCTGTCACCCCACCTGTATCGCCCCGGCCACATTCATGCCTTGTAAACAAAACCAAACCCTTGATTTACCTGGCCCGCACGCACTGGCCCAACCTTTGCTCTACGCTTTATAACGCGCTTGCAGCGCTGTACTCCGATAAACATAAAAGCAGGAGATGCCCACCATGCGTTATGCACACCCCGGTACCGAAGGCGCCATCGTTTCGTTCAAGGCCAAGTACGGCAACTACATCGGCGGCGAGTTCGTTGCGCCGGTCGATGGCAACTACTTCTCCAACACCTCGCCGGTCAACGGCAAACCTATCGCAGACTTCCCGCGCTCCACCGCCAAAGACATCGACAAGGCTCTGGACGCCGCCCATGCTGCCGCTGACGCCTGGGGCAAAACCAGCGCCCAGGACCGCTCGCTGGTACTGCTGAAAATCGCCGACCGTATCGAGCAGAACCTCGAACTGCTGGCTATCACCGAAACCTGGGACAACGGCAAGGCCGTGCGTGAAACCCTCAACGCCGACATCCCCCTGGCCGCCGACCACTTCCGCTACTTCGCAGGCTGCATTCGCGCCCAGGAAGGCAGCAGCGCCGAAATCAACGAACTCACTGCCGCCTATCACTTCCACGAACCACTGGGCGTGGTCGGCCAGATCATCCCGTGGAACTTCCCGCTGCTGATGGCCGCCTGGAAACTAGCCCCGGCCCTGGCCGCCGGCAACTGCGTGGTGCTCAAGCCCGCCGAGCAAACCCCGCTGGGCATCAGCGTACTGATGGAACTGATCGGCGACCTGTTGCCGCCAGGCGTACTGAACGTGGTGCATGGTTTCGGCAAGGAAGCCGGCGAAGCCCTGGCGACCAGCAAACGTATCGCCAAGATAGCCTTCACCGGCTCTACCCCGGTGGGCTCGCACATCATGCATGCGGCGGCCGAGAACATCATTCCGTCTACCGTTGAGCTGGGAGGCAAGTCGCCGAATATCTTCTTCGCCGACATCATGAAAGCGGAACCTGCATTCATCGAAAAAGCTGCCGAAGGCCTGGTGCTGGCGTTCTTCAACCAAGGCGAAGTGTGCACCTGCCCATCCCGCGCCCTGGTGGAGGAGTCGATCTACGACGACTTCATGAAAGTGGTGATGAAGAAGGTCGAGTCGATCAAGCGTGGCGATCCGCTGGACACCGACACCATGGTCGGCGCCCAAGCGTCCGAGCAGCAATTTGACAAGATCCTGTCCTATCTGGAAATCGCCAAGGGCGAAGGCGCGCAACTGCTGACCGGCGGCAAGGTTGAAAAGCTCACTGGCGATCTGGCCACCGGCTATTACATCCAGCCGACCCTGCTCAAGGGCACCAACGACATGCGTGTGTTCCAGGAAGAAATCTTCGGCCCGGTGGTGAGCATCACCACTTTCAAGGACGAAGCCGAAGCCCTGGCGATTGCCAACGACACCGAGTTCGGCCTGGGCGCCGGCCTGTGGACCCGCGACATCAACCGCGCCTACCGCATGGGCCGCGCGATCAAGGCCGGTCGCGTGTGGACCAACTGCTACCACCTGTACCCGGCGCACGCCGCGTTTGGCGGTTACAAGAAGTCTGGCGTAGGGCGCGAAACCCACAAGATGATGTTGGATCACTACCAGCAGACCAAAAACCTGCTGGTGAGCTACGACATTAATCCGTTGGGCTTTTTCTAACCCCACACCCCCTCCCACCTTTGAAATGCAATCAAGGGTGGGAGGGGGCTTGCTCCCGATCGGGGAGTGTCAGTGCAAGTATGAGTCACTGACCCACTGCTATCGGGAGCAAGCCCCCTCCCACATTTGGATCTTCATAAGTACTTGCGATGCGCATTCGGCACACACCGGCCGAGTTGAAAACAATAAGAATGGAAGGTACTTCCCATGCCCAGCGAACCCACGAGTTCTTCGGTCGACTTCGAAAAAGTCGGCACCGATTACTTTCAACAACGAGAATTGAAAAAAGGCGCTGCCGGCTGGGTGCTGTTAGTCGGCCTTGGCGTCGCCTACGTCATCTCCGGCGACTATGCAGGCTGGAACTTCGGCCTGGCCCAGGGTGGCTGGGGCGGCATGTTCCTCGCCACATTGCTCATGGCTACCATGTACCTGTGCATGTGCTTCTCCCTGGCCGAACTGTCTTCGATGATCCCCACCGCCGGCGGTGGCTACGGTTTTGCCCGCAGCGCCTTTGGCCCTTGGGGCGGGTTCCTCACCGGCACCGCGATCCTGATCGAGTACGCCATCGCCCCCGCCGCAATTGCGGTGTTTATCGGCGCTTACTGCGAGTCGCTGTTCGGCATTGGCGGCTGGATGATCTACCTGGCGTTCTACATCATCTTTATCGGCATCCATATTTTTGGTGTCGGCGAAGCCTTGAAGCTGATGTTTGTCATCACCGCCGTCGCCGCGATCGCTTTGGGCGTATTCCTGGTGTCGATGGTGCCGCACTTCAACGTCGCCAACCTGCTGGATATTCCGGTGACCGAGGCCAAAGGCGCCAGTAGCTTCCTGCCGTTCGGCTATGTGGGCGTGTGGGCGGCGATCCCTTATGCGATCTGGTTTTTCCTCGCGGTAGAAGGCGTGCCCCTGGCCGCTGAAGAAACCAAGAACCCCAAGCGCGACCTGCCTCGTGGGCTGATCGGCGCGATTGTGGTGCTGACCAGTTTTGCCCTGTTGATCCTGGTGATCGCGCCGGGCGGTGCAGGCACGTATGCGCTGATCAAATCCGGTAACCCGTTGGTGGAAGCCCTGGCGCTGTCCTATGGCGGTTCGACCTGGATGGGCAGCTTCGTCAACCTGATTGGCCTGGCCGGTTTGATCGCAAGCTTTTTCTCGATTATCTACGCCTACTCGCGGCAGATTTTTGCCTTGTCGCGCGCTGGCTACCTGCCGCGCAAATTGTCCGAGACCAACAAGAGCAAGGCGCCAGTACTGGCATTGGTGATTCCCGGGATTATCGGTTTCGGCCTGTCGCTGACCGGCCAGGGCGATTTGCTGATATTGGTGGCGGTGTTTGGCGCAACGATTTCCTACGTGCTGATGATGGCTGCGCACATCACCCTGCGCATCCGCCGCCCTAAAATGGAGCGCCCGTACCGCACGCCGGGCGGCATCTTCACCTCGGGCGTGGCGCTGGTACTGGCCTGCGTGGCCGTGGTAGCAGGCTTTTTGGTTGACCCACGCGTGGTGATTGGCGCGGCGGTCATCTATGGAGTATTAATTGCTTACTTTGCTTTCTACAGCCGGCATCACTTGGTAGCAGGCACGCCCGAAGAAGAATTCGCGGCGATCCAGGCCGCAGAGGCCGCCCTGCACTAAGTGCCGTAAACCTCGGCGCGGGCGCCTGCTCGCGTCGTCAAGGAGACACTGTATGGCAAGTTTTTCCCACGCGGTGGGTGCACACACCTATCGCTTCGACAGCCTCAAGGATCTGATGGCCAAAGCCAGCCCGGCGCGCTCCGGCGACTTCCTGGCCGGTGTCGCTGCGCAAAATGATGGCGAACGGGTCGCCGCCCAGATGGCGCTGGCAAATACACCCCTGAAGCACTTCCTGGAAGAAATGCTGATTCCCTATGAAAGCGACGAAGTCACCCGGCTGATCATCGACACCCACGACAAACAGGCCTTTGCCACGGTGAGCCATCTCACCGTCGGTGGCCTGCGCGACTGGCTGCTCAGTGACGCGGCTGATGAACAATCCCTACGCGCACTGGCGCCGGGGCTGACACCGGAAATGGCGGCAGCCGTGTCCAAAATCATGCGCGTACAGGACCTGGTGCTGGTGGCACAGAAGATCCGCGTGGTCACCCAGTTTCGCGGCACCATGGGCCTGCGCGGGCGCTTGTCCACGCGCTTGCAGCCTAACCACCCCACCGACGAACCAGCAGGCATTGCCGCGAGTATTCTCGACGGCCTGCTCTACGGCAACGGCGACGCCATGATCGGCATCAACCCGGCCACCGACAGCATCGCCTCGATCTGCGCCATGCTGGAGATGCTCGACGCGATCATCCAGCGCTACGAAATCCCCACCCAGGCCTGCGTACTCACCCACGTCACCACCTCCATCGAGGCGATCAACCGTGGCGTGCCGCTGGACCTGGTGTTCCAGTCGATCGCCGGCACCGAGGCCGCCAACGCCAGTTTCGGCATCAGCCTGAGCGTGCTGCAGGAAGGTTACGAAGCCGGCCTGAGCCTCAAGCGCGGCACCCTGGGGCAAAACCTGATGTATTTCGAAACCGGCCAGGGCAGTGCGTTGTCGGCCAATGCGCACTTTGGGGTCGACCAGCAAACCTGTGAAACCCGTGCCTACGCCGTGGCCCGGCACTTCAAGCCGTTCCTGGTCAATACCGTGGTCGGTTTTATCGGCCCGGAGTACCTGTACAACGGCAAGCAGATCATCCGCGCCGGTCTGGAAGACCACTTCTGCGGCAAGCTGCTCGGCGTACCCATGGGTTGTGATATCTGCTACACCAACCACGCCGAAGCCGACCAGGACGACATGGACACACTGTTGACCCTGCTCGGCGTTGCCGGCATCAACTTCATCATGGGCATCCCCGGCTCCGACGACATCATGCTCAACTACCAGACCACCTCGTTCCACGACGCCTTGTACGCCCGGCAAACATTGGGTTTAAAACCGGCGCCGGAGTTTGAACAGTGGCTGGCGAAAATGGGCATCTTCACGCAAGAAGGCGGCAAAGTGCACTTCGGCAACAGCCTGCCACCGGCGTTTCGCCACGCTCTGGCGCAACTGGGATGAAGGAGCCGACCGTGCAACCAGAATTGCCTGACAACCCGTGGCTGGAATTACGCCGCCTGACCCCGGCGCGCATCGCCCTGGGCCGCACCGGCACCAGCATTCCTACCAGTGCCCAGCTGGACTTCCAGTTTGCCCACGCCCAGGCGCGGGATGCGGTGCACCTGCCCTTCGACCATGCCGGGCTCAGCGGCCAATTGGCCGAACGTGGCCGCGACAGCCTGTTGCTGCGCAGCGCCGCCACGGACCGGCATATGTACCTGCAACGCCCGGACCTTGGGCGACGCTTGAGCGATGAGTCGGCCCAAACCTTGCGCGACTACGCTTCGGCGTACCCGGGTGGCGTGGATTTGGCCATCGTGGTGGCCGATGGCCTGTCGGCATTGGCGGTGCATAAGCATACGGCTCCGTTTCTGACGCGCCTGGAGGAACAGACCCACGCCGAAGGCTGGTCCTTGTCACCGGTGATACTGGTGGAACAAGGCCGCGTGGCAGTGGCCGATGAAATCGGGCAATTACTCGGCGCCAAAATGGTGGTGATCCTGATCGGCGAACGGCCGGGGCTCAGCTCGCCGGACAGCTTGGGCCTGTACTTCACCTACAACCCCAAGGTGGGCCTCACCGATGCGTATCGCAATTGCATCTCCAATGTGCGGCTGGAAGGCTTGAGCTATGGCATGGCGGCCCATCGCCTGTTGTACTTGATGCGCGAGGCGTGTCGCCGGCAACTGTCGGGGGTCAACCTCAAGGATGAGGCACAGGTTCAGACGCTTGAATCCGACGACCCGGACTTGATGAAGGGCAATTTCCTGCTCAGCCCACCGAGTGACCGATAGCGGCACGATTGCGCTTTTTTGCCGCATTAGGCAGCATCAAGTCACGGCCGCTCGCGTGGTCATACCCCATTTGGAAGTTGAGGCCTGGCATGCGGATTACTCAAGCGACCCTGGAACACCTGGACCTGTTGACCCCGTTGTTCGTCAAATACCGCGAGTTTTACGGGGCCCTGCCATTCCCGGATTCATCCCGGGCCTTCCTGGAAAAGCGCCTGCGACGCAAGGAATCGGTGATCTACCTGGCCCTGGCCGATGATGATGACAAGCGACTGCTGGGCTTTTGCCAGCTGTATCCGAGCTTTTCCTCGTTGTCGCTGAAACGGGTGTGGATCCTCAATGATATCTATGTAGCCGAGGATGCCCGCCGGCAACTGGTGGCGGACAACCTGATGCGCACGGCCAAGAAGATGGCCAAGGAAACCCAGGCCGTACGATTGCGGGTATCCACCAGCAGCGACAATGAAGTGGCGCAGAAGACCTATGAGTCCATAGGCTTTCGTGAAGACACCGAGTTCAAGAACTACGTGCTGCCGATCAACGAAGACTGACCCCTAATCCCCCAAACACTGTAGATCTCTTGTGGGAGGGGGCTTGCTCCCGATGGCGGGGTGTCAGTTAACGAATTTGTCCCTGACCCACCGCAATCGGGAGCAAGCCCCCTCCCACAAAAAACCAAGCCAACCGCTTCACACTTTCACGACACTCCCCGCTACAAAAGCCACACGCTTTTCACCATTCAATCCGTATAATGCGGACCTCTCAAGGTTGTAAGAACCACGACATACACTTGTAGCCTTATTACCCGTCGTCCCCGCACTGGCCCGCTGAGCCGGGCCATTCACACAGGTGCCATCCATGGATTTCAACCCGCTTGACCTTATCCTGCATCTCGACGTTTACCTCGACATGCTGGTAACCAACTACGGTCCGTGGATCTACGCCATTCTGTTCCTGGTGATTTTTTGCGAGACCGGCCTGGTGGTCATGCCATTCCTGCCGGGTGATTCGTTGCTGTTTATCGCTGGCGCCGTAGCGGCTGGCGGCGGTATGGACCCAGTGCTGCTGGCCGGCCTGCTGATGCTGGCGGCGATCCTCGGCGACAGCACCAACTACGTCATAGGACGAACGGCTGGCGAACGCTTGTTCAGCAACCCCAACTCGAAGATCTTCCGCCGCGACTACCTGCAAAAGACCCACGACTTCTACGACAAGCACGGTGGCAAGACCGTGACCCTGGCGCGCTTTCTGCCGATCCTGCGCACTTTCGCGCCGTTCGTCGCCGGCGTGGCCAAAATGCCCTACCCGCGCTTCTTCGGGTTCAGCGTACTCGGCACCATCCTCTGGGTCGGTGGCCTGGTGACCCTGGGCTACTTCTTCGGCAACGTGCCCTTCATCAAGAAAAACCTGTCGCTGCTAGTGGTGTTCATCATTCTGTTGTCCCTGGTGCCAATGATCATTGGCGTAGTGCGCAGCCGCTTTGGCCGCACGTCCTCCGAAGCCAACCCACACTGATTGCCCATGTGGTCCCTAAGCGCCTGGCGTCGCCGGCGCCTGCTGGCCAAGCACCCGATTGCCGATGACACCTGGCAACGGGTGCGCCACCACCTGACCTTCCTCGACGGCATCAGCGCCGAGCAAGACCAGTGGCTGCGCGAAGCCTGCGTGATCTTCCTCGCCGAAAAACACCTCACCGCCCTGCCCGGCGTCGACCTGCACCAGGAACAACGCCTGCTGCTCGCCGCCCAGGCGCAATTGCCGCTGATGAACCTGGGCGACCTCGACTGGTATCAGGGCTTTCATGAAATCGTGCTGTACCCCGACGACTTCCTCAGCCCGCAGCGCCATCGCGATGCCAGCGGCGTGGAGCACGAGTGGGACGGCGAACACAGCGGCGAAGCCTGGCAACAAGGCCCGGTAATCCTCGCCTGGCCTGGGGTGCTCGCCAGTGGCCAATGGGAAGGCTACAACCTGGTCATCCATGAACTGGCGCACAAGCTCGACATGCTCAACGGCGACGCCAACGGCCTGCCACCGCTGCACCACGACATGCGCGTGCAGGAATGGGCCAGCGTGATGCAAAGCGCCTTCGACGACCTCAATCGCCAACTGGACGCCAACCCGGAGGCCGACACCGAGATCGACCCATACGCTGCGGAAAACCCAGCCGAATTCTTTGCCGTCACCAGCGAGTACTTTTTCAGCGCACCGGATTTACTGGTCAACCGCTATCCACAGGTGTACGCCCAACTCAGCCGCTTCTACCGCCAGGACCCACTGGCGCGCCTGACCCAACTGCAAGCCGGCGACCCACGTTATCAGCCGCAAGGCGAATGACCGTACGACGCTTGGCGCATGGCATCGGCGTCAGAATATGCCTATAATCGCCGCCACTTTTAGGCCAATCCGGCCATGTCATATGGCCAACTAACGGGGGCAACGCCCAATGAGCTACAGCAAGATTCCGGCTGGCAAAGACCTGCCGAACGACATCTACGTCGCCATCGAAATTCCGGCCAACCACGCGCCGATCAAATACGAAATCGACAAAGACAGCGACTGCCTGTTCGTTGACCGTTTCATGGCCACCCCGATGTTCTACCCGGCCAACTACGGTTTCATCCCCAACACCCTGGCTGACGACGGCGACCCCCTCGACGTGCTGGTCGTGACCCCTTACCCGGTTACCCCAGGCTCGGTTATCCGCGCCCGTCCAGTCGGCATCCTGAACATGACCGACGACGGCGGCGGCGATGCCAAAGTCATCGCAGTGCCACACGACAAGCTGTCGCAGCTGTACGTGGACGTGAAGGAATACACCGACCTGCCGCCACTGCTGCTGGAACAGATCAAGCACTTCTTCGAGAACTACAAAGACCTCGAAAAAGGCAAATGGGTGAAGATCGACGGTTGGGGCAACGCAGAAGCCGCCCGCGCCGAGATCATGAAGTCGGTTGCCGCCTACAAAGGCTGATACCCGCGCCTGATTGCTTCGGCAAATAAGAAAGCCCCGTTAGTTCGGGGCTTTTTTATGGGCAAAATTAAACATCAAGTTCAATGTTTATTTTATGCTGTTTATCTAAGTTGCACACCTGAAAGATCGAGCCACAACTAAGCCAAATCCTACATATGCAATTCAACGCATGGTTTATTTGATTGGTTTTTCCCGCCAGTAAACTCTGCGTTTATGAATACATCAGGTGATCGTTTAAAAGCGCTACTCCGGGAAGTTAATCTTTCCGCCTCCGACTTCGCCAAGAACCGCGGCGTCACGCCTCAACACGTGAACAACTGGTTCAAACGCGGCGTTCCCATGGGCCGACTCAACGAGATAGCAGAACTGCTGTGCGTCTCAAGTCGCTGGTTAAGCGACGGCCGAGGCCCCAAACACCCGCCCGCCAACTACCTGCTGGAAGGCCCCGACACAAGGAAACTACTGCCCACCCGCGAAGACACCGGCAAATACCTCACAGGCCCCGCCTGCCGTCCGGAAACAACCGACGTGGAGATCCCCCTCCACCCCACATTCACCTCAAGCGAACGCATCCGCGTCTCCCGGCACAGCCTGCAAACCCTCAACGTCCATCCCGACCGCGCGGTAGGCGCTTACATGGTCGACAACAGCATGACCGACATCATCCAACAAGGCGCCACCCTTGCCATCGACCGAGGCCGCACCCAAATCATCGACGGCGAAATTTATGCGGTAGAGCACGACGGGATGCTGCGCATCAAATACCTCTACAACCGACCTGGTGGTGGGTTGCGCCTGCGCAGCCACAACGCCGCCGAACACCCGGACGAATACCTCAACCACGAAGAACGCTTCGAACAAAGCTTCAAGATCGTCGGCTGGGTATTCTGGTGGTCCACCCTCAACAACCGCCGGCCGCCCGTGCCGCTGGATGAACATCTATTGGGCTGGGAAGGCTCTAAATCGGAACCGGAGGTGGGCAACTGAAGTGAATGTGGGTATCATGCGCCGCACATTTGGCAGGGGGATGGCTTAGCTATCTGCCCTGTCAGGCGATGCGGAGGAGTTCCCGCGGATGCCCCTACTATTTAGCCCGACGCCATGTGGGCTGAGCGATTTGAAGGCTGGTGAGGTTTGTCAAAAACAAGCTGAGGCAGTCCCCGAGAAGCCGGCCACAAGCCGGCTTTTTAATGTCTTTTTGAAAACCACCCTCTTCTACTAAAAATCGCGAGAGCCTTGCTAGATCAAGGGTTTCAGCCTACGTTTATTCCTGTGACGTCCGTTTTCATCCATCGTCTTCCACAGCCAAGTGGGGGATCAAGTGGGGGGACCAGAGGGCCGAAAAGATGGGCAAGCTGACCGCAAAGTGTGTCGAAAATGTGATCGAGCCAGGCACCTACGAAGACGGTGAAGGGCTGCGCCTTATCGTCAAAGCTACAGGGCGAAAAAACTGGGTGCTGCGGTTTCAGCTACACGGCAAACGACGAGAGATGGGATTGGGTGGCTACCCCCAGCTCGATCTAAAAAAGGCCCGCGCGGCCGCCTACGAAAACAAAGTCCAAATCTTCAAAGGCACTGACCCACTCGCAGAACGACAGGCTGAACAAGCCGCTCAACGGGAAGCTGAACGCCGAGAACTGGCGCAGCTGATTACCTTTGAGAAACTGGCCACCGACTATCGAGATACCCATGGTTCGAGCTGGTCGGAGAAATGGCGTAAGGGCTGGCTGCGGAAACTAGAGCTCTATGCCTTCCCTACAATAGGGAAGCTTTCAGCTGACCAGATCGAGACCAAACATCTGATCAAGGCCCTGCAGCCACTCTGGTCGACCAAGACGCGGACAGCTGACGAAGTACGTGGCCAAATCGAGCAGATCCTGGATGCTGCCAGAGCCAGAGGCCTCAGGACTGCAGAGAATCCGGCTCGCTGGCGCGGCCATCTGGAAAACCTGCTCAGCCGGTATGAGAAGAAGAAAGCTCGCAAACGCCAGCATCATCCTGCGCTGAAATGGCAGGACCTGCCGAAGCTCATGGAAGCCTTACGCAAGGACCCCAGCCACGCGTCTGTCGCGGCTCAGTTACTGATTCTAACCGGCGCTCGCTCGCATATGGTCCGATTCGCACGCTGGGATGAGTTTGACTTGGAGTCGGGTCGATGGTCTCTGCCTGATGAGCGCATGAAAACCCGGCAAGCGTTCGCGATCCCCCTGGCTCCAGAGGTGGTTTCACTTTTGAAGGGTCTTCCGAAAATCAACACCAGAAGTCCCTACGTTTTCCCCGGCCACGGCAGAAGCGGCGTGATGCACGCTAACGGTATTCGCAATCTGCTACATGCATTGGGTTATGAGCACATCACTCGTCACGGCTTCCGCTCAACCTTCCGGGACTGGGCAGGTGAAATGACACCTTTCCCAAGAGATATTTGCGAGCTCGCGCTGGCCCATGACGAGCGCGGAGAAACGGAAAGCGCGTACTCTCGATCAGATTTTTTTGATAAGCGACGGGAGCTGATGAATGCATGGGCCATCTACGCTACATCCATACCTGAACGCGCTGATTAGGCTCAACGTGAAACCTCGGGAGATTGATGAGGCCGCAACCACTGAGTGTGTCGAACCTTGAGGCGCACGCATCAAGGTGACAATCCCGCAACCACGGCGCAATCAACATCGGTGTAAGGCCACAAGGTCTTTGGTTACCGACTTTCAAGCCGGGTCCATCCAAACAGGGCTGCAAAGCCGCCCTGCTTGGATGGACCTCACTTAAAAAATCTAAAGCCCACGCAACTGTCTGTGGAAAACCACTGATTTCCACCGGTGATAATTTCATCCACAGCCGCAGAACTCTCGAAAATTGGAGCCTTGACCCAAATTATCCACAGGCGTAGAAAAGATCGGGCAAAGCGCTGTCGTTGACAGCAACCCAGGTAGCCAGAACCTTTAAGGCTACGCCACACGGTGGTGGTTCTCCCAAAGTGCGATTAGCGTCCGGCGGCTCGCACGGTCACAGCAATGTGATGGATGCCTACTTTTACCAGTGTGCCCACTGCGGCAACTTATCCCCCTTTATAGCTGCCCTGCAGCAACCTATCCGCTTAGCCATTTCCTTGCGACAACCTGCGCCCGTCTCTTTCTCCCGGAAAGAGACGGGCGCACCTACCGCTGCTGCAGGCCAACCCGTACAAGGCTTTGCGGCAGTCCCCCTCGTGACAATCGGCGTGACAAACGCCGAAGTCACCAGCAACAGCGATGCCGATGATGGTGCCGCAGCCCACGGAATGGATTGCACCTGACTGACAGTCAGGCATGCCCCGGTCATCGCATCACTGCCTTCACCCGACTCAGGATCTCGCGGCGCTGGTCTCGTCAGCCAGTGCAGCCTCCACCCGCCCACTTCTTCGCAAGTGTTCAGGAGGCCAGATCATGAGATGCCCAAGCTCCCGGTCGTAAAGAGCCGTCAGTCCCGCGTTAGTGGACAACCCTCACAGGTCGCAGGGGCCTTGATCCCTGATAACACTCAACATTCTTGGCGGGATGACGTGGGGAACGTTTTAAAGGTTTTGGCTTAGAGAGGCGTTTGATCATGGCATTGGTAGGTAGACGAGACGGGCGCAATTTTGGCTATGGCCGGCAACTGAGCTACGCAGGACCGCAGGCATTGAAAGACCTGTTTGGCGACGGGCATTACGGGACGGTCAAAGCGCACAGTGATCGCTGGCAAGCGTTTGTGCGGTGGTGTCGATCGGAGGACGGCCCCGGTTACAACGATGCGCGCCAGATCGATCGACGGACACTGCAAGACTACGCTGCTCGCCTGCGCCAGCAGATCCAGCAAGGCGAACTCTGCATCGCTACCGCGCAGAACCGCCTGAGCAGCGTCAACCGTACCCTCGCAGCGCTACGCGGTGATCGGGACGTCAGGATCGCCAGTCCGAGCCAGGCATTAGGATTGCGGCGCTCGACCGTACGCACCCGCGCACCGGATGGCCAAGACCGCCAACAGGTGCGGCGAGTGCTTGAGGTGCTTGGTGAACAGCAATACGAGCGGGTGGCGGCGATTTTCCGTTTGGCCCGAGCAACCGGCATGCGCCTGCGCGAAGCGATCCTGGCTGACCTGCCACGATTGCTACGCGAGGCCGAACACTTAGGCCGCATCAACATCCAAGACGGCACCAAAGGCGGCCGTTCAGGGGCTTCAGCGCCACGATGGATCGCGGCTAATGAAGAGGTGAAGGTGGCGCTGCAGTTGGCTCGTCATGCGTCGCCGACCGGCAGCCGCAACTTGCTGGCCCGAGACGAAAGCTACGCCGCGTTCCTGCAACAGACCGTGCGCCCCGCCCGCGAAACGCTACATGAACAAGAGCTGAAGGGTTTTCATGAACTGCGAGCGGCCTACGCCTGCGAGCGTTACGAGCAGCTCACGGGTCAAACAGCACCGATCAATGGTGGCCACTGCTATCGCATTGACCGCAGCCTTGATCAACGGGCGCGCCAACAGATCAGCCAAGAGCTCGGGCATAACCGGAGCGATGTGGTTTCGGCCTACGTTGGAGGTAGAGCATGACCAAGCCCTTCGATATGACACTCTTCCTGAGCGGCGTACTGACTGGTTCGAAGGCCACCCAGCAACGACACCTACGGCAAGCCAAAATCATGCAAGCGGCCATTCAACAGCGATTTCAACGAGATAATCCCTGGACCTGGCAGCTCAAGCATGTGCGCTGGTTTCTCACTCAGCACCTGGAAGACCACTCCAAGCACAGCCGGTACTACTACGGGCTGACGGTCACATTGATCTGCCTAAGATTGGGTAAACCTATAATCTGGCGACCTCACCTTTGACAAAATCACACCATAGGCGGGGGACACCAATTGCTCGATGTCCCATCAATTATGGTGAACGGTAATTATTTTGACCACTTCCCGCTCAACACCTCGGCCTGCTTGAGCACCAACTCGATCGCCTCATCGGCTTTATCCGGCGGGTATTTGTAGCGGCGCAAAGTGATACGCACCAGATTGCGCAACTTGGCTCGCACGCTGTCGCGCACCTGCCAATCCACAGTAGTACTGCTGCGAAGTTTTCCGGTGATTTCATGAGCAATCTTCTTCAGTATCTCGTCACCCAACTCACGTACGGCACTCTCGTTATTGGCCAAAGCATCATAGAATGCCAACTCGTCTTCGTTTAGGCCCAACGCTTCGTGGCGTTTAAGCGCTTCCTGGAACTCTTTGGCCATGACGATGAGTTCTTCGATAACCTGGGCGGTCTCGACGGCACGATTTCGGTACTTGCGCAGGGTTTCCAACAACCTGTCGCTGTACTTCTTCTCCTGCACCACATTACTGCGGGTATGGGCGCGGATCTCGTCGCGCAGCAATTTCTCCAATAGCTCCACGGCTAAGTTCTTGCTTTTCATAGCGCGGACATCGGCCATAAATGCGTCGTCGAGCAAGCCGATATTGGGTTTATCCAACCCTGCCAGCTCGAAGATGTCCGCCACGCCCTCTGCCACCACTGCGTTATCGAGGATCTGCTTGAGCGCGGAATTCTTCTCTTCCTCGGTGAGTTTCTTATCGACTGTCGTGTACTTGGTGATCACCGCCTTCACCGCCGAATAAAAAGCGATTTCCTTCCTGTACTCATCCGCTTCGTCCAAGGTACCGCACAGGGCGAATGCCTTACTTATAGCTAACACTAAATCGAGAAAGCGCTTCTTGCCATCGTCTAGCCCCAACACATGGTTAGCAGCCGGAATCAGCAGCAACGTGGCCTTGGTCGCGTAGGTACTGATATCGAGCTTCTCACCATCCACCGCGGTAGCGAACATGCCACGCATCACATCGATTTTTTCCACCAGCAGGGCGAAAGCTTCCTGCACCAGGTTAGCCGGTTGACCTTTGCCGTTAGAGTCGGTGTAAGTCTTCAGCGCGCTTTTCAGCTCGCTGGCGATACCGATGTAATCCACCACCAGCCCGCCCGGCTTGTTCTTGAACACCCGATTGACCCGGGCGATGGCCTGCATCAAATTGTGGCCCTTCATCGGCTTGTCCACATACATGGTATGCACGCAGGGAGCGTCGAAACCAGTCAGCCACATGTCACGCACGATCACCAGCCTGAGCGGGTCGCTGGGGTCCTTGAAACGCTTCTCCAGAGTCTTCTTCTGCCGCTTGTTGTAAATGTGCGGTTGCAGCAGCTCGCGATCGGGTGCCGAGCCGGTCATCACTACCTTGATTGCGCCGCAGTTGAGGTCCGCGCTGTGCCACTCAGGACGCAGTGCTACTATGGCGTTGTACAGATGCACGCAAATTTCCCGACTCATGCCCACGATCATGCCCTTGCCATCTAGGGCCGCAGTACGCGCATCGAAGTGCTGCACCAGGTCGCTGGCCACCTGCTTGATGCGTGGTTCAGCCCCTACCAATTTCTCCAGGGCAGCCCACTGACTCTTGGTCTTTTCTCGGAAGGAGATATCTTCCTCGTCCTCGATGACCTCCTCAACGTCGTCGTTAAGCTGCTCGATCTCGGCCTGATTGATGTCCAGCTTAGCCAGCCGACTTTCGTAATAGATGGGTACGGTTGCGCCATCATCCACAGCATCCTGGATATCGTAGATGCTGATGTAACCGCCAAATACCGCTCGAGTGTCCTTGTCTTCATTGGCAATCGGCGTGCCGGTAAATCCGATAAAAGTGCCATTAGGGATGGCGTCGTGCAGATGCTTGGCATAGCCGCTCACATACTTGTGCCCCGTGACTTCGCCGCTAGCTTTATCTTTCAATTCTACCAAGCGAGTTTTCAAACCGTACTGGCTACGGTGTGCCTCGTCAGAAATCACCACCACATTGCTGCGCTGGATCAGGGCCGGATGTGTTTCTTCGCCTTCCAGCAGCGAAAACTTCTGCACCGTGGTGAAAATAATGCCGCCGGACTGCCGCGACGTCAGCATCTCACGCAACTCCTCACGGCTATTGGCCTGCTCCGGCTCCTGCTTGAGCAGCATCTTGGCGCTCTTGAAGTTGTCAAACAGCTGACCATCCAGCTCGTTACGGTCGGTCACCACCACCAGTGTGGGGTTCTGCATCTGAGGTTGCTGCAGCAGCTTGCCGGCATAGCAGACCATGGAGATGCTCTTGCCCGACCCCTGGGTATGCCACACCACTCCAGCTTTGCGCGGCTCCACCCGCTTGCCGTAATTGGCGCGTTCCTCTCGCAGCTCACCCTCGGCTGCAGCCGCTATCAGCGTGACGCGAACTGCCTCGCGCACGGCATGAAACTGGTGGTAACCGGCAATTTTCTTGATCAGGCGATCACCATCCTGCTCGAACAGTACGAAATGACGGATGTAGTCGAGAAACATCTCGCGCTGGAAGAAGCCGCGTACCACGGCCTCCAACTCATAAGAAAGTAACGGCTTGTCGTTCTCATTATGAATGGTGCGCCAAGGCAAAAAACGTTCCTTGTTGGCGGTCAGCGAACCGACTCGCGCGGTGACTCCATCGGAAATCACCAGAGCCTGGTTGAACAGGAACAACTCTGGAAGCTCCTCCTTATAAGTCTGCAACTGGTTGCAGGCATCCCAGATATCAGCATTCTCGTCGCCAGGGTTCTTCAGCTCGACTACCGCCATCGGCAGGCCATTGATAAACACCAATAGATCGGGCCGGCGGTTAACCTTGCTGCCTTGCAGAGTGAACTGGTTGACTACCAGAAACTGGTTGTTATGCGCGGCCTGAAAGTCCACTAGTTGCACATGTTCGTGTTGCATCACGTCTGCATCGCGGTACTGCACCGGCACGCCCTCCAGCAGCCAGCGTTGAAACTGCCGGTTGTTGTGAATCAGCATGGGGCTTTGCAGCTTGCCGAGCATCTCCACTACCTGCTCCTGCAACACGACCGAAGGGATATGCGGGTTAATCCGCACCAACGCGGCAAACAGGCGACCGCTAAGAATCACTTGGCGGTAATCCAAGCGCTCGGAGGCCTCGCCATCCGGAGACAAATCCGGCCCGTAGGCGATCTCATAGCCGCCCTCACGGAACCACTCCAAGCACAGCTGCTCCAGCAAATCTTCGGTAATAAGCTTCACTGCATAACCTCCCAATGGCCACCCTTCGCTTGGCCGATGCGGCGCAAGTGCCCCTGCTCGCGCAGCTTGGCAATCTGTTTTTCCATTACCTTCGGGCTGAGACCAAAATGCTCTGCCAGAACTCTGGCCGACAGGCGTGCTTCGCTGCAAAACATCGCAAAAATCTTCTCCGAACGTTCCTCCGACGAGCCAAACACACGCTCTCTGTCCTGCACGGGGGTCATCTGCCGAAGCGAAAGGGAGTTTTGCTCGATGGCCATTGAGGCACGGTGGGTGCGGATACGGTTATCGCGGCGTAAATGGGATGAGAACGAAGCCACGCCCGTCTCCGACCAGCGCCCAAACTGCTCACAGATAGAGGCAATCAGCAGGAGGATGCTTTGGTTAAGTTGGTAGGATGGTTGATAACTAGACATCAACTAAATCCCCCGCGCGGATAAAACAAGGACTCGCCATCACTTCAAGCTCACCTTACGCTCCGCCATATCCACAGCTAGATCGACTAATAGAGTCAACATCGAATGGTCGTGCTCTTCGACCCGATACCAGATGGGTTGGATATTCAGCTCCAACAGACGGTTTTCCTTTGCCTGTTTAAGCGGACCATTTTTAGGGTCAGGCAAGAATGCGAAGTGTTTAGGAATCTCGAACTGTTTTGAAGCTATCACGTGCGCAAACAGATCAAGCGTACGATCTTGCTCCAAAGAACAACCAACAAAAAGTAGAGAGTTACTGATATAAATCTGCCGCAAAGCCTTTGGTAATTCCTTACTAAAATCAAAAGCGGCCCCATACGCTCGCTCATATTGCTCGCGGGTAAAAACATGAGTGTCCGGGCGGGAATGTTCACCATGAAGCTTGAGGATACATCGATCTCCGTTTAGAAGTCGATGAACAAACTCTATGCCCTGTTTATCCCCCAGCATGCAGCCATCCACCAGAGAACGATCACCTTCGCGCAAGAACGTCTCGATAAGCTTGTCGAAATTCGTGGTTACTACGCAGCCACTAGAAAGCCGTGGCAATAACTCAATTAAATAGGGGTAGCCCTTTTTAATTTCAGGCTCATCATCATTTTTCAGGCGAAACTCTGTATGAATAAAGTTATCAACACCCTTCGGCAATTGTTCATACAACTGTTGCGCCGCCTCAAGAAAGTCAAAACGGTCTATTGCGGCCTCGATCGCAGTCACTTCAAGCCCTGCCAACCGATGCTTAGCAATTAGCATCTTAAGTGCACTGCCCCACAACGGATAACCCGCGGCACTCGAAACACCCGCCCCAATAAACGGAGCTACTCGACGCTTACGAATAGCGTCAACCAAATCCCTCAATACAGCTTCTTGATGACTCTCCTCCAAGAATGCTATCGCCAATGAGTGATTAGATCTTATTTGCTCACCATTCCAGCTTTCCAGTTCATCCAAATAACTAGCACGATCCACCCAATAGAGAATCTCGCCAACCTCATAACTATAGCTAGCCTTCTGATCTTTCAGGCTTCTAATACTGATGGGAGCTTCACCATTTAGAACGGCGTTAAACTCCGGATTAGACTCATATCCCGTGGTAAGAAATGATTCAATACGTTCGATGACAGCCTGATTTTCCTTAACCCTGTCAATGGACATATCAGGTCTCCTTAACCTTTAGCTCACCCGACAACAGTTTTGGTAAAAGGGTATCGCGAAGATTCGACAATACTCTTGCCTGGCTGGCCAAATTTTCGACTTCAGAAAATAATGGTTCAACCATTTGCTGGAATTTCAGTAGCACATCCCGCCCCGGGTTCAATATCTGTACGGATTCGATATGACTTTTCGTCACAGCCTCTCTCGAGCCGCCTGTATTCAGGCCGAGCAAATAATCTTTCACTTGTCGCTGCAACAGGTGTAGATGTAGATAACGAGGTGAGACTTCGCTCTTAGCCCGAATAATTGCAACATGCTGATTGACCCGCGCAGGCAATACTTCCTGCGGGACAACACAAGTTCGTAAAATCGAGGCTCCAGTGATGTTCATTAAAATATCTTTCGAAAAAACCTCAACGCCTTTTAGCTGGCTCGCCGCATCATCAGAAATACGAGCCAATCCTCCCCAAACAAATTCCGAGTCATACACATTTTGGCTGCGTATTAGAGCAATACCTTCATCGAGATATACTTCGCGCCCACCTCTTGGGGTTGCACCACTACCAACCTTACTGGTGAGCTGCTTCAAGGTTGCCACGTCCCAGCCTTTCGGAATCAGCCCTAGTTCCGACTCCATCAACTCACTCGGAAACAGAGCCGCCGTGGCAGCATCCATACCCTCCGGTTGTTGACCGGCCATTTTGGCGTAAACAGGATCAAAGTCGACAAACCAGGATTTAAAGATAGCTTGGGTAATTTCCTCAAGTGCTTGGATAATTTTGCGATTAAGGGCGATTTTCCTATCAAAACTACTCAAAATCTCAACAACTGAGTCCTGATAGCATTTTCTCGGCACAGTTATTTCTACATTTGAGAAATGCCCTTTATTTAAAATAGGCGTTGCGGAGCCGCCAGCAATGCTTTTCAACTCATCCTGCCGCTGAGACAAGCAATAATAAACATACTCAGAGTTAAACTGCGTCTCATCAACCAACAACACATTTATCTGTTGATTAGTAACACTTGGAGTGGAAACCATAACAGCCTTTCCCATATCGGAACCGATACAAGAAACCGCAACACTTCTACCCGGAACGATACAACTTCTTACCGAAAGCAAGCCCTCTTCAGTAAGACCACGCTCCGTACCTTCAACCCATTTGCTACCATTCATGTCCCTAGGAGTAACAAATGGAAAACTCCCACCAAAAGCATTTTTTACAGATGACGGCGGCGTTCTCCCGGTTTTTATTTCACCCAACTGCGAGAGTTTATACTTCCTCCAATCAGCAGTCATAACCCAACCCCGCCAAGTTTTTCCTTATCTGATCTTCTAATTTGGCGCTGTCCTCAAACTGGCTTTTTAGCTGGGCACTGAATCGCTGCATTTTCTCTGCAAAGGGCTCATCATCCTCTTCAACTTCCGCTGCACCGACATAACGACCGGGGGTCAGCACATAGTCGTGCTTGGCGATATCATCCAGGGTTGCGGATTTGCAAAAGCCCAGCACATCCTCATAGCCCATGCCGGTCTGCCAGGCGTGATAGGTGCTGACGATCTTGTGGATATCCTCGCGAGTAAAGTCACGCAGCACGCGATCCTTCATAAAACCAAGGTCACGGGCGTCGATAAACAGCACTTCTTTACTGCGGTCACGCAGTTTGCGGCCGCTGGCTGTTTCGCGGACGTGCTTGTTTTTGGTGAGAAACCAGATACAGGCGGGAATCTGCGTATTCGTAAACAACTGGCCCGGCAGAGCGACCATACACTCGACCACATCCGCCTGCCCCTTGGCGTGACCCAACATCAGGCCTTTACGTATTTCGCCCTCGTTATTGGTATTGGAGCTCATCGAACCGTTGGCCAACAGCAGACCCAGGCTGCCATTGGGTGCCAGGTGGTGAAGCATATGCTGCAGCCAAGCGAAGTTAGCGTTGCCGTCAGGCGGGGTGCCATAGACCCAGCGCTGGTCATCGTCCTTCACCCCGCTTTTCCATTCCTTCATATTGAACGGCGGGTTGGCCATCACGAAGTCGGCGCGCAGGTCCGGGTGCAGGTCTTCGCTATACGTACTGGCCCACCGACCACCGAAGTTGAAATCGATGCCACGAATGGCCATGTTCATCGCTGCGAGGCGCCAGGTGGTGGGGTTGGACTCCTGACCGTAGACAGAGATATTACCCAGCTTACCCTCGTGCTCTTCGATAAAGCGCTCGCTCTGCACGAAGAAACCGCCGGAGCCCATGGCGGGGTCATACACCCGTCCCCTGAATGGCTGGAGCATTTCCACGATCAGCGTGACGATGGCCTTGGGCGTATAGTACTGGCCGCCCTTCTTACCTTCGGCTAGGGCGAACTGGCCGAGGAAGTACTCGTAGACATGGCCGAGAATATCCTTGGCGTGCAGGCTAGCGTGCTGGAAGGGGATACTGCCGATCAGGTCGATCAAGCCAGTCAACTTGTCCGCTTCGATACTCAATTGGGTGTAGGTCTTGTTGAGCACACCCTTGAGCTTGTGGTTTTCCTTTTCCACATGGTCCAAGGCGGTATCGATCAGCCAGCCGATAGTGCGCATCTCCATCGCCTGGCTGCCCTGGGCGGTTCTGAGCATAAAGTGCGTACCAATGGGTAGCTTGGCGTTGTTTTGTAGAGTGTCCCAACGGGCGATTTCCGGCACCCAGAACACGTTTTTCTCGGTGTAGAAGTCGCGGACTTCCAGTTCTTCCTTGATCAGTTCTTCGTCGCCACCAAGGTAATATTCGTGCTCGGGATCACGGAATTGCGCCTCCAACTCAACGCGGCGCTCGGCAAAGGTGTCGCTGACGTACTTTAGGAAAATTAAGCCAAGCACGGCGTGTTTGTAGACGGCGGCATCAAGGCTGGAGCGTAATTTATCGGCCGCATTCCAGAGCTTTTTCTCCAGCCCGTTGAGAAATTGCTGTTCTTCGTTGCTGGTCATTCCATTCATACCTTGTATGCATACAAACAGCGACGGACAACACGCTGCCTTAGGCAAAAAAAATTTAGGAGGGCGATTCTGTCAGAGCTCCGAGATCAACGCGCACTTTAACTCCTGGAGCCCTAAAGGGAAACGCAAACAGGGGAGCACTATGGCCTTAACCCTAGAACAATCCAGATTAAATCAAGGCTTATATCGCGGATGCGGGCTACCGATTTCATAGGTAAACAGTGAGACATGCACTGCGTCGTCCCCTGAAGTTCGGTGTAGAGCAAAGGGGAACACAAGCGCACAGCGGTTATAGGCCAACACACCATACTGCCAGGTAAGCGTAGGGAGCGAAGCCTCCATTTAATGTGGCCGAGTGCCAGATTGCTCGTTACAGTGCTGATACGTGGTTAATGCCGTTACACGAGACCCTCCAGTCAGAGGAGCCTCCGACAGACGCATAGCAGGGAGCGAGCCAGTGATCAAAACGGATTTATTCGATGAAACCGGTACGTTGTGTGTACCGGGATGCAAAGCGCTGTCGGCAACGGTGCTTGGCAATTCAGTCGTAGCCTATCGAAGCGTTCCCCATGCTCGACACGTGACGATCAGTCGCTTCCATAAAGGAGGTCTTAGCGGCTTCCTGGCTCAGGATGGGAATGGAACGGTCTTTATCTCTCCGCGCCAGACGGCTGCTGCCACTCCCGCGGATGCTTGCTTACTGATGAAGGATGTCAGTGAAATATCGGACTGTTTTGATATTGAACGGCAGAAGTCAAGCTCCTGGTTAATGCCTCGGGCGGCTAGCCTGAGGCATGAACCACTGGCGGTCAGTGAAGCCCGGTGCGCTAGCATCGTTGATAGCTGGGCAAACTGTTTTGAGTTTAGGGAAGAGAATCGAGAGGATGGCCAGAAGGGGCTTAGGCGCCCTCAAATCGGCGCGCTCTATGCCGCACTGGCACACTGGAGCACCACCGAGTCGCCGGCGACTATTGTTATGCCAACCGGCACGGGCAAAACCGAAACGATGTTGGCACTATTAGTTCGTGCACAGATTCGTAAGCTACTGGTCGTCGTGCCCAACTCTGCGCTACGTGATCAGCTCGTCGAAAAATTTGCGACATTAGGCAAGCTGGTGGAATGCGGCTGCGTGCCCTCTTCAATCAGGCCACCGGTTGTCGCCACACTTAAGCATCTCCCCAAGACCGTAGAGGACGTCGAACTAGTCTTTAGACGTGTGAACGTCATCGTAGCGAACATGAATGTGGTAGGACAGTGCGATTCCGAGGTGCAGGATCGGATGGTAGCGTTGTGCTCCCACCTGTTCATTGATGAGGCGCATCACATTGCGGCGCGTACCTGGAGCGACTTCAGGCGTCGCTTCGATGGGAAAAAGCCGATCATGCAGTTCACCGCTACTCCTTTTCGAACGGATGGCAAGCGAGTGGATGGACGGTTCATTTATTCCTACCCTCTGGCCCGAGCGCAAACTGAAGGATACTTTCGACCAGTTAAGCTCCTCTCGGTTGAGGATTACACCGCAGAAGCAGATGTAACCATTGCAAGGCGGGCGGTCAGGCAGCTTGATGCAGATGTTCGTCTGGGACTGGATCACCTACTGATGGCCCGTACCGACAACACGAGTCGAGCGGCCGACATCGAAGCCATCTATTGTCGAGAGTTCTCTGAACATGCTCCGGTGGTGATCCATAGCAAGCTGCCTCGCCAAGAACGTGAGTCCCGATTGAAGGCCTTGCTGGAGCGACGAAGCCGCATTCTGATCTGTGTCGACATGTTTGGGGAGGGCTTCGATCTACCCCAGTTGAAGATTGCAGCACTTCATGATCGCCACAAGAGTCTTGCCATCACGCTGCAGTTCGTAGGGCGTTTCACGCGGGACTTCCCACAAAATGTTGGCGACGCACACGTGGTAGCCAATATCGCTGACGAAACCACCCACAGCGCGCTCCGTAACCTTTACGCCGAGGATGCTGACTGGAATTTTCTACTCAAGATGCTTAGCGAAACAGCTACGGGTCGGGCGCAGAAACGCAATGAGATGCTGGAGGGGTTCACCGGCCGACTGGATGACATCCCGCTGCAAACACTTTTCCCCCGAATGAGTGCAGTGGCCTATCGCACGAATTGTGAGCAGTGGGATCCGCTCAAAATTACCGATGAGGTTTCGGGGACTCGGCTGCATGCCGGGCCGGTGGTGAATCCAGACAGTAACATCGCGATTTTTATAACACGAGATGAAGAACCAATCCGTTGGGGCGAGGTTAAACAGATCCAAAACGTGGAATGGAATCTTCATGTCCTTCATTGGAATGAACAGCAGAAGCTTCTCTTCATCAACAGCTCCAGTAAAGACTTTCACGAGAAGGTAGCTGAAGCAGTGTGTGGCACAACAGATCGTATCTTCGGGAAAGACATCTTCCGCGTACTGGGTCGCGTGAATCGCCTGCTACTTACCAATCTAGGGATTAGCCATGCCTTTGGGAAAAATATTCGCTACACCATGTTTATGGGAACGGATATTGCGGAGGGTTTGAATGCTGCTTCTCTGTCCAATCGAAAGATGTCGAACGTGTTTGGGTTGGGATATGAAAACGATGAGCTCACCACCATAGGATGTTCGTTTAAAGGGAGAGTGTGGTCGCAAAAGATTGCGTACGATCTTTCTGAGTGGGTGGATTGGTGCGCCCACATAGGATCGAAAATGAAGGATTCAAGCGTGGAGGTTGACGGGATATTCAAACGCTTGATTCGAGCACGTCGAATTCAAAAACGACCACCATTAGTCCCCATCATGATTGTCTGGCCGGAAGGTTTCCAACACCAACCAGAAGAACGTGTTGAGATCGAAATCGGTGAGTTTAAAGCTGCCCTATACGAGACCGAACTGAGGGTATCCAACCACCAAGAGGATCAGCCGTTGTCTTTTTCCGTAGAGGTTGCGAATGTGTCTGCTCAATTCCAATATGTCTTCTCAGAGGAGATGGCCACCATTGAACAGGTAGCAGGCGAAGAGGCGTTCGCGACAATCAGGGGGAAACGCAGGACATTGGCCGAGTGGTTTAATGAAGAGCCTCCTATAGTTCACTTTAATACTGGCGACTTTTTAGTGTTTAACGAGCTGTTCGAACTGCCGAAGGATGAGAAGAGAATCAGCTTTGATCCAGCTAAAATCACTACTTGGGACTGGAGTGGTGTGGATTTGAAGGTTGAGTCCCAAGGGCTTGAGAAAAAGCCTTTTTCGATTCAACGGCGAGTCATTGACGTAGTTTTAGCGGACTCAGAAGCCTTCGACTTTGTTTTCGACGGAGATGGCAAGGGTGAGGTAGCCGACGTCGTCGCGCTCAAAAAGGCAGGTGAAAAAATTCTGGTGCACTTATTTCATTGTAAGTATTCCGGTGCAGAAGCACCTGGTGCTCGTATCAACGATTTCTACGAAGTCTGCGGACAGGCGCAGAAGAGTGTTCAATGGCGAGAGAATCCTCGACGAATGTTAAAGCACCTGCTACATCAGGAGGACCGTCGCGCTGAAGCCGGGAAACCCAGTCGATTTGAGAGGGGAAACCGAGGCCAATTGCAGCAACTTTTCAACGCTGCACGGACAGCGGTATTTGAATACCAGGTAGTCATCGTTCAGCCCGGCTTTACGGTGTCCAGCGTTGCACCGGCGTTTCTGGACGTCCTAGGTGCCACGGAGCTTTTTTTGAAGGAAACATTCTCAATACCTTTGACAGTAGTGGTTCACGAATAGTCAGATTAACAATCCATACAGGCTGGCGAATCGTTCCTCACCTAGACTCTCACATGAACGGCTCGCTCAAAAAATAAAAACAATGCGTCTTTACCCATAAAAAAGCCGGTCAAATACCGTGTATAACTCACGAAAAAGTGGGGGAACAAATGGGGGATCAGAAATAAATTTCAAATTACCAACCTTTTGAAATTCAAATAGATGCTTCAACAAAAAGCTAACCACAAGCCGGCTTTTTAATGCCTGTAAGAATACAGTTCAATTGTCCAGCAGCTGCTGGACAATTGAATCGTCAACAAAGGCGGGCAGGTATCCTACCCATCCTTCAATAGGCGTTATTTAGGCTGCAAACACTCCACAGCCCTATCCGCCACCATCTTCGCCATCTCCACCAGATGCATCACCGCCCTCTGCGGCGCAGCCACTGACTCGCCGATCACCTGTGACGTAGCCAGCGCACAATGCAGCAGCTCAGCCGCCTGCACCCAGGCATCCTCGAGGCTCAGTTCTTCATTGACGGTGAATGGGTAGGTGGCGCCTGACGACGGTAAATCCGAAACAATATTATCCATAGCAAAACTCCAATCGATAATTTGAAGCTGCCATTTACGCGACTAAACGAAAGGCGGCAGCTGTACGCAGGTTAGTCGACCGGTCGATTGGTAACCCGGCGCACCCGAAGGTGCCCTGCGCACAGCCACCATAAGATGCAGGCGAAAGAGTGCCTGACTCATGAGTTGCTTATGCGCCAATCGAATCCGGGCGACTAAACCCGATCACTGAATTAGCAGTGACGGTCAGCAGCCTAGTCACCCAACTCCACTGGCGCAAGCGGTTGGGATTCTCTCGGAAACGTCCTGCAAATGAAAGGGATCGGACCTGCTGGCGACTCAAAATCAGGCAATCCATTCACGTTATGCGCAGCAGTACGGAGCCTTCAATCGCGCGCTCACAATTGTCCTCTTTAAGTTGACAGTAAGACTCGTCCCACCCGATTTATCCCCCGCCACCCACCCATTAATCTGTGCCCATGTTGAACGCAACGCCCAACCAACCTAAACAAAAAAGGATTCAACCATGAGCGCTCCCACCTACAACCGCTTGAACAAAGACGACGCTATCGTTCTGCTGGTCGATCACCAAACCGGCTTGATTTCCCTGGTGCAGGACTTTTCGCCCAACGAGTTCAAGAACAACGTGTTGGCCTTGGCTGACCTGGCCAAGTTCTTCAACCTGCCGACCATCCTCACTACCAGCTTCGAGCAAGGCCCCAATGGCCCGCTGGTGCCAGAGTTGAAGGAAATGTTCCCGGATGCGCCGTACATCGCCCGCCCAGGCCAGATCAACGCCTGGGACAACGAAGACTTCGTCAAGGCGATCAAGGCCACCGGGCGCAAGCAGATCATCATTGCCGGTGTGGTGACGGATGTGTGCGTGGCGTTCCCGACCTTGTCGGCGCTGGCGGAAGGCTTTGAGGTGTTTGTGGTGACGGATGCGTCCGGCACGTTCAACACCACGGTGCAGCAGGCGGCGTGGAGCCGGATGACGCAGGCCGGTGCGCAGTTGATGAACTGGTTCTCGGTGGCGTGTGAGCTGCACCGCGACTGGCGCAACGATATCGAAGGCCTGGGTAACCTGTTGTCCCAGCGGATTCCCAACTATCGCAACTTGATGAACGGTTACGCGGCGCTGACAGCTCATCAGAAATAAGCAAACCCAGCGTGATAAGCCTGCCCTGAAAAGCAGGCTTTTTCCATTGCTTGCCCGCCCCTAGCCCGCCAACTCCCGTTCGATCTGCTCAATACTCGGCAAACTGGTTTGCAATTCTGCGGGCAAAGATTCCACCAATTGATATTCCGCCACGCCGATAGGTCGGTTGTTATCGCGCAGTGCATATTCAGCCACCACCTCATTTTTACCTTTGCACAACAACAGACCAATCGTCGGGCCATCCTGTGGGTGCTTTATCTCGGCATCCACAGCTGCGAGGTAGAAGCTCAGTTTGCCCAGGTGTTCGGGCTTGAACTTGCCAGCCTTGAGTTCGATCACCACGTAGCAACGCAGCTTCAAGTGATAGAACAGCAGGTCGACGAAGAATTCATCACCGCCCACATTCAGCAGCACTTGCCGGCCTACGAAGGCAAAGCCTGCGCCTAATTCCAATAAGAAGTCGGTGACATGCTTGATCAGGGCGTTTTCAATATCACGCTCTTGCGCGTTCAGGCCCAGGCTGAGGAAGTCAAAGCGGTAAGGGTCCTTGAGGGTTTCACGCGCCAGATCGGATTGGGCTTTGGGCAGATGGCTTTCAAAGTTACTGACGGCCTTGCCACTGCGTTCCAGCAGGCGGTTTTCAATGTGCATCATCAGCGTGTTGCGCGACCAGCTGTGTTTAACGGCCTGGAGAATGTACCAACGACGTGTTTCGGGGCCCGGAAGCTTATCGAGCAACACTAGGTTGTGACCCCAGGGCAATTGTGCAGCAGCTTGTTGCACAAATTCAGAATCCGGCCACGCCTCGGCAAAAGCACGCATGTACTTCAGATTGCGCGGCGAAAAACCCTTGATGTCTGGAAAGGCCGCCCGCAGATCCTGCGCAAGGCGGTCGATCACTTTGCTACCCCAGCCTTGATCGTTCTGACGGGTCAAAATATCGCGACCGATCTGCCAGTAGAGCAGCACCAGTTCACGATTGACCGCGATTGACGCACGCTGCTGTGCGTTATGGATACGGCCCTTGAGGTCTGTCAGCCAATCACTGTAGCCCTCTGGAGGTGCCGTCAACCCGATGGAGGTCTCGCTCATGCCTTTTTACTCTTGTGTTTTCAGCAGGCTAGTTAGCCCGCTGTGCCGTCACAAGCGCTCATGAGTACTCTCGGACGCGTCCTGCGTACCCTGCAGAAAGGTCCTGCTGGCACTGGCTGTGGCCCTTGACTCTCCCCTATACGGCACCCCCTACCCTGAACGCCCATTTCAGGAGCCTTCAGCATGAGTCAGCGCATCCTGGTCATTCTCGGCCATCCGTCCACCGATAGTTTTTGTTCAGCCATGGCGCAGACCTATATCCACGCTGCGAAAACGGCAGGTCACGAAGTACGCATCCTGCACCTGGGCAACCTCACATTCGACCCGATTCTTCACCACGGTTATACCCAGGCCCAAACACTGGAACCCGACTTGCTCAGCGCCCAAGCCGACATCCTTTGGGCCGAGCACCTCACATGGGTTTTCCCTGTTTGGTGGGGTGGTATCCCGGCACTGATGAAAGGCTTTATCGACCGAGTTTTCCTACCCGGCTTCGCCTTCAAATACCGCGCAGGCAAGGCATTCCCTGACAAGCTGCTCAAGGGCCGAAGCGCGCACTTGTTAGTGACCCTGGACACGCCGGCGTGGTATTACCGCTGGGTCTACCGCATGCCGGCCATCCACCAGATGCGTCGCACCACGCTGGCGCTGTGCGGCATCACACCGAGCAAGACGCTGCTGTTCGGGCCGGTGCTGGGCGCTACGCTGACGCAGCGGGCCAAGTGGCTGAAACAGGCCGGCGCATTATTTGAGAAAGGGAATTTTCATGTACATCGGCAAAGCCGCGCAGTTGTCCGGCACGACCATCAAGGCGATTCGTCACTATGAGGCGATTGGATTGATGCCCGAGCCGCAACGCCTTGGTGGCTATCGGGTTTATACGGCGCAGAGCGTAGAGCGACTGACCTTTATCAAATGCGCCCAGCAGCTCGGGTTCAAACTCAAGGAGTTGCAGGAGATTTTGCTGGGGTACGACGGTGACGCCTTTCCCTGGGACAGGGCGGACCAAGCCATCGCCAACAAGAAGCAAGCGCTGGCCGCGCAAATCACCGTGTTGCAACGGATGCAGGCGGGCTTGATTGAGTTTGAAACCCAACTGAAAAACGCCCAAGGGCACTGCTCGTCAATCAGTAGTGTCGCCATTTGAAGTAGCCCTTACGCATGAGTTGCCGCTGACTTTTGCGAGCCCCGTGTAAGGGCAATCTGATTTTCCAAACCGTTCATCCAGCCGCTTTTCGCTGCGGCAGACTCCGACGCCTTGCCTTCTGTCGAGACGTCATGGATGACCCACGCTGCCCACATTGCCGCTATCGAACATGAGCTGGATGGCTTCCATCAGAGCCTGGTGGAGTACCGCCAGCAAATGGGCGCCTGGTATTCGCGCGCGCTGGATTCAGTAAGCCATGCAGCGGATATGCCGTCGTTGCTGGGCATGGACCGAGTGTTGCGGGTTGGGGATTCGCAGCGTTCGGTGAGCATTACCGATGCAGATTTCTCCACCGTGGCCCGTTGCCCGGTGGGTGGCGTGCTGGAGATCGAGAGCAAATTCGAATCAGCGTATGACGTGCCGATTGGCGACATCCCGGTTGAGGTGATCGGCCTGGATGACGGCAGCTCCACGCGGGTGATGCTCGATGAGCACGGCAAGGGCTCGCACTACTGCGCCGCTGGCGGGCGCTATCAGGTAAGGGTTCAGGGCGGTGTTTCAGCGCAGCAAGTGGAGGCCTTGTTTACCTCCTATGCAGGGCTGACGGCGGACTTGGAACAGTGGCTTCGGTCACAGTGGAAAGACTTCAAACCCCACTGGGAACGCTCTACTGCCAGCGCGATTGGCAGCGGCGTGCTGGCGGGCAGTTGGGCGGCGATCACGGATGTGTGGGACAGCATCAAGCTGGTGCAGGCGATGCTTGAAGACCCGCTGAAGTACGTCGAGCAACTGGGTAGCGAGGCGGCCAAGTTGGCGCAGATCGCCACCGATGCGCCCAAGGTCATGGAACAGGCGATGTTGCTCGCCAGTGACGAGGCGGCGCTGTACCTGTTACTGCGCACCGCCATGATCTGGCTGGACGCGTTACCGCCCCGTGAAGTCGCGCAAGCGGCCGCAGGTTTTATGGTGTCGTTGCTGATTGACCTGGTGATTGGCGCGGTGTTGACCATCGCGTTGCCGGCGGCGGGCGTGGCGTATTTGAGCGTTCGCCTGGTCAAGCATGGCGCACAAATTCTCAAGGCTGCCGTGGGCTTCGTGAAGGGGGTGCTGGCGATTCTCACCAAGTTCATGCAGGCGGTCGACCGTTATAAAGCGGTGGCGGTTCGCGGTGTGGTCGGCTGGGTGAAACAAGGCACGATGCAGATGCGCTGGCGGGCGCGGCAGAACGCGGTGCTGACGCAAAAAGAGCGTGTGGATGATGTGCCGGTCATGGCGTCGAATCCGAAGGGAGATGCGGCGGCGCCAGCGGACAAGACGGTCACCAACGGCTGCCCGGTGT
>NZ_SPKQ01000015.1:0-46656 GCF_023127895.1 Pseudomonas sp. NCIMB 10586
ATTGGCCTCAGTTTAAGGCAAAGAGGTGTCTACGAAACCCGGGGCGATTCAGCCCATGTCTGCATCATTTCGCGGCGCTCCGGCAAGAAGGTGGTTCGATCGTACGCACGTCCCAGCGGATTTTTTACCGTGTGAGCAAGCTGATGCTCCAGGAGGTCGGGGCGAAACCCCAACACCTCCGCACCTATGGTTCTCGCTGTTGCACGAAAGCCGTGCCCTGTCATTTCGTCGCCGCTGATGTCCATGCGGCGTAACGCACTGAGTACTGCATTGTTGGACATCGGCCGGTCGCCTCCTCGTGCGGAGGGGAAGGCGTACCGATGTCTGCTTGTGAGTGGTTTCAGCTCGCGCAGAACCGCGACTGCTTGTTGGCTGAGAGGAACCAAATGATCCGGCCGATCCAGTTTGGTGGCAGTGAGCCCTTTCATCTTGTGGCCGGGAATCAACCACTCGCCTGCATCCAGATTGACCTCCGACCACTCCATGTGGCGCAGGTCACCGGGCCGGCAGAACAGCAACGGGGCCAGTTTGAGTGCACAACAAACTGGCAGTGTGCCGGTGTAGCTATCCAGTGCTTTGAGCAGTGCACCGAGTTTTTCAGGATCGGTCACGGCAGCAAAGTGTTTCACCCGCTTGGCTGGGAGCGTCCGTGAGAGATTCCCTATCTGATTGGGCGGGGTGATACCGGCAGCTTCGGCGAACTCGAAAATCTGTTTGTAGATTTGAGCTACACGACGTGCCGTCTCGCGAGCACCGCGTTTGATGATGCGCTGCAGGTTTTCGACCAGCATGGGCGTGCTGATGCTGCTGATCGGGAGTTTTCCCAGCCAGGGGTAGGCATTGAGCTCAAGACGCTGCCGCACCGTGCGGTTGTACTCCGGGTCCCAGGAGGACTCGCGAATACTCAGCCATTGCGTGGCAACCGACTCAAAGGTGTGCTGGTGATCAAGCTGGCTGACCACCTTAGCCATGCGTCTTTGCAGTGAAGGGTCTTGGCCGCTGGCGAGCTGGACACGAGCATCATCGCGTTTTCGCCGCGCCTCCTGCAGGCCTACCTCTGGGTAAACGCCAAGAGCCAGGCGTTTTTCCTTGCCCAGAAAGCGATACTTCAACCGCCAGTAACGGCCTCCGTTGGGCTGCACTTCCAGGTACAAACCTTGTTCGTCATACAGGCGGTACGGCTTGTCCTGGGGCTTGGCGTTGCGGCAGTTGGTGTCTTTTAGGGGCATTGGGGGCACATCCTCTCCGAGCGAGCTGATGAGCGTTTTATGCCCCCATATATGCCCCCGTCAACCGTGGGATGCCCTGGGATTAGGTGGGAAAACGCGGGCAAGAAAAAAGCCGTAAAGCTTTGATTTCTCTAGTCTTTACGGCTTTTCTGGGTCTTCCTGGGAAGACTAAATGGTGGAGCCGGGGGGATTTGAACCCCCGTCCGCCAGTACTCCGCTGTCGGTACTACATGCGTAGCCGTTTCTATTAAGTTAACCCTCAGCGACCCGAAGGGCAGGGTGCTTTGGGCGAGTTGTGTAAGTTTTAGCCGCTTCGTCCACAACGTACTGCACGGCGATTCTGTTCTATATGACAATCACTTTGGGTTTACAGACATCCCCTGGTGATTGCTGGACCCGAAGGTACCAGAAGCTCAGGGCTAAGGCTGCTTACGCAGCGAGAGCGAATTCCTGGCCGTAGTTTTCGTCATTGGCAACTATAAGAAGTTGCAACAGTGGATTTACGAGTTCTGTTACCAACTCGGCATGCACCTAAAGTTTCGCGACCGGCGTCGAATCCTAAACGGCCCCGTGCTTGTAACTCGTTGTTTCTTAGTGAGTGACAAGCCTGTGCAGTGTACGCCAAAAGCTTGGCGAAGGCCAACCCGAAGGTTGGCCCTCTCGCTTACTGGCCGCCTTTCTCGCTGTTCTGCAGGTCTTGCAGGGCCTTGGAGGTGATTTCGATGCACTTCTTCTCATCACCGGCGGCGTGGGCGGCCTTGGCCTGGGAGACGGCGGTGTCTATTTCGCCACTTTTGCCGCTGGTGTCGGTGGCCAGCAGGGCTTTGCCGTTGTTGATTTTGTCCAGGTTGATCTGGCACAGGTCTTTGTCACCGGCAGCGAAGGCGGGGGAGGCGAGCATCGCAGCGGTCATGAACAAGCCAGCAAGAGCGGAACGCTTCATAGGGTGTCTCCTTGCGCAAAAGGGCTCGACGCTGCTGGCGTGCAACCGCTGCCAGCGACATCACTGATGGGCCTCGTTTGTCGAGGCCTATGCAGATGACTGCGCTGGTGCGCCAGGGTTCGGTTTTTTTGCGGGGTCAGTGGGCGCGGGCGCGGGTGACGCGGTCTACCAGGTAGACCAGGCCGTGGTAGTCGATGCCGCCATGCTGGCTCAGGCCGATCTCGCAGGTGCGGCTGGTGGAGATGCCTTCGCTGCAATGTTGCACGGCATCCTTGAGTGAGCGCAGGGCGTGGGCGTTGAGTTGCGGGGTGGTGAAGCCTTTGTCGCCGGCAAAGCCACAGCAGTGAATGCCTTCGGGGATGACGACGGTTTTTGCACAGCGCCGGGCCAGTTCGATCAGGGCCTGGCTTTCGCCCAGGTGCTGGGTGCTGCACGTGACGTGTACGGCGATGGGGGCTTCCTGCGGCGTGAAGTCGAGGCGGTCCAGCAGGTGGGTGCGGATAAAGCGTACCGGGTCGTAGAGGTCCAGGCGGGTTTCGCCGAGGTCTTGTACCAGGCGCAGGGTGCAGGGGCTGGTGTCGCAATAGATCGGGTCGAGGCCGCCTCGGCTGGCGTGGAGCAGGGCGCCGATCAATTCCTGGCGCTTGTGTTCGGCCTGCTCGGCATAGCCTTTGGAGGCGAAGGGCTGGCCGCAGCACAGGTTGTCTTGATTGTCGGGGAATACGACCTGGTAACCGGCTTTTTCCAGGAGGTTGCGGGTTTTGTCATACAGCGACATCTGTTCTTTATCACCGGCTGCCGGGCCCATGGCGCGTGAGACGCAGGCGGCCAGGTAGACCACCCGCGGGCGCTCATCTGTAACTGGCGGGCTGAAGCGAATGGCTTTTTCCGGTTGTGGCATGGCATTGGTCCACTGCGGGATTTGCCCTTTGGACAGTCTGGTCACGGTGGCCGACCACTTTGTCAGGCGCGGGGCACCCAATAACATGCGTGCACCATTGGCGACGTGCAGGGTGACGCGCGCACCTTGAAGTGCGGTGGCGAAATGACTGGCGAGCCATTCGGCGGTTTTCGTACGGTCGGCCTCTTGGCTGCGCAGCTTTTTCACCAAGTCGCCGGTATTGATGCCTACAGGGCAGCGTTGGGCGCATAGCCCGGTGGCGGCGCAGGTGTCGATGCCTTGATAGTGGTAGGCCGCTTCCAGTTCGGTGGTGTCTACGCCTGCGCGGCGTTTGGCCTGGATGTCGCGCCAGATCACAATGCGCTGGCGCGGGCTCAGAGTCAGGCCTTTTGAGGGGCACACGGGTTCGCAGAAGCCACACTCGATGCACTTGTCTACAAGCTCATCGGCGGCGGGCAGGGGCTTGAGGTGTTTGAGGTGGATTTGTGGGTCTTCGCTGAGCACCACATCCGGGTTGAGGATGCCGTTGGGGTCGAGCAGGCGCTTGAGTTGCCACATCAATTGATAGGCGTCGCTGCCCCATTCCAGTTCAACGAACGGCGCCATATTGCGACCGGTGCCGTGTTCAGCCTTCAGCGAGCCACCGAACTCCACCGCCACCAGTTGTGCGACGTCGTCCATGAACGCTTGATAGCGTGCGACTTCTTCGCTGCTGTTGAAGCCTTGGGTGAATACAAAGTGCAGATTGCCTTCCAGGGCGTGTCCGAAAAGGATGGCTTCGTCGTAGTGATGTTTGTCGAACAGTTCGATCAGGCGGTTTACGCCGATCGCCAGTTGTTCGACGGGGAAGGTGACGTCTTCGATGATCACGGTGGTGCCGGTTTTGCGTACGGCGCCTACGGCGGGGAAGGTGTCTTTGCGGATTGCCCACAGGCGGGCGTTTTCCACGGGGTCTTCGGTAAAGTCGACCTGTTTCTCCACGGGGAACGCCGCCAGAGAGGCCATGATCAGCGTTAGTTGTTGGTGCAGTAATGACGGCGAGGCCGCGCGGGATTCGATCAGCAGTGCGCAGGCATTTTCCGATAAGTGTTGTACGAATGCGGGCATACCCGGTTTGTCTTGCACCGAGCGCATACTGCGTCGGTCCAGCAGTTCAACGGCGGAAACCGGCTGGGTTTTCAGCACCGTTACTGCGTTGCAGCATGTCTCGACATCCGGGAACACGATCAGCGCCGAGGCTTTGTTCGGGTGATCGATCACCGTGTCGTAGGTGACCGCACTGATAAACCCCAGGGTGCCCTCGGAGCCGACCAGCAGGTGGCTGAGGATATCCAGCGGGTCGTCGAAATCCACCAAGGCGTTGAGTGACAGGCCGGTGGTGTTTTTCAAACGGTATTTGTGGCGAATCTTCGCAGCCAGTTCAGCGTTTGCGCGTGTCTCGCGGCCCAACGTGGCCAGGCGCTCAAGCAGTGCAATGTGGGTTTGGCGGAAGGCTTGCACGCTGGCGGCATCTTCGGTGTCCAGGCGGCTGCCATCGGCCAGTACCAAACGAATGCCCGCCAGGGTGTGATAGGTGTTTTGTGCCGTACCGCAGCACATGCCGCTGGCATTGTTGGCAACGATGCCGCCAATTTTGCAGGCGTTGATCGACGCCGGGTCCGGGCCGATCTTGCGCCCGAACGGCGCGAGCCAGGCGTTGGCCTGGGCGCCGATGACGCCGGGTTGCAGGCGGATCTGTGTGCCTTGCCCACGAATTTCGCGGTGGTTCCAATTGTCACCGAGCACAATCAGCACCGAGTCGCTGATCGCCTGGCCGGACAGGCTGGTGCCCGCGGCCCGGAAGGTCACCGGCACGTGATCGCGCTGGGCCAGTTGCAGCAGTGCGACGACTTCGTCTTCTGACTCCACGCGGATCACCAGCTGTGGGATCAGTCTGTAGAAGCTGGCGTCGGTGCCGAAGGCGAGGGTGGAAAGTGGATCGTCGAAGCGGCGATCTTGCGGGATCAGTTGTGCGACGTCGCTGAGAAAAGCAGCAGGCAGGCTCATCGGTCCTCCAGAAATAGCAGACGCCGGCATCGTTGTCCGGCGTCGATTCTTACCCTATTACGTGCAGGTCTCAGTGCACCAGCATACCGGTGAACCAGTACGCCTGCGCCAGGGTGATCAGCCCGACGATGGTGGCAAAGAACAGGCTGTGCTTGAGGGTAAAGCGGAACAGATCGGACTCCTTGCCCACCAGGCCCGTGGCTGCGCAGGCCACGGCGATCGATTGCGGCGAGATCATTTTGCCGGTCACGCCGCCGCTGGTGTTCGCCGCTACCAGCAGGGTGTCGTTAACACCAATCTGGTGGGCGGTGGTGGCTTGCAGCGAGCTGAATAGGGCGTTGGATGAGGTGTCCGAGCCGGTCAGGAAAACCCCCAGCCAGCCGAGGAATGGCGAGAAGAACGGGAAGGCGGCGCCGGTGCCAGCCAGTACCAGGGCCATGGTCGAGGACATGCCGGAGTAGTTGGTGACGAAGGCGAACGCCAGCACCATGCCGATGGACAGGATCGGCCAGCGCAGCTCAAAGAAGGTCTCTTTTAAAGTGGTAAGACCAGTCTTGATATCGATTTTCAGCACCAGCATCGAGATCAGCGCGGAGAAGAAGATCGCGGTGCCGGTGGCCGAAATCGGGTCCAGCTTGAAGACGGCGGGGATGGCGGTGGGGTTGGTGACGATGGGTGCGACTTTGATCACCAGTTGGTCCAGGTGGGGGATCGCGAAGTTGAACACCCAGCTGTACATCGAACCACCGGCCGCGAACATGGCCTTGAAGGGTTTGAGGGTCCAGATGGTGACCAGCACGGTCAGGATCAGAAACGGCGACCAGGCCTTGAAAATTTGCCCCAGGCTGTAGGGTGAAACCACTGTGCTGCGTGGCAAACCAAAGCCGCCGGCGCTGGAGGTGACCGCTACGCTGGAGGTGGCACCGGCAATCTGCGCGCCTGCGGTACGCTTGGGTTGCCAGATTTTCAGGAACAGTGTCAGGGAGATCAGGCTGGCGAGTGCCGAGGTAATGTCCGGCAGTTCCGGGCCAATGAAGTTGGATGTGAAGTACTGGGTGACGGCAAAGCTCAAGCCGGCCACCAATGCCGCCGGCCAGGTTTCACGCACGCCGCGCAGGCCGTCCATCATGAACACCAGCCAGAAGGGCACAAACAGTGACAGCAGCGGCAGTTGGCGGCCGGTCATGGCGCCGATCTTGAACGCATCAATGCCGGTGACCTGGCCTGCGACGATGATCGGAATGCCCAGTGCGCCGAACGCCACCGGCGCGGTATTGGCAATCAGGCACAGGCCCGCGGCGTACAGCGGGTTGAAGCCCAGGCCCACCAGCAACGCGGCGGTGATTGCCACGGGTGCGCCGAATCCGGCCGCGCCTTCCAGGAAGGCGCCAAAGCAGAAGCCGATCAGCAGCACCTGCAGGCGCTGGTCATCGGTGATCGACAAGACGGAGCTGCGGATGATCTCGAACTGCCCGCTCTTTACCGTCAGTTTGTAGAGAAATACCGCCGCCACGATGATCCAGGCGATCGGCCACAAGCCATAGGCAAACCCGTAACCAGCCGCTGCCAGGGCCATGTCGACCGGCATCTGGAAGGCGAAGATGGCGACCAGGATCGACAATGCCAGGGTGATGCTGCCGGCCACATGGCCTTTGAGGCGGAATACGGCCAGGGCCAGGAAGAAGAACACGATTGGAATAACGGCGGCCAGTGCGGACAGGCCGAGGCTGCCGAGAGGGCTGTAGAGCTGTTGCCAGGTTTGCATATGGGGTGGCCCCTGATTGTTGTTGTTTGGTCAGCTTGGATAATTGGTAATACCAATTTTCAGTCGCTGTGGGCTAGATTAAGAGCCTTGGCAGGGGGGTGTCAATTTGCCGCTCGTCAAACTTTGGTCTGAGAGTGGCTGTCGAGTGTTCTGATCGGGTAAATCGAAGGTGTTCTGATAGGTGCTGCCAGCGCGGCGATAGGCCAGAATAGGGGCCCCGGCGAGTGGTCGGGATGGTGGAGAGTGAGTTATGGGGTTTGATCAGGTGCGTCAGCGCCGTTTGTCTGACGATATTGTCGAGCAGCTTGAGGGCATGATCCTTGAGGGCACGTTGAAGTCGGGCGAGCGCTTGCCGGCCGAACGCGCTTTGGCTGAACAATTTGGTGTGTCGCGCCCTTCATTGCGTGAGGCGATCCAGAAATTGGCGGCCAAGGGGTTGCTGGTCAGTCGACAGGGCGGCGGCAACTATGTGGTGGATTCCCTGGGTTCGACCTTCAGTGATCCGCTGCTGCATCTGCTGGAAAACAATCCCGAGGCGCAGCGCGACCTTCTGGAGTTTCGCCAGACTCTGGAGGCTTCGTGTGCTTATTACGCGGCATTGCGTGCTACCGAGGTCGACCGTGAGCGACTGACGGCGGCGTTCGAAGCGCTGCAGGACTGCTATGCGCGAGCCGACGAGGTGAGCCGAGTGGAGGAGGGCGCTGCGGATGCGAGGTTTCACTTGGCGATCGCCGAGGCCAGTCATAACGCGGTGCTGCTGCACACCATTCGCGGGTTGTTCGACCTGCTCAAGCGCAACGTGGTGACCAATATTGGCGGTATGTATCAGCAGCGCACCGAGACCCGCGACATGCTGATCAGTCAGCACCGGGACTTGTACCTGGCGATTATCGAGGGGCGGGCCGAGCAGGCGCGTGACGTTTCAACACGTCACCTGTTGTACGTGCAGGAAGTGTTGGAGGAAGTGCGGCAGGAGGTTCAGCGGGTAGCGCGGGCGGAGCGACGTAAGGGCATGTAGCCACGGGGGTTGCCCGCGGCTACATCATCACAAGGGTTAGTCTTCCTTGCCCTTGTTGCGCACGGCGCGATGCAGTTCGCGATTGGAGTCGCGCTCGCGTTCGGTGTCGCGCTTGTCGTATTCCTTCTTGCCCTTGCCCAGTGCGATTTCGCACTTGACCAGGTGCTTGCTCCAGTACCACGACAGGCAGACGCACGCGTAGCCTTTTTGCTGCACGGCCGCGGCGAGCTTTTCGAGTTCGCGGGCATTGAGCAACAGCTTGCGCGTGCGCACCGGGTCGGCAATCACGTGGGTGCTCGCGGTGGTCAGCGGGGTGATATGACTGCCGAGCAGCCACGCCTCGCCATCCTTGAGCAGCACATAGCTGTCGACCAGCTGCAGTTTGCTGGCACGCAGACTTTTTACTTCCCAGCCGGCCAGGACCAGACCAGCCTCGAACCGATGTTCGATGAAGTAATCGTGTCGCGCCTTTTTATTTTGCGCGATGGTCCCTGTGGGGTGTTTCTTTTGTTTAGCCATAGGGGCGGCATTATAGGGAGTTGCGAGCGTGTCGGCTACGGTCAACCTGCGTGCTTGAGCGTGTTGGACGAATCCCGGACAATACGGGCAGTTCTTTGGTTTTTTTCTCTCGCGGATCGGGCTGTACTTTCGCGACGTTTGCCTTAAGCAGTGGAAGTAACGCTCACATGACGACGCATATTCAACGTTCGGCCCTGCTGCCCTATCCGGCACAGGCGCTCTATGACCTGGTCAACGACGTGGCGCGTTACCCGGAATTCCTGCCTTGGTGCTCGACTGCCGAGGTTTTGGAGAGCAGTGATGAGCACATGGTCGCCAGTGTTGGTGTGGCCAAGGGGGGGCTCAGCCAGCATTTTGTTACGCGCAATGTGCTGGTGCCGGGCAAATCCATTGAAATGAATTTGCAGGAAGGGCCGTTCACCCAGCTGCACGGCGTGTGGGTGTTCAAGGCGCTGACAGATAAGGCCTGCAAGATCAGTCTGGATCTTTCATTTGATTACGCCGGCCCCATTGTGCGGGCGACGTTGGGGCCACTGTTCAATCAGGCGGCAAATACTTTGGTGGACGCTTTCTGTCAGCGAGCCAAGCAATTGCATGGTTGATATTGAAGTAGTGTATGCCGATGTGGGTCGCCAGGTTCTGCTGGAGGTGGCGATACCGGTGGGCACAAGCCTGAGGGCGGCAGTGCTGGCGTCGGGCATTGCAGAGCATTTTCCGCAGTTGGCGTTGGCGGACTGCCCGTTGGGTATCTTCGGCAAGGTGGTGGCGGACGCTGATGTGCGTGCCGTGCAGGCGGGAGATCGGATCGAGATCTATCGGCCATTGCTGGCAGACC
Source organism: Pseudomonas sp. NCIMB 10586 (assembly GCF_023127895.1). Taxonomy (NCBI): domain Bacteria; kingdom Pseudomonadati; phylum Pseudomonadota; class Gammaproteobacteria; order Pseudomonadales; family Pseudomonadaceae; genus Pseudomonas; species Pseudomonas sp. NCIMB 10586. Next base: position 9,257 of record NZ_SPKQ01000015.1, read on the forward strand.
CCAAGGAAATACGCAGGCTGCGCGCGGCCAAGGCGGCGATGCTCAAGCGACAGAACACCTGAGCTTGCCAATTGGCAGGCAACAAAAAGCCCGGCATGCCGGGCTTTTTATCGAGCGCCGCAAAATTATTGCGGGCTGGTGTCCAGAGGCTGTGGCGTCGGGACGGGTACAGTTTCGACGCCGTCGACGTCTTTCTGGATCTGGTCCAGCAAGGAGCCTGGCTTGGCCGGCACCTCGGATTTCGGCTTTTCGGCTTCCTGCGCAGGCGCGGTCACGTTGGTGCCGCTGTCCTTGCCCAGCAAGGCTTCATCGCGGCTTACGCCGGGCATGAAGTCACCGGACAGGCTCACGAGCTGGTCATTGCCATTGAAGATGACACTGACGCGCTCCTGTTGGCGTTCACCGCCACCTGGCTGCAGGCTGTAGAGATAATCCCAGCGATCGGCATGGAATGTGTCGGTCAGCAGGGGGTTACCCATGATAAACCGTACTTGCCGTCGGGTCATTCCCGGGCGTAACTGGTCTATCATGTCCTGCGTGACGACATTGCCCTGCTGGATGTCGATTTTGTAAACCCCGGGGAATGAACAACCGGCGAGTGCGAGCAGTCCCACAAAGGTGAAACTGGTTAGCAAGAGCTTGGTGTTTTGCATCGGTGGGCGACTTCCACTATCTTGGCTGGGACAACGTAAACGCCGATCATACCCGTATTAAGAGAAGCTGCGAAGCAGCATCCGCGAGAAAGCTAACCATGGTTGAAAATAGCGAACTACGCAAAGCCGGTCTCAAAGTGACTCTGCCACGAGTCAAGATTCTACAAATGCTCGATTCTGCTGAGCAACGCCACATGAGTGCCGAGGATGTTTACAAGGCGCTGATGGAGTCTAACGAGGACGTCGGCCTGGCCACGGTTTACCGTGTACTGACCCAGTTTGAAGCCGCAGGGCTGGTGGTTCGCCATAATTTCGACGGCGGTCATGCAGTATTCGAACTGGCTGACGGTGGTCACCATGACCACATGGTTGATCTGGATACCAATGAGGTTATCGAGTTCACCAGCCCTGAAATCGAAGCGCTGCAGCATAAGATTGCTGAGGAGCACGGTTTCGATTTGGTCGACCATAATCTGGTTCTGTACATCCGTAAGAAAAAGTAAAAATCGACGCAGTTTTGCTCTGCGAAACGATTGAAGGCGACCCTAGGGTCGCCTTCGTGCTTTCTATAAAGAGTGTATAGACCGGACACATGGTGGACACATGTGCGGGGACATGGTTGACACATTATGGGCCATAGTCAGGTTTGCTCAGGTCGATCGTTCTTAGAAAGTGATGGCAGAAGTAAACATCAAAGAGACCGTCTTTTTCAGGGTTAGGTCGTATTCCGATGTGATGACCATTCAGGCCCTTGGCGATGCTGAAATAGCGTTTCTGAAAACGAAATCGGCTGTGATACGCCTTGATCGACACATCATCCGGCCCGTACTCGAAGGGTGATAACTGCTGCGGGTAAGCCCAAGGGCTGGACCGATACCGGTCCATGGGCACCTTGTAGTCCAGTGCTTGATGAGGACGCTGCAGGTTATAAACCTCACGCCACTGATCAAATGCGGTTTGAGCCTCCTTGATCGTGGAAAATTGCCGTCCATTAAGCACCTCTGCCTTGAGTGATCGATGAAAGCGCTCGATCTTTCCGTTGGTTTGAGGGTGATAGGGGCGACTGAAACTGATCCGGATTCCCAAGCTAATCAACCAGATACTTAACTCTGTGATTTCACCGGGGTTGCGCGGCGATCCCCATGGAGGACCGTTATCAACATTGATACGAGCGGGCAATCCGAAGCGTTGGAATACCTCAATCATCTTCTCCTTCACTGTGCCCCCGCGTTCGTTATCACACGCCTGAATAGCTAAATTGAATCGCGAGTGATCATCCAACAAGGTCAGGGGATGGCATCGACCTTCTTGAGTTGCGAAATGCCCTTTGAAGTCCATCTGCCAAAGGTCGTTAGGCGCATCGTGTTCAAATCTCAGCTTTGCTTCCTGTTCCTTCTGAACGGGCTGAATCAGGTCGTGTCGGTGCAGCACGTTAGTTACTGTGCTGGGAGCAATTTGCTTTTTCAAGATGCTGCTGATTGTGCGTCCGCCCCAGGCCGGATGTTCCTGCCTGAGCGCTACGACCTCCGCCTCCAGGGCCGCATTGGTCAGTTTGGGACTGGTAGCTGGTTTTCGGGACTTTTCTTGCAGCCCCGACTGCCCTTGCATCTCGTATCGTTTGAGCCATTTATAGGCCGTTTGCGGGCTGATGCCGAAGCGTCGACACAGTTCTCTTTTATTACTGCCGGGCTGCCGTGCTAAGGCAACGAACTCTTCTTTCAGGCTCATGGTATCTCTCGTGTTCCAAGGCATGATGGCTTTCCGGCGAAGTTGGCTCGCCGAAAAGTGTCCACCATGTCCCCGCACACCCGTCAACCATGTGTCCGGTCCGTACACGCTTTTCGAAAGTGACCCGCTGTAAAAGCGGAACCCATAGCAGCCGTTACCTAAATAACGGATATGTACTCGATCAAAGTCCAACATTCTGGCCGGCTGTCAGGCCGCATTCGGGGTCAAATCGAATCGTCGCACCACTCCTCCCACATTTGGACCTAAGCACATCAGATATAGATTCGGCGACTAACAGGTCGTCACGGGAGCAAGCTCCCTCGCCACAGGTACAGCGCCGTACCAAAAGATGTGTAGATACCTATGCTCCCACATCTGAGCACATTTCAATCCGGCAGCCGATTCAGCTGCCTTATCCACCTTTTCAGCTTTCCCGGCTGAGCCGCCCCGCTGTTTCAGCCGGGATCCTCCCACCCTATGGCACAAAATAGCGTCACAAGATCCCCCATGGACCCGTGCCCCCATGCAAACCACCAACACCGTCCTGATGATTCGCCCGGCGCGTTTTGCCTTCAACCCGGATACCGCGATCAACAACCGTTTTCAACGCCCGCCGCCGGACCCGCTCAGTGCACAGCACAAAGCGCTGAAAGAATTCGACGGCTATGTCGACACCCTGCGCAGCCACGGCGTGGAGGTGCTGGTGGTGCAGGACACTCCGGCCCCTCACACCCCGGACTCGATCTTCCCCAACAATTGGTGGAGCAGCCACGCCGACGGCAGCCTGGTGCTCTACCCCATGCAAGGCCAGAACCGACGACTGGAGCGCAACAAGGGCGTGCTGCAAGTTCTGGAGCAGCGCTTTGCGATCAACACCACCATCGACCTCAGCCACCTGGAACAACAGGACATCTTCCTCGAAGGCACCGGCAGCATGGTGCTCGACCGCCAGCACCGCATCAGCTACGCCTGCCACTCCGGGCGCACCCATCACGCGGCGCTGCACCAGTTTGCCGAACGTCTGGACTACCAACTCTGCGTGTTCCACGCCCTGGACCGCCACCACGCACCGATCTACCACAGCAACGTGATGATGAGCGTCGGTCGCGACCTCGCAGTGGTGTGCCTGCAAGCCCTGCCCGACGAGCGCGAGCGCCTGGTCCTGGAACGCTCACTGCGCGACACCGGCAAGGACATCCTCGCCCTCGACTTCGACCAGTTGGAGGCCTTCGCCGGCAACATGCTCGAAGTCCACGACCGTGACGGCCAGCCATTGCTGGTGATGTCTGCCAGCGCCTGGCGCGCGTTGCAACCGGCGCAGCGCCAGCAGGTGGAGCGCCATACGCGACCAGTGGTGGTGAATATCGACAACATCGAACGCATCGGCGGCGGCAGTGCCCGTTGCATGTTGGCCGAAGTGCATCTGCCGATCCGCCCCTCATTTCAATAAGGAGTCTTGCCATGACCCGTTATATCGACGTCAACGACCTCAGCTACCTGGTTTCGCAAAAAGGTTTGCAAACCTGCATCACCGAGATGGCCGAGTACATCCGTGCCGACTACCTGCGCTGGCAGGACTTCGAGAAATGCGCACGCCTGGCCAACCATTCACCGGATGGCGTGATCGAGTTGATGCCCGTCTCGGACGCCTCGCTGTATGCGTTCAAATACGTCAACGGCCACCCGAAAAACACCCTGGCCGGTATGCTGACCGTGATGGCCTTTGGCGCCTTGGGCGATGTGGATACCGGCAAACCCGTGCTGCTGGCGGAAATGACCCTGACTACCGCCATCCGCACCGCTGCCACCTCGGCCCTGGTCGCCCGCTACCTGGCGCGCGACAACAGCCGCAGCATGGCGTTGATCGGCAACGGCTGCCAAAGCGAATTCCAGGCCCTGGCCTTCCACGCCATGCTTGGCATTAACGAAATTCGCCTGTTCGATATCGACGCCAAGGCCACCGCCAAACTCGCCGCCAACCTCAAGGCGTTCCCGGCGATCAAGGTGATCCTGGCTGACAGCGTGGCCGACGCGGTCAAAGGCGCGGATATCGTCACCACCGTCACTGCCGACAAGGCTTATGCAACCATCCTCACCGACGAGATGATCGAACCGGGTATGCACCTCAATGCCGTGGGTGGCGATTGCCCGGGCAAGACCGAGCTGGACCGGCGCATCGTCGAACGTGCCCGGGTGATCGTGGAGTACGAACCGCAAAGCCGCATCGAAGGTGAGATCCAGCACATGCCTGAGGATTCGCCGGTGACCGAGTTGTGGCAAGTGATCAACGGCCAGAAGCCCGGCCGCGAGAATGCGCGCCAGATCACTCTGTTCGACTCGGTGGGTTTTGCCATCGAAGACTACTCGGCCCTGCGCTATGTACTGGACGTCGCCAAGGCGTTGGACGTGGGCAGCGAGCTGGAACTGGTACCCGACCTGGCTGACCCCAAAGACCTGTTTGCCCGCCTGGCCCGGCAGCCGGTCGCACAGCACAAAAAGCGCGCCTGAGACCGCTCTGGCCTGCCGCTTTGCGTCGAGGGCGGGCCGGACTTTGCTGGATTAAAAGCCGATTCGGCGGGTGCAACAGCCGATTGCGCTGCATTGTCGGTTTTAACAGCGCAATTTGCGCTTTGTGCAGGGGGTAAACGACACAAAAAACGCACCATCATGAAGCATTCTCTGCTCCCAGTTATTCACTGCCCTGACATCAATTACAAAATATAGGGACCTCCACATGACTCCACTGCGATCACTCTTCGCTGCGTTGCTGTTGCCTCTGTGCGCCACCGCCGCCCCCGCCCAGGACTGGAAAGAAATCCGTTTTGGCGTGTTCCCCGAATACCCACCCTTCGAATCCGTGGCCGCCGACGGCAGCCTGCAAGGCTTCGATATTGAACTGGGCAACGCCATCTGCGCCAAGCTCGAAGTGAAATGCACCTGGGTGCACAATGAATTCGACGGCATGATCCCGGCCCTGCGTGCGCGCAAGTTCGACGCCATCATGTCCTCCATGGCCGTGACCCCGGCTCGCGAAAAAGTCATCGACTTTACCGATCGCCTGTTCCTCAGCCCCACCTCGGTGATCACGCGCAAAGGCGCCGACTTCGGCGATACCCCGGAATCGCTCAAGGACAAGCAGGTCGGCGTGCTGCAAGGCTCGCTGCAGGAAGCCTACGCCCGAGCGCACCTGGCCAGGCTGGGTGCGCAGATCAAGGCGTACCAGTCTCAAGAGCAGAACTACGCCGACCTGCAAAACGGGCGCCTCGACGCCACCCTGACCGACAAACTCGAAGCCCAGCTCAACTTCCTGTCCAAGCCCGAAGGCGCCGACTTCAAGACCGGCCCGGCCTTCAAGGACCCGACCCTGCCGCTGGACATCGCCATGGGCCTGCGCAAGAACGACCAGGCACTGCGTGAGCTGATCAATAAAGGCATCGCCGCCGTCCAGGCCGATGGCACTTACGCGCAGATCCAGAAGAAATACTTCGGCGATCAAGATATCTACAACGAATAACTAAGCCATCGACCTCCCTGTGGATGCAGCTTTTGTGGGAGGGGGGCTTGCTCCCGATAGCAGTGGTCAGTCATTGAAAATATTGACTGAACCACCGCTATCGGGAGCAAGCCCCCCCTCCCACACAAATCGGTTCCCCACAAAGATGGTGTGTGTGCCTTTTAGAGATCTTCCCATGAACGAACTCCTCAACCTGCAAGGCTACGGCCCGATGCTGGCCCAGGGTGCCTGGATGACGCTCAAGCTGGCCTTCCTCGCCCTGGCCCTGAGCCTAACCCTGGGCCTGGTCGCCGCCGGCGCCAAGCTATCCAGCGCCAGATGGCTGCGCGTACCGGCCACGCTCTACACCACGCTGATCCGCAGCGTGCCGGACCTGGTGTTGATACTGCTGATCTTCTATAGCCTGCAACTGTGGCTCAACGACCTGACTGAAGTGTTCGGCTGGGAGTACTTTGAAATCGACCCGTTCACCGCCGGGGTGGTCACCCTGGGATTTATCTACGGCGCGTATTTCACCGAGAACTTCCGTGGCGCGATCCTCAGCGTACCGGTGGGCCAGTTGGAAGCCGCGACGGCTTATGGCCTGAGCCCCTGGCAGCGCTTCCACCTGGTGCTGTTCCCACAACTGATGCGTTTTGCCCTGCCGGGCCTGGGCAATAACTGGCTGGTGCTGCTCAAGTCCACGGCGCTGGTGTCGATCATCGGCCTGTCAGACCTGGTCAAGGCCGCGCAAAACGCCGGCAAGTCCACCAGCGAGCCACTGTACTTCCTGATCCTCGCGGGCCTGGTGTACCTGCTGATCACTACCCTCTCCAACCGCATCTTCAAGCGCCTCGAACGGCGCTATAACCTGGGCATCAAGGGGATGGCGCGATGATCGAACTGTTCCAGCAATACGGCCTGGCCTACCTGTTCAGCGATGGCAGCGGCTTGTCCGGCGTCGCCATGACCGTGTGGCTGTTCATCATCTCGGTGGTGCTCGGTTTTTGCCTGTCGATCCCCCTGGCACTGGCGCGGGTTTCGCAGCACGTTTGGCTGCGCTGGCCGGTGGAGGTCTACACCTACCTGTTCCGCGGCACGCCGCTGTATATCCAGTTGCTGATTTGCTACACCGGGCTGTACAGCCTGGAGGTGGTGCAGGACAACGCCCTGCTCAACCAGTTTTTCCGCAATGCGCTGAACTGCACCTTGTTGGCGTTTGTGCTCAACACCTGTGCCTACACCGTGGAGATCTTCGCCGGGGCGATCCGCAATATTCCCCACGGCGAAATCGAAGCCGCACGCGCCTATGGCCTGCACGGCTGGCGGCTGAATCTGTTCGTGGTGGTACCCGCCGCATTGCGCCGCGCATTGCCGGCCTACAGCAATGAAATGATCCTGATGCTGCACGCCACGTCACTGGCGTTTACCGCCACCGTTGCCGACATCCTCAAGGTCGCCCGCGATGCGAATGCCGAAACCTTCCTGACCTTTCAGGCGTTTGGTATCGCCGCCCTGCTCTACATGCTGCTGTCCTTTGCACTGGTGGGCCTGTTTCGGCTGGCCGAACGTCGCTGGATGCGTTTTCTTGTTCCTACCCGAGGCTAACCCATGAATCAGTCCGCGCAGGCCCTGGCCGTTTATCCGGTGGATGTACCGGTTGTCGAAACTGCAACTGCCGCCATCAAGCTTCAAGTCGAAGGCATTCACAAACGCTACGGCGAACACGAAGTGCTCAAAGGTGTGTCCCTCAATGCCCGTCAAGGCGATGTGATCAGCCTGATCGGCGCCAGCGGCTCGGGCAAAAGCACCATGCTGCGTTGCATCAACTTTCTTGAACAGCCGGACGCCGGGGTCATCACCCTGGACGGCATCAGCATCGAAATGCAGCAAGGCCGCGCCGGCACCCGCGCGCCGCACCAGGCACAACTGCAAAACCTGCGCACGCGCCTGGCCATGGTGTTCCAGCACTTCAACCTGTGGAGTCACATGACGGTGCTGGAAAACATCACCATGGCCCCGCGCCGGGTGCTGAATGTGAGCGCCGCCGAGGCGGAAAAACGTGCGCGCCTGTACCTGGACAAAGTCGGCTTGCCAGGCCGCGTGGCGGATCAATACCCGGCGTTCCTCTCGGGTGGCCAGCAGCAACGCGTGGCGATTGCGCGGGCATTGGCGATGGAGCCGGAGATTATCCTGTTCGACGAACCGACCTCAGCCCTCGACCCGGAACTTGTAGGCGAAGTGCTCAAAGTCATACAGACGTTGGCCGAGGAAGGCCGTACCATGCTGATGGTCACCCACGAAATGGGCTTTGCCCGCCAGGTGTCCAGCCAAGTGCTGTTCCTGCATCAGGGCCGAGTCGAGGAACACGGCAGCGCCGAGATCCTCGACCACCCTAACAGCGAACGCTTGCAGCAATTTCTTTCCAACCGTTTGAAGTGAACTCATGGATACCAAGGCCAACGGACCCCACTCCTCCCCTGCGCTGGATCGCATCGACGAGGCGATCATCGACGTGCTCAGGCACCAGGGGCGCATCACCTATGAAAAACTCTCGTCGCTGGTGCACCTGACCCCCAGGCCATGCCTGGAGCGGGTGCGCAAGTTGGAGCGACGCGGGGTGATCCGTGGGTATGGGGCGATCATTGATGTGCAGATGGTCTCACCAGGGCTGTCGCTGCTGGTGCTGGTGGCCTTGTCCAACCAGAGCGGGCGCTCGGCGCAAAAGGCCTTCGAAGCCTGCGTCAAAGCCTGCCCGCAGGTGTTCGAATGCCAGTTGATCAGCGGGCCGTTCGACTACAGCCTGCGTATGCGCTGCCGGGATATGGAGCATTACCGGGTGCTGACGGAGATCTGGTTGAACAATGATGAGTTGCACATTGATAAGTTGGTGGCCCATCCAGAGTTGGCAGTAGTCAAGAACACTGCGACCGAACTGGCCTGATACCCACTCCCCCAGGCTGCGAAAACCAAATGTGGGAGCTGGCTTGCCTGCGATAGCGGTGCATCAGTCACCCCACATCTGACTGGTCGACCGCTATCGCAGGCAAGCCAGCTCCCACATTGACCGGGTTTGCAATTCTTTTGCCTGGCTTGGCCCCCACCAGCTTCGCCTGCCCATCCTTCTGCTTGCCCGTACGCGCCTCGCTGATCAGCCCCGGGATCAACTTGCCCTCCGGCAAATTCTTCCAGAAGCGGCTGGGCAAGTGCCCTTCCATCACCTTGGGATTCAGCCGCGCCGGGTTGAAGATGTGACTGTAGTAGGTCAGCCACATCGCACTGTGGGGGTCGTCAACATTCTGCGCCAGTTGCTGCCACGCCTCGGGGCAGCGGCGCTGATGAATCAACTGCTCGCCGTCGTAATACACCCCGTCCAGTGGCGTGGCGATCATCCAGCGATGGCGGCCCATGCGCCCGACAAAGTGCTGGCTGGCACTTTTGAGAATGTCGTGGGCCGGTTCATGCCAGGCCACGTATTCAGGAAGTTCGGGCCCCGCCTCAGCCGGCAGGGCAATAAAGCGCACAAACGCATGCAGGTGATGGGCCTCGCGGCTGACTTGCTTGATGCGTCGCTGCAACTCGCTGCCCAGCTTGTCCCCCGCCAGCATCGCAGTGCGATCACCGTGGCTGACCCGCCACAGCACTTCATACAGCAGGCTCCAGCGTTGATCACCGTGATAACAGGCGGCAGACTCCAGCAACTCCAACAGCGCCTTGGGAATCCGTGCCTGGAACGGCCCCAACCCTGGCGGGATCGGCTCATCGGTAGCGAACAGGTCAGCTGCTTGTGCCTCGCCCCAGCTCACCTGGCTGGGGTCGACCTGATGGCTGAGCAGCCAGCGCGCCTGTTCGCGCCAGGTGCTGAACAGGTTGTCGCATTCCAGACTGATCATCCCCACAGCCCCATCTGTTGCGGCTGCGGACGGTCGCGCAATTGCTCGCGCAGCAACACGCTGGTGCTGTCGGCCTGTTGCGGGTGGTAGTCACTGGTGATGAAGAACGGTTTGGCCTTGGCCAGTACGCAGCGCATGCGCGCCAGGTCTTCGAAGCGGATCTTGCGCTCGCGGCGCAGGTCCACCAGGCGTTGGGTGGTGCGCAGGCCAATACCGGGGATGCGCGCAATCAGGGTGGGCTCTGCGCGGTTCAGGTCCAGGGGGAATACTTCGCGATGCTCCAGGGCCCAGGCCAGCTTGGGGTCGATATCCAGGGCCAGGTGGCCGGGGCCGGCAAACAGCTCCCTGGCGCTGAAACCGTAGCTGCGCAGCAGGAAGTCGGCCTGGTACAAGCGGTGCTCGCGCATCAACGGCGGCGCGGCCAGGGGCACGCTTTTCGGGCTGTTGGGGATGGGGCTGAACGCCGAGTAGTACACGCGGCGCAGCTTGAAATTGCCATACAACGCCTCGGCACCGTGGAGGATGGTGCTGTCATCGGTGTCGTCGGCGCCGACGATCATCTGCGTGCTCTGCCCGGCCGGGGCGAAACGCGGGGCGCGAGGCTCGTTGAACACCGTCTGCTCGCCGGTGTAGATGGTCTGCATCGCCTGCTTGATCGACACAATCTGCTTCTCCGGCGCCAGGGTCTGCAGGCTGGCCTCGGTGGGCAGTTCGATATTCACGCTCAGGCGATCGGCATAACGACCAGCCTCGGCAATCAATGCAGGATCCGCATCGGGAATGGTCTTGAGGTGGATATAGCCGCGAAAGTCATGCTCTTCGCGCAGCAGTTTGGCGACCCGCACCAATTGCTCCATGGTGTAGTCCGACGAACGGATGATGCCGGAGCTGAGAAACAGCCCGCTGACGCAATTGCGCTTGTAGAAATCCAGGGTCAGGGTGACCACCTCTTCCGGGCTGAAACGCGCACGGGGCACGTCGCTGGAACGGCGGTTGACGCAATACTGGCAGTCGTAAAGGCAGAAGTTGGTAAGCAACACCTTGAGCAGCGACACGCAACGGCCATCGGGCGTGTAGCTGTGGCAGATGCCCATGCCGTCGGTGGAACCCAACCCCGCCTTGCCCTCGGAGCTGCGCTTGGGCGCGCCGCTGCTGGCGCACGACGCGTCGTACTTGGCGGCGTCGGCGAGGATGCTGAGTTTTTCGATCAACTGCATGACGGGCTACCGATACTGGTTTTTTGTACAGTACCAATAGCCGCACGTTGTCACAAGTGCCGTCTGTAGGAGGGGCAGATCAGCTGGCGGTTGCCAGGAGCAGGTCCTGCACCGAACGGCCCTTGTCACGGTTTCGATCGTTCTCATACAACGACGCCGCAATCTCATCGGCCCGAATCGGCAGCACCGACAGCAAGGTATCGCTCAAGCCATGGCTGGCCTGGCTGAAGCCCTGGATGTAGATACCCGCCTTGCAGCGCTCGTCGGTGACGATGCGGTAGTCGCGGGCCACTTCGAAGTCGCCCATGTAGGCTTGCAGCGGCGCCAACAGTTCGCGGTGCATCTGGCGCTCATAGCCGGTGGCGAGGATCACGGCATCGTAGTGGTTGACGCTGGTTTCGCCCGTGGCGTTGTTGCGCAATACCAGTTCGATACCCAGCGGCCCGGGCGTGGCCTTCTCCACCACGGTCATGGTGCGGAACGCCTGGCGGGCGATGCCGGAAACTTTCTGACGGTAGAAAATCCCGTAGATGCGCTCGATCAGGTCCAGGTCCACCACCGAATAGTTGGTGTTCTGGTACTCGGCGACCAAACGCTCGCGTTCGGCCCCCACTTGCTGGAACACCAGGTCGGTAAACGCCGGCGAGAACACTTCGTTGACGAACGGGCTGTCATCGGCCGGCTTGAGCGCCGAGCCGCGCAGGATCATATCGACCTGCACCGACGGGAAGCTGTCATTGAGGTCGATAAAGGCTTCGGCCGCGCTCTGGCCGCCGCCGATCACCGCGATGCGCATGGCCTTGCCATCCACGCAAGGCTGGCTCGCCATGCGCTCCAGATACTGGGAGTGATGGAACACGCGGCTGTCACCCTTGAGCGCCTTGAACGCTTCGGGGATGCGCGCAGTGCCGCCGGCGCTGACCACCACCGAGCGGGTGGTACGCACATGCTGCTCGCCCTGGGCATCGCGGGAAATGACGCGCAAGGCCTCCACCTGCTGCTGATGCAGGATCGGTTCGATGGCCAGCACTTCCTCACCGTAGTTGGCCTGGGCCTGGAACTGCCCGGCCACCCAGCGCAGGTAGTCGTTGTACTCCATACGGCAGGGGTAGAAGGTGCCCAGGTTGATGAAGTCCACCAGGCGATCGTGAGCCTTGAGGTAATTGACGAAGGAGTACGGGCTCGTGGGGTTGCGCAGGGTCACCAGGTCCTTGAGGAAAGAGATCTGCAGCTCACTTTGGGTCACCAGCGTATTGCCGTGCCAGCGGTAGTCGGCCTGTTTGTCGAGAAACAGCACGTCCAGCTTGCCCTGGGCCTTTTCACGCTCCTGCAGGGCGATGGCCAGCGCCAGGTTCGAAGGGCCGAAGCCGATACCGATCAGGTCGTGAACCGCGGGCGAAGCAATTGCCTGTGTCATTCCAGTGTCCTCTGGATAAGCCCCTTGGCGGTGGGGCGGGAATACCTTCATGGCCTGAACAACAGGCCGTGTGTTGATAGGAAACGAGGACAGTGAAATAAAATTTAACCAACTGGCGATCAGTGCGCTTCCCACTCACGCATACGCACCCGGCAATGCTTCATGGCGTTGACGATGTGTTTTTCCACCAGGCTGCGGGAAATCCCCAGGCGCTCGGCGATTTGCACATGGGACAGGCCCTCGAGCTTGCGCAGCAGGAAACTGTCGCGACACGCCGCCGGCAACTCGGCCAGGGCGCGCTCAAGCATCTCCAGGCGCTGGTTGTGGTCATGACTGGCGTGGGGTGAACAGGGGGCGAAGCGTTCTTCGCTGTCCAGCACCTCAAGAGGCTCGGACTGACGCAAGGCGTTGCGCCGGTGGCCGTCGATCACCAGGTTCAAGGCCGTGCGGTACAGGAAGGCGCGGGGCTGTTCGATCGGGATGTCGCTGGAACGCTCCAGCACCCGAACATAAGCGTCATGCACCACATCTTCGGCCACCTGACGGTTGCCCAGCTTGGCGTTCAGGAAACACACCAGCTCGCGATAGTAGTTTTCCAACATGACTCCTGGCCCCATGGCCGTGGTGCTAACGATGCCAGCCCGTGTAGGAGCGAGCCCATCGATGATGGCAGTTTGAGTGCGTGCAATTTATAGTAATTCTCATCTACTTTTAAAGGAGTCTTGCACCAACGGTGCATTTTTTTTCGTCGCACGAGCTGTTACCACATGTGTAACAACCTAAATTCCCGAGCATTTTTCTCGTATAACTGTCAACTCCCCGCTCCTGCGGTCAACACCTCCTGGCTGGAACCAAGACATGAAACGCCCTCGACCTGCCCGACGCGCCCTGCTTGTGCTGGCGTGCCTGCTCCCCATCCTTGTGGTGGCTGCCTGGCAAGTGCTGCCGTCGGGCCGCGACAGCCTACCCACGGTCACCGTAACCCGCGGCGACATTGAAAATAGCGTTACGTCACTGGGCACCCTGCAACCGCGCCGTTATGTGGACGTGGGTGCCCAGGCGTCCGGACAGATTCGCAAGATCCATGTGGAGGCCGGTGATCAAGTCAAGGAAGGCGATCTGCTGGTGGAAATCGATCCCGCCACGCAACAGGCCAAGCTCGACGCCAGCCGCTATTCCATTGAAAACCTCAAGGCGCAGTTGCAGGAACAGAAAGCCCAGCACGAACTCGCACGCCAGAAATACCAGCGCCAGCAACGCTTGGTTGCAGGCAACGCCACCCGCGAAGAAGATGTGCAAACCGCCAAAGCCGAACTGAGTGCCACCCAAGCCCGTGTCGATATGTTCCAGGCACAGATCCGCCAAGCCCAGGCCAGCCTGCGCAGTGACGAGGCCGAACTGGGCTATACGCGGATTTACGCGCCCATGAGCGGCACCGTGGTGGCGGTAGATGCGCGAGTCGGCCAAACCCTCAACGCCCAACAACAAACGCCGTTGATCCTGCGCATCGCCAAATTGTCACCAATGACCGTATGGGCCGAAGTGTCCGAAGCCGATATCGGCCACGTCAAACCGGGCATGAGCGCCTATTTCACTACCCTCGCCGGCGGCAACCGGCGCTGGAGCAGCACCGTGCGCCAGATCCTGCCGATACCGCCCAAGCCGCTGAATGAAACCAGCCAGGGCAGTGGCAGCCCCAGTAGCACGAGCAAGACCGGTAGTGGCCGCGTAGTGCTGTACACCGTACTGCTGGATGTGGACAACACTGACAATGCACTGATGGCCGAAATGACCACCCAGGTGTTTTTCGTAGCCAGCCAGGTCAAGGACGCTCTCACCATCCCGGTCGCAGCGCTGCTCGGCAGCCAAGGCACCGACAAGCAGATCGCGCGGGTCGTGACCAAAAACGGTGCCATCCAGAAGCGAGAAGTACAGCTGGGTATCAGTGACCGCCTGCGAGTTGAAGTGTTGGATGGCCTGGACGAAGGCGATCACCTGTTGATCGGCCCCTCCAGCAGCAGCGGGGGTTGATGTGACCACGCCACTGATCGAACTCAAGAACATCCGCAAATCCTACGGCGGCGGCGACAGCCCGCAGGTCGACGTATTGCGCGGGATCGACCTGTCGATCCATGCAGGAGAGTTCGTTGCCATCGTCGGCGCCTCGGGCTCCGGCAAATCCACACTGATGAACATCCTCGGTTGCCTCGACCGCCCCACCGTGGGCGACTACCTGTTCGCCGGGGAAAACGTCGCGCACCTGGACAGCGACGCACTGGCCTGGCTGCGCCGCGAAGCCTTTGGTTTCGTGTTCCAGGGCTACCACCTGATCCCGTCCGGCTCGGCCCAGGAAAACGTCGAGATGCCGGCGATCTATGCCGGCATCGGCGCTGCCGAACGCCATGCCCGCGCCAAGGCTCTGCTGACCCGCCTGGGCCTGGCCGATCGCACCAACAACCGCCCGCACCAGCTCTCCGGTGGTCAGCAGCAGCGCGTCTCGATTGCCCGTGCGTTGATGAACGGCGGGCATATCATCCTTGCCGACGAACCCACCGGTGCCCTCGACAGCCACAGCGGTGCCGAGGTGATGGTGCTGCTGGATGAATTGGCAAGCCAGGGCCACGTGGTTATCCTGATTACCCACGACCGCGAAGTCGCGGCGCACGCCAACCGCATCATCGAGATCAGCGACGGCCTGATCATCAGCGATTCGGCGTTGAGCCCCCCCCACGTGCCCGTCACGGCCGGCAGCGACGCATTGCAAGCCGTGGACCTGCGCCAGCGCCTGGCCGACGGCGCCGAACACAATGGTGCCTGGAAAGCCGAGCTGCTGGACGCGGTGCAGGCGGCGTGGCGGGTGATGTGGATCAACCGCTTCCGCACCGCGCTGACGCTGCTGGGGATCATCATCGGCGTGGCGTCGGTGGTGGTGATGCTGGCAGTGGGCGAAGGCAGCAAGCGCCAGGTCATGGCGCAGATGGCGGCCTTCGGCTCCAACATCATCTACCTGAGCGGTTTTTCGCCTAACCCGCGCACACCGCCAGGTATCGTGACCCTCAATGATGTGGCCGCATTGGCTACATTGCCCCAGGTCAAGCGCATCATGCCGGTGAACGGCACCTACGCCGGTGTTCGCTTCGGCAACGTCGATTACATGGCCTATGTGGGCGGTAACGACACCAACTTCCCGGACATCTTCAACTGGCCAGTGGCCGAGGGTAGCTACTTTACCGAAGCCGACGAGCGCGCCGGGGCCACGGTGGCGGTGATCGGTCATCGCGTGCGCGAAAAGCTGTTCAAAGGCCAGCTAGACCCCATCGGCCAATACATCCTGATCGAAAACGTGCCCTTCCAGGTGATTGGCGTGTTGGCGGAAAAAGGCTCCAGCTCCGGCATGCAAGACAGCGATGACCGTGTCGCCATTCCCTATACCGCCGCCAGCGTGCGCCTGTTCGGCACCTATAACCCCGAATATGTTGCCATTGCCGCCGCCGATGCGCGCAAGGTGCAAGAGGCCGAGCAAGCCATCAGTCAGCTTATGCAAACGCTGCACGGCGGCAAACGCGACTTCCACCTGACGAACGACGCCGCGATGATCCAGGCCGAAGCGCGGACCCAGAACACCCTGTCGCTGATGCTCGGCTCGATTGCCGCCATTTCCCTGCTGGTGGGCGGTATCGGCGTGATGAATATCATGTTGATGACCGTGCGCGAACGCACCCGCGAAATCGGCATCCGCATGGCCACCGGGGCGCGCCAGAGCGACATCCTGCGCCAATTCCTCACCGAGGCGGTGATGCTCTCGGTGGTCGGCGGTCTGTTCGGAATCGCCCTGGCATTGCTGGTGGGCGGCGTGCTGGTGCTGGCCGAAGTGGCGGTGCAGTTTTCCCTGGTGGCGGTGTTCGGCGCGTTTGGCTGTGCGCTGGTCACCGGCGTCGTATTCGGCTTTATGCCGGCCCGTAAAGCTGCCCGGCTCGATCCGGTTAAGGCATTGACCAGTGAATAAACGATCCATCGCACCGCACCTGTCGACGCTCAGCCTGTGCCTGTTGCTCAATGCCTGTGCCGGCACCTCGCCTGCCCTTGACAGCGGCATTGCCGCGCCGGCCGCCTGGCAATATGCCGAGCGCGACGCCGACCAGGCCACCAACCAGCGTTGGTGGACGCAGTTTGGCAGCCCTGTGCTGAACCGCCTGATCGATCAGGCCCGCCGTGACAGCTTTGATGTGGCTGCGGCCATGGCGCGGGTGCGGCAGGCCCAGGCGACAGCGGTGATTGCCGGCGCACCGTTACTGCCCGAGGTGAAGTTCAACCTCAGCGCCAGCCGTCAAAGACTGTTGCGCGGCAGCGGCAACTCGGATCTGGACGCCACCGAGAGCAACAAGACGGTCAATAACTATGACGCCAACCTCACGGCCAGCTACGAAATCGACTTCTGGGGTGGCCGCGCCGCTGCGCGAGACAGCGCTGTGCATAGCCTGCACGCCAGTGAGTTCGATCAGGCCAACGTGGAGTTGACCTTGCTCAGCAATGTCGCCGACCGCTATGCGCAAACCCTGGCCGCGCACCAGCGCCTGCAGATCGCCGAGCTGAACCTGGCCAATGCGCGCAATGTGCTGGACCTGGTGCAAACCCGCTACGATGCCGGTTCCGCCACGGCCCTGGAGTTGGCACAACAGAAGAGCCTGGTGGCCGGCCAGCAACGGCAACTGCCGCTGATCCAGCAATCGGCCGAAGAATCGCGCATCACCCTCGCCGCCTTGCTCGGCCAGCCGGTACAGGCCCTGGCGCTGGGCAGCGAGCCGTTCCAGGCACTGACCTGGCCGAATATCGGCCCCGGTGTGCCTAGCCAGTTGTTGCGTCGCCGCCCTGACATCGCCCAGGCCGAGGCACAGCTGGCGGCGGCCAATGCCGACGTCACAGTGGCCCGTGCGGCCATGCTGCCCACGGTGACATTGGGCGCAACCCTCGGCTCGGGTGCGTACAAGGCTGAAGATGTTCTGCGCAGCCCGTTCTACACCCTGACCTCGGGCCTGATCGCACCGATCTTCAACAACGGTCGGCTGAGTGCCGAGCGCGATAAAGCCCGTGCGCGCCAGGATGAACTGCTGCAGACCTACCGCGGGGCGATCATCAACGGCTTTGCCGATGTGGAAAAAGCCCTCAGCAGCCTGACTCGCCTGGACCAGCAACGCCAATGGCAAACCGAAGAACTGCAGCAGGCGCAAACGGCCTTTGAGATTGCGCAAAGCCGCTACGAGGCCGGCGCCGAAGACCTGCTTACGGTGCTGGAAACCCAACGCACCCTCTATGCCGCCCAGGACCTGAACGTGCAACTGCGCCTGTCGCGGCTGCAAGCCAGTATCGCGCTGTACAAGGCATTAGGGGGTGGATGGAAGACCGATAGCTGATAAGCAAAATCGGTATTTCTTACACAAACTGTTTCTTAGCCTTACATTCTCCACCCCCAGGTCCTTGGTAAAAAAGCTGTTACATACGGCTGCCCGGGACCTCGTGATGACACCCAGCGTTCTTGTAAAAAGCCTGGTCTGCATAAGCTGCTGGCTTATAGCAAACGCAGTGCGCGCTGAGCCCTTGATCGTGCCCACTGCAATCGACTGGCTGTTGGATTGCCCCCTCACTACCACTGCGCGCCTGGACCCTGAGGTGGTCGGGCGCACCCAATGCGGCCTGGTCAGTGTGCCACGGGACCACGCTGCTCCCGGGCGCGGTCGTATACGCCTGAGCGTGACGCGTGTGGGCGCAAGGCAACCGCTCAACCGCGAGGGCGTGGTGTTCATCCAGGCCGGCGAACCGCCCCAGCCCGCCAACGCGCCTTTCGTGCTGCACCTGGCCAGCCACTGGGAGTCGCTCGCCACCCGCGCTTATCGCACGCTGGTGGACCGTTATGACGTGATCGAACTGAGCACCCGCGACCTGCGCCAGTCAAACGCAGTCGAGCAGGCGGTGCTGGACATGGAATATGTGCGCGGGCAGCTCGGCGAAGCGCGCCTGCACTACCTGGGCAGCGCCGCCGCGACCCGTCTTGGCAGCCGCTACGGCACGCTGTTTCCCGAGCGCATCGCACGCATGGTGCTGATTAATGCGGCGCCGGGCGATCCCATCGCTGTGGGCGTCGAGCAGTTATTGCTCAAGGAGTCCAAGCAGTCGGGCGCCGACGGCTGTGTCACCCGCTGGCTGGGGGATTTCCTCGCCTATGGCAAACAGCCGCCAGCCTCCGCGCGCTGCCTTGACCTGGGTGCCTGGGAGTAACCGGCGCATTTGCGACCTGTTGCCATCGAAAACGACACGCTGCGTTGACGCTCCGATGCAATCGTTATTAAGTGCTATTTATCCGCATTAATACGATAAATCGAACCCATGCTGACTCGCCCGCTACGCCGCAAACGTCAGAAGCTGTCCGATGTGATTGTCGAGTCGGTCAAGCGCTCCATCGTCACCGATGCCTTGAAGCCCGGCGACCGCTTGCCCACCGAACGCGAGCTGATGGAAAGCTTCCAGTGCTCCAAGGGCTCGGCACGCGAAGCGCTCAAGGCATTGGAGGTCGAAGGGTTGGTCAATACGCGCACCGGCCCCAGTGGCGGGGCTTATCTGAACCAGGCCGGCACTGAACCTGCCAGCCGCGCCTTGCGCAACTACCTGCACTTCCAGCATCTGGATGGCGAGCAGGTGTATCAGTTGCGCAAGGTCATCGAAGTGGAACTGGCGCTGTCGGTGCTCGGGCGCTTGAGCGAAGACGACTACCAGGCCCTGCAAGCCAATGTGGATTTTTGCAGCGCCCCCGAAGACAGCGAAGCCGGCCAGCGCGAACAGCGTCTGGCGGAACTGGAGTTCCACAACCTGCTGGCAAGGGCTTGCCCCAACCCGCTGCTGAGCTTTATGGCGCAGTTTCTCAACGACCTGCTGCGCGACCTGGTGGTACTGAAGAAAGCCTACAAGCCCAAGCGCAAGCAGTTCGACGCGGCCAACCTCGACTATCACAAACAACTGCTGATCGCCTTTCGTGCCGGGGATGAAAGCGCCGTGCGCAGTTTGATGCATGAGCATATGTGCGATGCCGAACACCATATGACTGCGCTGGAAGGCCAGGTCAGCCCGCACTTCCTTCTGGAGTTTGATCACCGTTAGGAACAAAACCCGATCAATGTGGGAGCTGGCTTGCCTGCGATGGCATCGACTCGGTCCCCCTGTAACACCGAGGCGCCCGCATCGCAGGCAAGCCAGCTCCCACATTTGACCGTGTCCATCTGTTGAACCGAGTTACCCAATAACAAGCCTGCCCACAGGCCCTTGCACCACCGTATCGCCCTTGCCGCTCCTGCCAATAACTAAACCAGGGAGTCACCCCATGCAGCGTCGTACGTTATTGAAAGCCAGCCTCACCGCAGCCGCCGCCCTCAGCTTGCCGCTGAGCGTGCGTTCGGCCTTCGCCGCCGAGCCCTTTACCTTTTACGGCCTCAAGTCCATGTCTGGCGCGTTTGCCAGCTATGGCAAATTTGCCGACATGGGTTCGCGCCTGGCCGTGCAACAGCATGACGAGATCCTCGGCCGCCCGCTCACCTACAAGGTCATAGACACCGAAGGCAACGCCGGCAAAGCGGTGCGCAAGGTGCAGGAGGCAATCGCGCAGGACGGCGCACGGTTCTTCCAGGGCTGCACACTGTCGTCTTCCGCCCTGGCGGTGGCCAAGGAAGTCGATAAAGTCGGCGGCGTTTTCATGACCCCGGTGGGTGCTGATGAAGTCACCGGCAAGGATTGCAACAAGGCGACCTTCCGCTGGTCAGTGCCCACCTACGGCGCGATCCGCGAAACCATGGTGCCGCTGATCAAACTGCTGCCGGACGCCAAACGCTGGTACACCATCACGCCGCAATACGTGTTCGGCGAAGCCTTGCTCGAAGGCGCAAAGAACGTGCTCAAGGAACACGGCCTGGAGCATGTCGGCAACAGCTACCACTCGCTGCAGGAGCAGGAATTCTCCGGCTACCTGACCAACGCCATTTCCACCCGGCCCGACGTGCTGGTACTGCTCAACTTCGGCAGCCAGTCGTCCAACACCCTGCGCCAGGCGGTGAACTTCGGCATCAAGGAACGCATGAAGGTGCTGCTGGTATGGTCGGCCGGCCTTGATCAATTCCAGGAACTGGGCAGCGATGTGCTCGAAGGTGTGTACCTCGGCGCGCAGTACTGGCATCAGGTCGATACGCCACTCAACCGCGAACTGGTCAAGCTGACCCAGGCCAAATACGGCATCAACCCCACCTACCCGCTGGCCGCCGACTACATCAGCACCAAGGTCATGCTCGACACCGTCATCGCCACTGGCAGCTTCGACGGCGCAACCGTGGCCAAGGCCATGCAAGGCTTGAGCTATGAAGGCCCGACCGGCAAGGAGTCGATCCGCGCCGGCGACCATCAGGTGATCAAGGATTACTACTTGCTGGTCGGCAAGGCCAGCGGCGACATGACCGACAAGGACGACCTGGCCAAGGTGCTCAGCGCCGGCCAATCGTTCCCACCGGTCGAGGCGACGGGCTGCACGCTCGGCTGACTGCTTACTTTTTGTCGCGCAGGGCCGCGCAAGCGGCCGCCTGCAGAGGGTTCCTGCATGCTCAATTTGTACCTGTTCCAGATTCTCAACGGCCTTGGGCTGGGGATGATCTACTTCCTGATCGCGGTCGGGCTGACGATCATTTTCGGCCTGCTCAACTTCGTCAACTTCGCCCACGGCGCGTTTTTCCTGCTGGGCGCCTACATCTGCTACACCGCCGTGAGCCTCACCGGCAGCTTCTGGCTGGCGCTGCTCGTCGCGCCGCTGGTGGTGGCTGCGCTGGCCTGGGTGATCGAGCGTGTGCTGATCCAGCGGATCTACCACTTGCCGCACATGTTCCAGATTCTGGTAACCCTGGGGATCGCGCTGATTATCCAGGAAGCCAGCGTGATGATCTGGGGCCCGGTGGGCAAAAGTGTCGCCGTACCGGAGTTGCTGCGCGGCGTGCTGGTGGTGGGGGATTTTGTCTATCCCTACTACCGCCTGTTTCTCATCGTGTTTTCCGGGCTGATCGGCCTGGGTCTGTGGCTGCTGCTGGAACGCACGCGCTTCGGCGCCCTGGTGCGCGCCGGCAGTGAGAGCACTGAAACCGTGTCATTGCTGGGCACCAATATTTTCCGCCTGTTCTCCATGACCTTCGCCCTCGGCGTGGCCCTGGCCGGTGTCGCCGGGGTGTTGTTCGCGCCGTTGCGTGGTGCCCAGCCCTTTGTCGGCCCGGAGATTCTCGGGGTGGCGTTCGTGGTGGTGGTGATTGGCGGCATGGGCTCGTTCAGCGGTGCGCTGGTCGGCGGTTTGCTGGTAGGCGTAGTGCAAAGCCTGATGACCACACTCTGGCCCCAGGGTGCGAGCCTGATGATCTACGGCGCGATGGCCGTGGTGATTCTGGTCCGCCCCTACGGCCTGTTCGGGAGAGCCTGAAATGAGCGAGAAAAACCCCCTGCCGTTTGCCAAGACCCAATCCAAAGCGATGCTGCTATGGGTATTGGCGGTGCTGATCGGCCTGCCGCTGATACTGCCCTCGGCAACCCTGGCCACCGAGATCCTGATCTTTGCCATGGCCGCCCTGGCTTGCAACCTGTTGCTGGGCTACACCGGCTTGCTGTCATTCGGCCAAGGCATCTTCTTCGGGGCCGGCGCCTACTGCGCGGCGTTGCTGATGATCCACCTGCAACTGGGGTTGTTCACCGCACTGCTGGGTGCCGCCATCGCCGGCGGTTTCCTGGCATTGCTGGTGGGCGCCCTGGCGATTCGGCGCACCGGCATTTACTTCGTGATGCTCACGCTGGCGTTCAGCCAGATGGCCTATTTCGTCGCCTACACCCTGAGCGACTGGACCGGCGGCGACAACGGCCTGCTCAGCGTGCCGCGCCCGGAAATCCGTGTGGGTGAAACCGTGCTGTTGTCCTTGGCCGATGCCCGTGCCTTCTATGGATTTGTCGCGGTGCTGTTCCTGCTGATCTTTATCGGCGCTCGCCGGGTGATCGCTTCGCCGTTCGGCAGCACGCTGATGGCGATCCGTGAAAACGAGACACGTGCCTCGGCCATTGGCTACGACACGCGGCACTTCAAGATCCTGGTGTTCGTGCTGTCCGGGGCAGTCACCGGGATTGCCGGGGCGCTGTACGCCATGCTGCTGCACTTTGTGCCACTGTCCAATATTGACCTGGCGATGTCCGAGAACATTCTGATCATGACCATCGTCGGCGGCACTGGCTCGTTGTTCGGCTCATTGCTGGGCGCCGGTTCCATTGTGCTGCTGGGGGATTTCCTCTCCGACCTGTGGCCGCGCTGGCTGATGCTGCTGGGGGTGATCCTGATCCTGGTGGTGATCTTCATGCGCGGCGGTTTGTGGGGCGGCCTCGCCTCGCTGTTCGAGAAGTTGCGTGGCACGCGCAAAAGCGCGGTCGTCGCCAAGGAGCAAGGGCTATGAGCATCCTGCTGGAAACCCAACACCTGGAACTGGCCTATGGCGCGTTCCATGCGGTCAATGGCGTCAACCTCAAGGTCGAGGCCGGCACTATCCACACCATTATCGGCCCCAATGGCGCTGGCAAGACCAGCTTGTTTCATTGCCTGACAGGTGAGCGCCAGGCCACTGCCGGAGCGATCCATTTCGACGGCAACAACCTGATGCGCAAGCCCGCCCATGCCCGCGTCGGCCTGGGCATGGCGCGTTCGTTCCAGCTCACCAGCCTGTTCCAGAACCTCAGCGTGCGCGAAAACCTGCGCCTGGCCGCCCAGGGCCGCGATGGCGCCCGTGCCTTGAACTTCTGGCGCCGAGTGGACAGCAAGCGCGAACACCTGGAGATGGCCGACCAGGTCCTTGAGCGCCTGCAACTCACTGCCCGCGCCGACACCCTGGCCGGCGAGTTGTCCCACGGCCAGCAAAGGGTGCTGGAGGTGGGCATGTCGATCTGCTCCAAACCCAAACTGTTGATGCTCGACGAACCGACCTCGGGCATGGGCATCGATGATATCCCGATCATGACCCAATTGATCAGCGACCTGGGCCGCGACCACACGGTGCTGTTGATCGAACACAACATGAGCATTGTCATGTCCATCAGCCAACGCATCACGGTGATGAGCCACGGCCAGATCCTGGTAGAAGGCACGCCAGATTTCGTGCGTGCCGATGAACGTGTGCGCACTGCATACCTTGGGGAGGCCGCCTGATGCTGATCGTCGAGAATATTCACTCCTACTACGACAAGAGCCATGTGCTGGAGGGCGTGTCATTGACCGTCAACCCTGGCGAACTGGTGACCCTGCTGGGTCGCAATGGCGCCGGCAAGACCACCACCCTGCGCAGCATCCTCGGCATCATTTGCCCGCGTCAGGGCCAGATTCACTTCAATGGCCAGGCGCTGGTGGGGCAGAAAATCTTTGAAATTGCACGCCAGGGCTTGGCACTGGTGCCGGAGAACCGCGGGATTTTCCGCCTGCTCAGCGTCGAGGAAAACCTGCGCATCGCCGTGCGCAAAAGCAGCCGATGGCAACTGGACGACGTATACGCCATGTTCCCGCGCCTCAAGGAACGGCGCAAAAACGCCGGCCATGCGCTATCCGGCGGCGAACAGCAAATGCTTGCCATCGCCCGCGCCCTGCTCAACGACCCCAAGCTGCTGATCCTCGACGAACCCACCGAGGGCTTGGCCCCGGTGATTGTCGACGAGCTGGTGAAGATCCTGCGCAAGGTCAAGGACGACGGCCTGCCGGTGCTGCTGGTGGAGCAGAACCTGATGGTCTGCGACAAACTCGCCGACCGCCATTACGTACTCGAACAGGGCCGCGTGGTGTACGAAGGCAGCGCCGCTGACTTCCGTGCCGACCCGTCGATCAAGAACCGCTATCTGGCCCTGAGTGCCTGACCGGAGAATGCCCATGAATAGTTTTGCGCAACCGCTCCAGAGCAACGCCCCGCTGATCAACCGCGACCGCCTGTGGCAATCGCTGATGGACCTGGCCCGACTCGGCGCCACCGCCAAGGGTGGCGTGTGCCGCCTGGCCCTCACCGATCTGGACCGCCAGGCCCGTGACCTGTTCGTGCAGTGGTGCGAAGCGGCCGGGTGCAGCGTTACCGTCGACGCCATCGGCAATATCTTTGCGCGTCGTGCCGGACGTAACCCCGCCCTGCCCCCGGTGATGACCGGCAGCCACATCGACACCCAACCCACCGGCGGCAAGTTCGACGGCTGCTACGGGGTGATGGCCGGGCTGGAAGTGATCCGTACCTTGAATGACTTGCAGATCCAGACCCAGGCGCCGATTGAAGTGGTGGTGTGGACCAACGAAGAAGGCTCGCGCTTCCCGCCGTGCATGATGGGTTCCGGGGTGTTTGCCGGGAAGTTCGACTTGCAGGACACCCTCGACAAATGCGACGACCAGGGCCTGTCGGTAGGTGCCGAATTACAGCGCATTGGCTATGCCGGTTCCCGTGCGGTTCTGGGCCATCCGGTCGGCGCCTACTTCGAAGCCCATATAGAGCAAGGCCCGGTACTGGAAGACCAGGCCACCACTATCGGCGTGGTCATGGGCTGCCTGGGCCAGAAATGGTTCGACCTGACCCTCACCGGCGTCGAAGCCCACGCCGGCCCCACACCGATGCACCTGCGCAAGGATGCCCTGGTCGGCGCCGCCGAGGTGGTCAGCGCGGTCAACCGTATCGCCCATCAACAACAGCCCCATGCCTGCGGCACCGTTGGTTGCCTGAGCCTGCACCCGGGTTCGCGCAATGTGATTCCCGGCCAGGTGCAGATGACCCTCGACTTGCGCCACCTGCATGCCGACAAGCTGCAAGCCATGGTCGATGAAGTACGCGCAGTGATCGAAACCACGGCCGCCCGACACGGCTTGACCTTTGAACTGACACCCACCGCCGACTTCCCGCCGCTGGACTTCAACCCGGCCTGCGTCAATGCCGTGCGCGATGGCGCGAGAGCCTTGGGCTTGAGCCATATGGACATCGTCAGCGGCGCCGGGCATGACGCGATTTTCGTCGCCGAACTGGGCCCGGCCGGGATGATCTTTGTGCCATGCGAAGGCGGCATCAGCCATAACGAAATCGAAAACGCCGCGCCGGATGATCTGGCGGCTGGCTGCGCGGTGTTGCTGCGGGCCATGGTCAATGCGGCGCAGGGAGTTCAAGCATGAGTGAGATCGGCCAACTGACGGCTGTGCAACTGCTCAAGCATTATCGCGACAAGAGCTTGTCACCGGTAGAGGTCACCGAAGATGCGTTACTGCGCATCGAACGCTACAACCCGGTGGTGAACGCCTACTGCCATGTCGATCCTGAGGGTGCATTGAACGCGGCGCGGGCCTCGGAACAACGTTGGTTAAAAAGTGCCCCTTGCGGCGCCCTGGATGGCGTACCAGCGTCGATAAAAGACCTCACGCTGACCCTCGGCATGCCCACGCGCAAGGGCTCGCGCACCTCATCCGCCGAGGGGCCTTGGAATGTGGACGCGCCCTTCTCGCACTTCATGCGCAAGGCTGGCGCGGTGCTGCTGGGCAAGACCACCACCCCCGAGTTCGGCTGGAAAGGCGTCACCGACAACCCACTGTACGGCATCACCCGCAACCCATGGGATACCCGCACCACGGCGGGCGGTTCGTCCGGCGGCGCCGGGGCGGCGGCGGCGTTGAACCTCGGCGTGTTGCATCAGGGCAGCGATGCGGGCGGTTCGATTCGCATCCCGTGTGCGTTCACCGGCACGTTCGGGATCAAGCCGACCTTCGGTTATGTGCCGCAGTGGCCGGCCAGCTCCATGACCATCCTGTCGCACCTGGGGCCCATGACCCGCACGGTGGAAGACAGCGTGCTGATGCTACAGACCGTGGCACAAATGGATGCGCGCGATGGCCTGATGGGGGCGCCAAGGACCACGCCCTGGCTCACCCCAGGGGCGGATCTGAAGGGCTTGCGCGTGGCTTATAGCCCCACGTTCGGCTATGTGGATGTCGACCCGCAAGTCGCCAAGGTCGTCGCCCAGGCGGTGGAGCGCCTGGTGCAATTGGGCGCCCATGTCGAGCAGATCGACCCGGGTTTCAGCGACCCGCTTGAGGTGTTCAGCACCCTGTGGGCCGCCGGCGCTGCACGCCTGACCGGCTCCATGAGCGACGCGCAAAAGCAACTGCTGGACCCGGGGCTGCTGCGTATTGCGCAACGGGGCGAGCGTCTGAGCCTGGACGACTTCAACGCCGCCCTGGAAGCGCGCGCCGCACTGGTTGCGCGCATGGCGGCGTTCCATGAGCACTACGACGTGCTGGTGTCGCCGATGATGCCGATTACCGCGTTCAAAGCCGGGCACAACGTACCGCCGGGTTCGGGGATGAACGAGTGGATGGAATGGACGCCGTTCAGCTACCCCTTCAACCTCACCCAGCAACCGGCTGCGTCGGTGCCGTGCGGGTTGGCCGCCAATGGTTTGCCGGTGGGGTTGCATGTGGTGGCTGCTCGGTTTGCCGATGAGCAGGTGTTGAGGGTGTGTCATGCCTATGCAAAAGCCTGCCCTACCGAGCATTTGCAAGCACCTGAAACCCTGAGCTGAGATTCAATCGAAACTGTGGGAGGCATGCCCCCTCCCACAGTTTTTACCGCATTCCACTACAATGCCCTCCATTCATCTTCCGGGGGGCTTCATGGACATCGAACTGGCACGCACCTTCCTCGAAATCACCCGCTGCGGCAGCCTCGCCGCAGCGGCGGAGAAACTGCACGTCACCCAGACCGCCATCACCGCCCGGGTCAAGAACCTGGAGAGCCAGTTGGGCAGCACGCTGTTTATCCGCAACCGTGCCGGTGCACGCCTGACCGCCGATGGCGAGGCCTTTGTGGTGTACGCCAACCAGCTGCTGCAAACCTGGGAAGCGGCGCGCCGTGACCTGCCGTTACCCGATGGCTATCGCAATGTGCTGCATATCGGCGGTGAGGTCAGCCTGTGCAACCCGCTGATGCTCGGTTGGGCCAAGGCGCTGCGCGAGCATATTCCCGGACATGCACTGCGTACCGAAATTCGCGAGGGCGAGTACCTGTTGCGTCAACTGGAGTTGGGCGTGCTCGATGCCGCGCTGGTGTTTCAGCCGCAGTACTGGCCAGGTTTGCAGGTAGAGCAAGTGCTGGAAGAAAAACTGATCCTGGTGCAATTGGCGAGCAAACCCGAGCCCTATGTGTATATCGACTGGGGCCAGGGTTTCCGCCAGCAGCATGACGCCGCCCTGCCCGACCGCGCACGTGCCGCCGTGAGTTTCAACCTGGGCCCATTGGCGCTGCAGTACATCCTGGAAAACGGCGGCGCCGGGTATTTCCGCACGCGGGTGGTGCAAAGCTATCTGGACAGTGGCGTGATGCAGCGCGTGCCCAAGGCGCCGGAGTTCAGTTTCCCGACTTACCTGGTGTATTCGCGGGCGCGGGATTCGGCGGTGTTGCAGCAGGCGCTGGCGTTGCTGCGCGAGGTGGTCAAGGCTGAAGGTGACTGGTCGCAACGCTGGGACCCGCTGATTTGAATCACACTGGGCCTGCACACATGCTAGCCTGCTGATGTGTCCTCTCGCAGCCTTACCGATGAACAAGAAAAAGTCCGTCACCATCAGCGACATTGCCAAACGGGTCGGCATGACCACCATCACCGTGTCCCGGGCGCTGAGCAAACCTGACCTGGTAAAACCCGCCACCCTGGCGCGCATCCTCGAAGTGGCACGCGAACTCGACTACGTGCCCAACGCCTTCGCGCGCGGGCTCAAGCGCAGTGAAAGCCTGATCATCGGCGTGATCACCGCCTCGGTGGACAACCCGTTCTACAGCGAAATGATCAAGGCCATTTCCCGCGAGGCGAAACAACACGGCTACACCATCATGCTGGTGGACACCGACGAACTGGAAGAACTGGAAAGCAAGGCGGTCGATACGCTGCTGGGTTACCGCGTGGCGGGGATCATCCTGTCGCCGGTCTCCGATGAGCCGAACTACCAGCCCGACTACCTGGAACGCCTGGGTAACGGCAAGACCCCTGTGGTGCTGCTGGATCGCACGATCCACGACAGCCCGTTCAGCCGCGTGGTGCTCGACAACTACCACAGCGGCATCCAGGCCGCGCACTACTTGTTGCGCCAGACGCCGCACCTCAAGCGCCTGCTGGTGCTGACCGGCCCCGAGCACTCGCGCATCACCGTGGAGCGCCTCAAAGGCTTGCGCGAAGTGCTGGCCGAGCATCCCCAGGTGCACGTTGAAGTGCAGGCGGGCGACTACACGCTGATGCCATCCTACCTGCACACCCTGGACTACCTCGCCGAACATTCGGCGCCGGACGCGATCATGGGTTTTAACCAGTTGATCACCCTCGGCGCCCTGCGCGCACTGCGCATGCACAACATCCCCCATGACAGCCTGACCATCTGCGGCATCGACCGCCTGCCCTTCGCCGATATCTTCGGCGTGCCGATCGCCTGCGTGGCCCACGACGCGTCACTGGCTGGCAGCAGCGCGGTACGCCTGCTGCTCGATCGGCTTGAAGACCCTTACAAGCCACGGGACAAGGTAGTCATCGCCGGGCAATTGGAAAACGGCTAACGGCTGGTATAGCCGCCGTCGATAGGCAAGCTCACACCACTGATCATGCTGGCTGCGTCGCTCAGCAGGAACAGCACCGGCAACGCCACTTCCGCCGGTTGCGCAAAACGCCCCAAGGGGATCGCCGCCAGCGCCGGGTCGCGCTTGGCCGGGTCGGACCAGGCCATGGTTGCCATCGGCGTCAAGGTCACCGTAGGGTTGACGCCATTGACGCGGATACCAAAACGGCCCCACTCAGCGCACTGCACACGGGTGATCGCATCCAGCGCAGCCTTGGAGGCGCAGTAACCAAGATGGTCATCCAGCGCCACCAACGACGCCTGACTTGAGACGTTGACGATACTGCCGGCGACGTTCGCCGCGATCATCTTTGCCGCGACACGACTGGCCACCTGGGCCGCGGCACGGGCGTTAACGTTCATTACCTGGTCGAAAGCCTCGGCGCTGATCGCGGCGGCGGGCTCCAGGCGCGAGATGCCGGCGCAGTTGACCAGGCCGTGCAGGGGCGGCAGGTCTTGCAGCGCTTTATCGAGGGCTGCGCTGTCGGCAATGTCCACACAGAGGGAGTAGCAGCCCAGTTCGGCCAAGGCTTGGGCGTCGCGACCAAGGGCAAAGACTTCGGCGCCGCTGTTGATCAGCTGCCGGGCGATTTCGCGACCGATACCACTGCTGGCGCCAGTGACGAGGATGCGCTGGTGGGTGAAGTTGAAGACTGCGTTCATAGATAAAATCTCAAGAACAATGAAGATCCACTGTGGGAGGGGGCTTGCTCCCGATGGCGGTGTGTCAGCTACAGATAAGCTGACTGATACACCGCCATCGGGAGCAAGCCCCCTCCCACATTTTTAACCGTGTTGAGTCAGGTAGCTTGCAGGTTGTGCATGATCGGTTTCAGGGCCGGATACAGCTTCAGGTACTCGGTAAACGCCCGGTCATAGGCCATGACATTCTCGCGCTTGGGCTGCGCCCGTTGCTCCAGTTGCACCCAGCCTGTGTCCATCGCCTCATCACTGACCAACCCCACCGTATGCGCCGCCAGCAACGCCGCGCCCAGAGCCGCTTCAACCTCCTGGACAATGGTGTACACCGGGTAGCGGGTGACATCGGCAATGATCTGCATCCACAAATCCGAATGGCTCGCCCCACCCACCACGATCAAACGCGGGTCAAGGGAATGCGCGCCCTGGGTGCCCGCTTCGATATTGTGGCGCAGGGCAAAACTCACACCCTCCAGCACCGCGCGGTACAGGTGAATGCGGCTGTGATACAGGTTCAGCCCGACAAAACTGCCGCTGGCGCGGTCGTCCCATACCGGGCTGCGCTCGCCCATCAGGTACGGCAGGAACACCACGCCTTCACTGCCCGCCGGGATCTTCCTGGCACTCTGCTCCAGCAGCACCAGGCTGTCTTGCCCGGTTGCCTGGGCCTGCTGCTCTTCGGCCTGGCAGAACTGCTCGCGAAACCAGCTGACCGACGCTCCGGCGGTGATCGCACCGCCGAAGATGTACAGGTCGCGATGGCCGTTGTAGACGTGGGGCATGCTGACCAAGCCATGGCGGGCATCCACCTGCTGGTTGAGGTAGCCCCAGCACATGCTGGTGCCGATCATCGCCACATGGTTGCCCGGCTGAGTCACGCCTGCGGCCAGGGTCGCCATGGCCGCGTCAACGCCACCGGCCAGGATGGGCGTGCCCGCCTGCAAGCCCAGGCGAGTGGCCCAGTCTGCGAGCAAACCACCCACCACCTCACCGGAATACACCAAGCGCTCGGGCATCATCGACCGCGCGATACCCAGCGCATCCAGCATCTCGCCTGACCAGTTGCGCGCCGCCACATCGTAGACACCGCCGATATTGCCGGCGCTGCTGTGGTCCACCGCCAACTCACCGGTCAGGCACCAGTTGATGTAGCTGTTGGGCGGCAGCAAGTAGCGAGTGTTCGCCCACACTTGCGGTTGATGCTGCTTGAGCCAGAGCATTTTCGTGAAACCGTAGTAGCTGTCCACCGAGTTACCGGTGACCGCGAACAGCCGCTCCAGATCCACATGCTCACGCACCCACTCGACCTGCTCGCCAGCGCGGCGGTCCATCCAGATCAGGCACGGGTGCAACGGTGTCATCTGCGCATCCACGGCAATCCCCGAGCCGCCGTACAGGCTGCTGATGCACAGCGCCTTGACCTGCCCCGCCGGCACGCCAGCCTTGGCCATGCACTGGGCAACGCAGGCTTGCACAGCGTCCAGCCACACCTGCGGCCATTGCTCGGCCCAGCGCACTTTGGGGGTATCCACGCGATAGCCCTGGCTGTGCTGGGCAATGATCGTGCCTTGGGCATC
Organism: Pseudomonas sp. NCIMB 10586; assembly: GCF_023127895.1. Classification (NCBI taxonomy): domain Bacteria; kingdom Pseudomonadati; phylum Pseudomonadota; class Gammaproteobacteria; order Pseudomonadales; family Pseudomonadaceae; genus Pseudomonas; species Pseudomonas sp. NCIMB 10586. Next base: position 40,636 of record NZ_SPKQ01000015.1, read on the forward strand.
CGCCAGCAGCGCCTTGGTGCTCTGGGTGCCGATGTCGACACCCATGACGTAGTTCATGTTGTTACTCATGGGCGGGCAGCACCGGTTTCAACAGCACCTTGATCGACTTGGTCGAGTTCGCCAGTTCGAACGCTTCGGCCCAGTCGTCCAGCGGGAAATCGTGGGTGACGATGCCTTTGGACGTGACCAGGCCACGCTCGAACAGGTCGATGGCAATCGGGTAGCAATACGGCCCCAGGTGCGCGCCGCGTACGTCGAGTTCCTTGCGGTCGCCGATGATCGACCAGTCCACGCTGGTCTCGGCGCCAAACACGCTGAACTCCACAAACCGCCCAAGCTTGCGGATCAGGTCCAGGCCCTGGGTGACGCCGGCCGGTACCCCCGTGGTCTCGATGTAGACATCGCAACCATAGTTGTCGGTGAGGCCATTGATGATCTCGCGGGCGTTGTCACGGGCGGGATTGATCACCACATCGGCGCCGAATTGCTTGGCCAGTTCCAGGCGCGCGTCGACCATGTCGATCACCACCAGCTTTTTCGGGGTTTTCAACGCGGCGACCTGGACCATGCACAGGCCAAGGGTGCCCGCACCGGCAATCACCACCACGTCATCGAGCTGGATGTCGCCGCGGTTCACGGTGTGGATCGAGCAGGCCATGGGCTCCACCAGGGCCGAGTCTTCCAGGGACACCGCCTCAGGGATCTTGTGCACGATGGCAGTCTTGGGAATACGCATGTACTGGGCCATACCGCCTTCGGCCACTTCACGCTGGAAGCCGAAAATGTTGTGCACTTCGCACATCCAGTATTTGCCCGACTTGCAGAAACGGCACTTGCCGCACGGCACGATCTGTTCGGCGATGACCTTGTCACCGACCTTGACCTCGAAGTGTTCCTCGGCGCCCTCGCCCGCCTCCACCACGTAGCCGAAAAATTCATGCCCCGGCACCACCGGCGCCTTGACCCAGGGGTTGTCACCGCCCCAGAACATCGCAGCGCCGGAGTGGCACTTGCAATCACTGGCGCAGATACCGCAGGCAGCGATGCGAATCACTAACTCATTGGCGCGGGCCTGGGGTTTGCCGATGCGTTCCAGGCGGTAGTCTTTCGGGCCGTGGCAGACGACGGCTTGCATGTGGGTGTGCTTGTCCATGGTGTTCGATCCTGTGTAGTGAGGTATTTATCGATGGCGCTGACGGCTGATAAAGATCGCCAGCAAAATGATCCCGCCCTTGATCACGCTCTGTACGTAAGGCGATACGCCAAGCATGTTCAAGCCGTTGTTCAACACGCCCAGCAGCATGGCGCCGAGCAAGGTGCCGACGATCACCCCGCGCCCGCCGGCGATCGATGCACCGCCGAGTACCACGGCGGCAATCGCATCAAGCTCGAACGACACACCGGCATTGGGCTGGCCGCTCATCAGCCGCGAGGTGAGCACCAGCCCGGCTATCGCCGCGGTCAGGCCACTGATGCCGTACACCAGCAGCTTGAAGCGCGCCGCACGCACCCCGGACAAACGCACCGCTTCTTCATTGCCGCCGATGGCGTAGATGTAGCGGCCTATACGCGTGTGTTGCAGCAACACATAGGCGGCCAGGTAAGTGAGCAACATGATCAGGATCGGCACCTGCATACCGAACACGCTGCCGCGCCCGAAAAAGGCGAACCACTCCGGCAGCCCGGAAATCGGGTAGCCGTCGGTGTACATCAGCCCGAACCCACGGGCGATGCCCATGGTCGCCAGCGTGACGATGATCGGTGGCATGTGCAGGTAAGCCACGAACAGCCCGTTGCCGATGCCGAACGCCACGCCTACCAGCAACCCGGCGCCAATCGCCAGGCCGGGCGGCACGCCGGCCACCATCAAACCTGCCGTGAGCGTGCCGGATAACGCCATCACCGGCCCCACCGACAAATCGATGCCACCGGTAAGAATCACGCAGGTCATGCCCACCGCGATGATCGCGTTGATAGATACCTGGCGAGCGATATTGGAAAGGTTGCTGGCGGTGAGGAAGGTGTCACTGGCGAGGATCATCACCAGGGTCACCACCACCAGCCCGACAAAGGGATAAAACGCCGGCGAACGCAGCAGCCGCGCCAGGTTCAGGCGCAACCGGCCGGTGCCGGCGGTGTTAATGGACGTATTCACTTGAGCCCCCTGTTGCATGGCGCATGACCTCTTGAGGATTGACGGCGGACGCTTCCAGGACCTTGACGATCGCGCCCTTGTGGAACACGGCGACGCGGTCGCACATGCCGATGACTTCGGGCAATTCGGAGGAAATCATAATGATTGCGTAGCCTTGTTCGGTGAGGCTGCGCATCAGCGCGTAGATCTGCGCCTTGGCGCCGACGTCGATGCCGCGGGTGGGCTCGTCGAACACCAGCACCTCGCAGTGGTGGTTGATCCAGCGCGCGATCACGACTTTTTGCTGATTGCCGCCGCTGAGGTTAAGCACGCGACTTTCGCCGCTGGGCGCCTTGATCGACAGCTGGCGCATCAGAGCTTCGACGCTGGCGCACTCCTTGGCCTTGTCGATCAAACCCGAGGCGTTCTGATATTTGGGCAGGTTGTTCAGGGAGATGTTTTCGCGAATGCTGAAATCGGTGATCAGCCCTTCGCTCTTGCGACTTTCCGGCAGCAGGCCGATGCCGTGCGCCAAGGCTTGGGCTGGGTCGTCAAGGCTGATTTTTTCGCCGCGCAGCCACACCTCTTTGCTCACCGACGGCAGCGCCCCCATCATGCCCAGGGCCAATTCGGTACGGCCCGACCCCACCAGCCCGGCAAAGCCCAGGATTTCGCCCTTGTGCAGTTGGAAGCTGTTGTGTGGGCCATTGCGCACCAGCTGGATGTCTTTGACCTCCAGCAACAGCGGGCCGCGCTCGCAAGTGGGCTTGGCCGGGAAACTGCACTCCAGGCGGCGCCCCACCATCATCTCCACCAGGCGGTCGATATCGCTGTCGGCCACGTCGGTGACGCCCACATTGCCGCCGTCGCGCAGCACGCTGATGCGATCACACACCTGGAAAATCTCTTCCAGATGGTGCGAGATAAAAATCACCGCCACGCCCTGGCGCTTGAGTTCGCGCATGATCTCGAACAGCAGCTCGGCTTCGCTGGGCGTCAGCGTCGCGGTGGGTTCATCGAGTACCAGCAGGCGTGCGTCCAGGGCCAGGGCCTTGGCGATCTCGACGAACTGCTGCTCGGCCACACTCAGGTGCTTGACCGCGCAATACAGGTCGATACTCACCCCGAGACGCTGGAACAACGCCTGCGCCGCCTCGACCATTTCGCGCTTGCGCAACAGGCCGAAGCGGTTGCTCAACTCATGGCCGAGGAAGATATTTTCCACCGCCGTGAGGTAGGGAATCAGGCTGAACTCCTGGAACACGATGCCGATACCGGCGGCGATGGCATCGCGGTAAGTAGCGAACTGCTGCGCCTGGCCGTCAATGAGGATCTGCCCTTCGTCCTGATGCTCGACGCCGCCGAGGATCTTCATCAGGGTGGATTTGCCCGCGCCATTTTCCCCCAGCAAGGCATGGATTTCGCCACGCTCCACTTGCAGGTTGATGGACTTGAGGGCCTGGACCCCCGGGTAACGCTTACAGATGTTTTCCAGCTTCAGAAGACTGCTCATACCGCCGACCTCGCGCTCAGAAGGAAGACCTGGGCCCCACGGTTTGCGTGGGGCCTGGGGGTTTACCAGCTGAAGTCCCTGGCCTTGGCCTGGTCGATCAAGGTGATGTCCACCGGCACGCTGGCCGGGACTTGAGAGCCCCACTTTTTGGCCAGGGCAATGCCCAGGGCGAGGCGGATCTGGTCGCGGGGGTACTGGGCCGAGGTGGCGATGAAATGGCTGCCGGATTTCTGGATCGCCTTGATCGCTTCCGGCGCACCGTCGACGCTCACCAGTTTCACGTCCATGCCGCTGGCTTCGATGGCCGAGAGCGCACCGAGGGAGCCGTTGTCATTCACGCTGAAAATACCCTTGAGGGTCGGCTGGGCCTGCAGCATGTTTTCGGTCACGGTCAGCGCCTGGTCGCGCTCCTGCTTGCCGTTCTGGATGCTGACGATCTTGATGTCCGGGTGCTTGGCCACCGCCTCTTTGCAACCGCGCACACGTTCGAGAATCGGCACCACGGCGATGCCGTCGAGGATGGCGATATTGCCTTTGCCACCGATGGTCTTCGCCAGGTATTCACACGCCTGGAAGCCCGCGTCGAAGTTCTTCGAGCCCACGAACGAATCCAGCGGGCCGTCCGCCTGGGCATCCACCGCCACCACCACGACGCCTGCGGCGTGGGCCGACTTGACGGCGGACTGCACGCCGACCGAATCGGTAGGGTTGATCAGCAGGATATCGATGCCTTTTTGCAGCATGTCTTCGACGTCACTGACCTGCTTGGACACGTCGTGGCGGGCGTCGGTGATGATCAGCTTCGCACCGATGGTCGCGCCGGCTTCTTCCAGAGCGTTTTTCATGGTGACGAAATAGGGGTTGTTGATTTCCTGGAAGGAGGCGCCGATACGAATGGGCGCGGGCGGTGTGGCGGCAAAGGCTTGAGTACCGAAGGTGATGCCGACAGCCAGTAAACACAGGGTTTTTGGGAGCATTTTCATGGCGTGAGTCTCTGTTTTGTTTTTATTGTTAGAGCAAATGTTATCGTTAACATTTTGCCAGAAGCTAACAATTAAACAGAGGTGACGCAAGCCCCCGTTGGTCGCTTGAAGCGTGGCAGTGGATTTGGTCAGGCAGGGGCAAGCTTGATTTTGTAACGGCCTCGGCACCCACCCGTCTGGATGGGTCGTGCTCGGTGAACATGTGGGAGGGGCAAGTCGAATCGTTGCACCGGCCCTTCCACATTTGATCTCCCGATGGCTTGGATCAACGTTGTTTCATGCGGTCGATAACGACGGCCAAAAGCAGGATCGAGCCGCGAATCACGTACTGGTAAAACGTGTCGATGTTCTTCAGGTTCATCGCGTTCTCGATGATCGCCAGGATCAATACCCCGGCGATCACGTGGCGGATCATGCCGATGCCGCCGCTCAGCGATACTCCGCCCAGCACGCATGCCGAGATCACCGTCAGCTCGAAGCCTTGGCCGATCATCGGCTGGCCCGAGGTCATGCGTGACGCCAGGATCACTCCAGCCAGGGCGCCGATCAGGCCGTGCACGGCGAAGATCAATATCTTGGTGCGATCAACGTTCACCCCCGCCAACAACGCAGCTTCCGGGTTGCCGCCGATGGCCATGGTGTTGCGCCCGTAAGTGGTGTAGTTGAGCAGCCAACCAAAAAACAGAAAGCACACGATGGTGATCAGGATCGGCACCGGCACACCGAACAACTGGCCGTTGCCGAACACAAAGAACTGTTCCTGAGACACACCCACCGCTTTGCCGTCGGCGAAGATGTACGCCAGGCCGCGCACGATCTGCATGGTCGCCAGGGTGGTGATCAAGGCATTGACGCGCAGCTTGGCGATCACGATGCCGTTGATCAGCCCCACCATCAGGCCCATCAACAATGCAGCGCCGATGCCCAGCATCACGCTGTCGGTATCGCGCATCACAATCGCCGCCACCACACCGGCACAAGCGATCACCGAGCCCACCGACAAGTCGAAGTGCCCCGACGCCAGGCAGAACAGCATGGTGCACGCAGCAATGCCCACCGTGGATATCGCCAAGCCCAGCCCGCGCATATTCAGTGGCGAGAGGAAGTTATCGATCAGCAGCGCGCACAGCACGAAGATGCCCACCGCCGCCAACAGCATCGCCCAGTTGTCGAGCAATGCGCGCATATCGAGGGGTTTGCGTGCCGAAGGCAGCGCGTTGTTTTGAATGGTCATGGTCTTCTCTCAGTTCGCCAGGCCGCGCGGCAAGGCCAGCTGCAGCAGGTTGGATTCAGTCGCGTGCTCGCGCAGTTGTTCGCCGCGCATGGCGCCTTCGCACAGCACCAGGATGCGGTCGGAAATGCCCATCACCTCCATCAGGTCGCTGGACACC
>NZ_SPKQ01000015.1:46666-191945 GCF_023127895.1 Pseudomonas sp. NCIMB 10586
CTGCTATAAAGCGCGCTTGACCTGCGCACCCAATCCCCACTCAAAACACCCTCCAGACAAAAACACACCCTCCCGGTTTTATAGCGCTTGACCTTCCCAATGTGGCAAGCCCGATAAAAACCTCCAGTGTCGATTTGTCTTGAAAATTCCAAGGAGGGTGAACGATGTACGCCAAACCAATAAGCCTGATCACCGGGGCAATGGCCGTGGTGTTGACGCTGGGCGGATGCACAGACAACGCGCCGCCGGCCGCTGCCGCCAAGCCGCCCAGCGTGCCAGTGGCCGAAGTGGTGGCGCGAGCGGTGACGCCGTTTGTCGAGTACACCGGTTCGTTGACCGCCATTGAGCAGGTCGAGCTGCGCCCGCGTGTCAGTGGTTATCTGCAAAGTGTCAGCGTGCCCGAAGGCCAGTTCGTCACCAAGGGCAGCCCGTTGTTTGTGATTGACCCGCGGGGATTTCAGGCCGCGTTGAACGCTGCCAAGGCGCGTTTGCGCGAGGCCGAGGCCAATGCGTTGCTGGCCCAGGCCGAGCATGGCCGAGCCGAGCAACTGTTCGCCAAGAAGGTGGTGGCGCGTGATCGCCTCGACACCGCCATTGCCTCCTTGAATGCCGGCAGGGCCCAGGTCGAGGCGGCGAAGGCGGCATTGGATACGGCACAGCTGGACCTGAGCTACACACGCGTCACCGCGCCCATCAGCGGCCGCATCGATCGTGCCCTCGTCACCGAAGGCAACTATGTCACCCGAGGGGAGACGCCGTTGACGACGATCGTTTCGGTCGATCCGTTGCATGTGCACTTCGATGTCGACGAGCGCACCTATCTGCACTCGTTGGCAGCGACCCGTGAACACGCCGGATCGAAGGGGGACAAAGCTGCCAAGGTAATGGTGGCGATGCTCAATGATGCGACCTATGCGCGGGCCGGGCGGGTGGACTTTCTGGCCAACGCAGCCGACCGCAAGACCGGCACCGTGCGCGTGCGTGCGGTGGTCGAAAACCCGGACGGGCGCCTGACCCCCGGGCTGTTCGCCAAGGTCAAGCTGGACACCGGCGCGGCACAAACGCGGGTGTTGATTGCCGACCATTCCATCGGCACCGACCAGGGCCGGCGCTATGTGCTGGTGGTCGGTGACGGCGACAAGACCCAATACCGCCCGGTCGAATTGGGCCCGATGGCTGACGGCCTGCGGGTGATTGAACAGGGCCTGCAACCGGGCGAGCGCATTGTCGTCAAAGGGCTGGTGCGCCCGGGCATGACGGTGACGCCGCTGGCCGCCAGCATCGAGGGCAAGCCGCTTGAGGCACCGCTGACTGTGGGAGGCGTGCAATGAGCTTTCCACGGTTCTTTATTGATCGGCCCATCTTCGCCATCGTCCTGTCGGTGTTGATGATGATCGGCGGCCTTGTCGCCTTCTTCCACCTGCCGCTGAGCGAATACCCCGCGGTCACGCCACCCACTGTGCAAGTCACCGCGAATTATCCTGGGGCCAACCCGCAAGTGATTGCCGAGACGGTGGCGGCGCCACTGGAACAGGTGATCACCGGCGTTGAGGGCATGCTCTACATGACCTCGCAGTCGGCCACCGATGGCCGCATGATCCTGACGGCGACCTTCGCCCAGGGCACCAATGCCGACATGGCGCAGATCCAGGTGCAAAACCGCGTCTCGCGTGCGTTGCCGCGTTTGCCCGAAGAGGTGCAGCGTCTCGGTGTGGTCACGCAGAAGACCTCGCCGGACATCCTCATGGTGGTCCACCTGCTGTCTCCCGACCAACGTTATGACCCGCTGTACATCTCCAACTACGCCTACTTGCAGGTGCGCGATGAGCTGTCGCGCATACCGGGGATCAACGACGTGCTGGTGTGGGGCGCCGGTGAATACAGCATGAGGCTGTGGCTCGACCCGGACCTGATCGCTGCCCGTGGCTTGACCGCCGGTGATGTGATCGGCGCCGTACGCGAGCAGAACGTGCAAGTGGCAGCCGGCTCGGTCGGCCAGTCACCTGATTCCAATGCGGCTTTCCAAGTCACGGTCAACACTCTCGGGCGCCTGACGGACGAAGCGCAGTTCGGCGACATCATCATCCGCACCGGCGATAACGGCCAGGTCACGCGCCTGCGCGATGTGGCCCGTATCGAGATGGGCGCCGATGCCTATGCGCTGCGCAGCCTGTTGGATGGCGAGCCGGCCGTGGCTTTGCAGATCATCCAGAGCCCAGGGGCCAATGCGCTCGATGTAGCGCAGGCGGTGCGTGACACCATGCAGCGCCTGCAGGCCAACTTCCCCGAAGGGCTGGTGTCGCGGATAGCCTACGACCCGACCGTGTTTGTGCGCGCTTCGCTGGAGTCAGTCGCCATCACGCTGATGGAAGCGATCCTGCTGGTGGTCATCGTGGTGGTGGTGTTCCTGCGTAACTGGCGCGCATCGCTGATCCCGTTGATGGCTGTGCCGGTGTCGATCATTGGCACCTTCGCGGTCATGCATCTGATGGGGTTTTCCCTCAATACCTTGTCGTTGTTCGGGCTGGTGTTGTCGATCGGCATCGTGGTCGACGATGCCATCGTGGTGGTCGAGAACGTCGAGCGGCATATCGAGAACGGCGAGGAGCCCACCGAGGCAGCGCGCAAGGCAATGGGGGAGGTCACCGGCCCGATCATCGCCATTACCTCGGTGCTGGCGGCGGTGTTTATTCCCACAGCGTTTCTCAGTGGTCTGCAGGGTGAGTTCTACCGGCAATTTGCGCTGACCATCGCGATTTCCACGATCCTCTCGGCGGTCAACTCGTTGACCCTGAGTCCGGCGCTGGCCGGCCTGTTGCTGCGCCCGCGCAGCGCCGCCGTGGCGCACGACCCGCGCAGCCTGCGCGGTCGTGCTGCGCATTGGGTGCAGGTGCTGAGCCGACCGTTCCAGCGGGCGCCGCAGGCGTATGGCAACTCGGTGCGCAAGGTCGTCGGCCGCCGCGGGGTGGCGCTGGTCGCCTACAGCGCATTACTGGCGCTGACCTGGTTCGGCTTCAACGCTGTACCGGCGGGCTTTGTGCCGATGCAAGACAAGTACTATCTGGTGGGTATCGCCCAATTGCCCAATTCGGCCTCGCTGGACCGTACCGATGCGGTGGTGCGGCAGATGTCGAAGATCGCCCTGGATGAACCGGGTGTCGAAAGCGTCGTGGCGTTCCCGGGGTTATCGGTCAACGGCTTCGTCAATGTGCCGAATGCTGCGGTGATGTTCGTCATGCTCGATCCATTCAAGGAACGAACCTCGCCCGATATGACTGCGGTCGCCATCGCCGGGCGCCTGCAAGCCAAGTTCGCGAGCATCCCTGACGGATTCCTCGGCGTATTCCCGCCGCCGCCGGTGCCCGGCCTTGGGGTGACCGGTGGCTTTAAGTTACAGGTCGAGGACCGTGGCGGGGTTGGGCTTGAGGCATTGGTGCAGCAGACCCAGGTATTGATGACCAAAGCCACTGAGTCGGGCCAGGTCGCCGGATTGATGACCAGCCTGGACGTCAACGCACCGCAGTTGAACGTCGACATCGATCGCACCCAGGTCAAGAGCCAGGGCGTGCGTCTGGCGGATGTGTTCGAGTCTTTGCAGGTCTATCTCGGGTCGCTGTATGTCAACGACTTCAACCGTTTCGGCCGGACCTACAAGGTGACCGCCCAGGCTGATGCCGACCATCGTATGCAGGCCGAAGCCATCGGCCGCCTGCAAGTGCGCAATGCGGCCGGGAACATGTTGCCGTTGTCGGCGTTTGTCACCGTCACACCGGGTTCCGGCCCGGACCGGGTGATTCACTACAACGGCTACCCTTCGGCGGATATCTCCGGTGGGGCGATGCCTGGGGTCAGCTCGGGGCAAGCTGTTGCGCTGATGGAGCGGCTGGCGCAGGAGGTACTGCCCGAAGGCGTGACCTATGAATGGACGGATTTGACCTACCAGCAAAAACTCGCCGGGTCATCGGCGCTGTTTATTTTCCCGCTGTGTGTGTTGCTGGCGTACCTGATCCTCGCCGCGCAGTACAACAGTTGGCTGTTGCCTCTGGCGGTCTTGCTGATCGTGCCCATGTGCTTGCTCAGCGCGATCATCGGCGTGTGGCTGGTGGACGGTGACAACAACGTGTTCGTGCAGATCGGGTTGGTGGTGCTGGTGGGGCTTGCGGCGAAGAACGCCATTCTGATCGTCGAGTTTGCCCGCAGCCTCGAAGCCGAAGGTGCGAGCCCGTTGGAGGCGGTTGTCCACGCGTGCCAACTGCGCTTGCGGCCGATCCTGATGACGTCGCTTGCATTCATCGCCGGCGTGGTACCGCTGGTATTGGCCAGTGGCGCCGGGGCCGAAATGCGTCATGCCATGGGGGTTGCAGTGTTTGCCGGGATGTTGGGCGTGACGCTGTTCGGCCTGTTCCTCACGCCGGTGTTCTACGTGGTGATGCGCAGCCTGGCGCTGCGCTTGCAGCGTCAGGGTTCGAGTCCGAAGTTGCAGCTGGAGGAGCGCGCATCATGAAACGGTCTTTTCCACTCTTTATGTTGCCGTTGCTGCTGGTGGCCGGCTGCGCTGCGGTAGGGCCTGACTATTCCGCGCCGGTGCTGCACGCCCCGCACAGGCCGGCAAGCTTCGGTGCGCCCGTTGCAGGTCTGGGCAGCGGTGAGGTCGAGGTGCAGTGGTGGCAAGTGTTCGACGAGCCGGCACTCAGCCAATTGATTCAGCAGGCGCTGGCGGCCAACCACGACATCGGCATCGCCGCCGTACGCCTGGATGAAGCCAAGGCGATGCTGCGCGAGAGCCGCCAAGGGTTTCTGCCCAGTGGCGGTGCCGCCCTCGGTTATGAGCACCGACGGCGCAGTGAAGTCGAGACGCCGCTGGGCCAGGAACGCTCAATCGAAACCACCCGCGCGGCGCTGGATGCGGCCTGGGAAATCGACCTGTTTGGGCGCGTCCGCCGCTCGGTAGAGGCAGCGCAAGCGCAGGCGGGGTCGCGCCAGGCATTGCTGCGCAGTGTACAGGCGAGCGTCGCCGCCACCGTCGCGGCCACCTGGTTCGAACTGCAAGGGATCGAAGCTGAACAGGCGGTGGTCGCGGATATCAGCCAGAGCCAGCGCGACAGCCTGGGCCTGGTGGAACATCTGGTCAGCGTCGGCGCCGCCACCGAGTTCGACCGGCTGCGCGCCGAGGCCTTGCTGCGCAATGTCGAGGCGGTAGCGCCCGACCTTGAACGGCGACGCGCCGCCTCCACCAACGCGCTGGCCGTGCTACTGGGGCAAGCGCCGCAGGGGTTCAATCCGCCTGCGGCCAAGCCCGGCCGTGAGGCCTTGAACCTGCGTACCCTGCAAGTCGGCGACCCGGCCGGCTTGTTGGCCCGGCGCGCCGATATCGCTGCGGCCGAACGCACCCTGGCGGCTGAGACTGCGCAAATAGGCGTGGAAACCGCCGGCCTGTATCCGGATATCCAGGTGCAGGGCTCCATCGGACTACTGGCCGGAAGCCTCGGCTCCCTGGGTGATGCAGGCATGCAGTCGAACGTTATCGCCCCGGTGATTCGCTGGTCGCTGCTGGACACCGGGCGTGTACGCGCACGGATCGCCGCCAGCGAGGCGCGTACACAAGCGGCCTTGATCGCCTATGACCAGACCGTATTGCGTGCCCTGCAGGAAACCGACGATGCGTTCCAGGCCAACAGTGCCGCGGGCAGCACCTTGGGCCTGCGGCTGCTGGAGGCGGCGGCCAATCGCGAGGCGGCCAGGTTTGCGCGCACGCGATTTGCCGAAGGCGAGGGCATGTATCTGGATGTGCTTGAGGCCGAACGTGCCGACTTCACCAGTCGCCGTGCGTTAACGGCGGCGCGCACCCAGCAGCGCTTGGCGGTGGTGGGGATCTACAAGGCGCTGGGCGGTGGCTGGCAGATTTGTGAACAGGCGGGGCAGGCTTGCAGTGGGGCTGCGGCGCTGCGTTAGCCACAGCCGAGCAAAAACACAGCACGGCAGTGCAAATGTGGGAGGGGGCTTGCTCCCGATGGCGGCGGGTCAGTCAGTACATCTGGCACTGACCCACTGCCATCGGGAGCAAGCCCCCTCCCACATTTTGCTCTCCACACGCCAGGTAAATGTCCATTGGGAAAAGAAATTTCCTACAGGTATTGACCTTGCCACTAGAGGAACCTTTAGCCTTTTCTTCGAGTACGCCAAATCACAAAAACAAGAATCGAGGGGTTATCAATGGATACTGCTGCCCTGTTACAACGCTCGGATTCCGACCTGTTCACCACGGCCTCGACACTGATGGCCAGTGCCCTGGAACCCGGCGCCCACTACGCCCAGGTCACCCGCGCGCTGGAAGCACTGCTCGCGCTGACCCGGCAAGGCTTGTCGGGGGATGCCGATGCCTACGCCCACTACCAGGCAGCCCTGCTGCAACTGCACATTCCGGGCGATCCACGCACTGAGCCGACCCGCCGTTGGATGGCCAGTGAGGTCTACCGCGCCGAAGATGAGTTCGCCGTTGACCTGCCGGGCTTCACCGCGTTGCCGGTGGATGAGTTCCGACAGCTGGTCGACGCTGAAATCGCCGCTCGCAGCCGGGTCAACCACCCCATGTCGGTGCACCTGTTCCAGGGTACGCCGCCTGTGCAAGATGTGCGGTTCTTCCTGGAGCATCACTGGACCCGCTCCTACAACTTTTACAGCCTGCTGGCCGAACTGGCCTTTCGCTTTGAAGCGATCGAAGACGCCTCGGTGTTCTACCGCAACCTTTACGGTGAAGCGGGTGCCGAGATGCCGGAGCGTTCGCACCCGGCGATGCTGGCCCATCTGATGGAGTATTTCGATATTGCGCTGGCGATTGATTTTCCTGCGCTGCATCCGTTGGAAAAGACCTACCTCAATAATCGCATTCGCTGCGTGCGCCACACCGATGTCGCCTGGGGCCTTGCACTGCTCTATGCGGTGGAGTCAGTCAGTTGCGTCAACCATCGGCGCATCTACGAGCTGTTGCAACGCCTGGATGTTCCACAGCAACCCAGTGAATTCCATCGCCTGCATGGCACCCAGGATGAGATCGATACCGAGGAGATGTGGGCACTGATTGCCAAGTTCGCCGGCGATGAAGGCTTCCAGCGCACGTTCATGCGCGCGTTGAAACGTCACTTCGAAATCAACAAGGCCTACTTCGACAGTTTGTGGCAGCAGATGCAGGCACAGCGCCTGTCTGCCTGAGCCCTGTGATCGCAGAACAACAATAATGGAGCACATGATGAGCCCACGTAATTTCTCGCAGCCGCAGTTGCAGAATATCCACACCGCCGAAGCCCGCTTGTTGGCCGAAGCGCTGAAGCCCGAGGCAACGTTCAATCGCATCGAAATTGCCGCCAATATGCTGAGCGGCCTGTGCGAGTCGGGCTTGCAGGGCGACGCCGCAAACGCGGCGCAGTGCCAGCAATTGCTGTATATCCTTTCGCTCAGCGATGACGTTGCCAGCGCCTCGAGCCGTCGCTGGCTGGCCAATGCCATCTATCGCGTGCAAGAGCGCTTCATGCCGTCGGTGGATCTGGCATCGCCCTTGTCCGAAACCGGCTTCCAGCAACGCCTGGAAGAACAAATTGCCGCGCAATCGCGAGAGCATCACCCGATGTCGCAGTATGTGTTTGAGGGCAAGGCTTCCCGCGAACAACTGCAGGTATTTCTGCGCCATCAATGGTTCCGCACCTACCGCCTGTACCGTGATGCCGCCGACCTGTTGGTCAACCTGACCGACGTCGACGAGGCCGCCGCACTCGGCCGTTATCTGTACGGCGAGTTGGGTGAAGAGGACGAGCAGCGCTCCCACCCTCGGTTGTTGGCCAAGCTCCTCGCCGCCATTGGCCTGACCGCCGATTTCGAAGCCATCTCGACCATGCCCGAAGAAATCGCCTACCTGAACAACCGCGCGCGGTGTTTCCGTAACCCCGATGTCGGCTGGGGCCTGGCGGTGTTCTATATCACCGAGCTGGTGGTGCCCGGCAATCACGGCAAGCTGTACAACGCTTTGCGTAACGCGGGCTTGAGCCAGGACGACGCGCAGTACTACGAAGTGCATATCAGCCTGGTGCCGCCACGGGCCAAGCGTGAATGGGCGCTGATTTCACGTCGTATTCCGGACCTCGGGTTCCAGAACGCGTTTCTGACGTCGCTGGCCGAGCACTTCCGGCTGGAGCGGGCTTATTACGATGCGGTCTGGGAAGAAATGCAGCGCGTGAAATAGCCCTCCCTGGACAACGCGAGTACCCCGACATGCCAAGTCATATAACTGAATCCCGTATCCACGGGGGCGCTTACTCGTCCCCGGAATTTGCCGCGATCTTCTCTGATGCCAATCAGGTGCAGAAGTGGCTCGATGTTGAAACAGCACTGGCGGCGACCCAGGCGCAGATGGGCATCATCCCCCCTGAGGCCGCGCGGGAAATCGCCCGGGTCGCCAGTGTGGAACTGCTGGACCTTGATGCCCTGGGACGCCAAAGCATGGAAACCGGGCATATCCTGGTGCCGACCCTTCGCGCACTGGAGGCCCTGTGCGCCGATGGCCTGGGTGAATACGTGCACCACGGCGTGACCACCCAGGACATCCTCGACACCGGCCTTATGTTGCAGGTCCGCGATGCCTGGGGCCTGGTGTTGCAGCGTTTGCGCGCTATCCGTGGGCATTTGCTCAAGCTTGCGCTGCGACACAAACACACGGCGATGGTCGCCAGGACCCACGGGCAACAAGCGCTGCCCACCACGTTCGGCTACAAGGTGGCAGTGTGGGTCGATGAGATCGATCGACACCTTGAGCGTTTTGACGAAGCCTATGCCCGGGTCATGGTGGGCAATCTCACCGGCGCCGTGGGCACCCTGGCCGGTCTTGGCCCGCAGGGCCTGGAGGTGCAGCGCCGGACTCTGGAAAGCCTCGGCCTGGCGGCACCGTTGAGCAGTTGGCACAGCGCCCGCGACCGCATTCTGGAGGCGGCGTGGTTGCTGGTGCAGGCATCGGCAACCCTGGGTCGGGTTGCCAATGAGATCTACCACCTGCAACGCACCGAGATTGATGAGGTGCGCGAAGGGCGACGGGCAGGGCAGGTGGGGAGCAGCACCATGCCCCACAAGCAAAACCCGTCGACGGTGGATTTGATCAGCGCGCTGTCGCGCCTGGTGCGTGCGCAGATGCTTGCGCTCACCGACGCGGCATTCCAGCTGCATGAACGAGACGGCACCACCTGGCGGATTGAGTGGGCTGCCTTGCCGGAGCTGTTCATCTATGCCGGGGCCTTGCTCGCCCGTATGGAAGGCGTACTGCTGGCCGGCCTGGACGTGCGCGAAGCACGGATGCGCAGCAACCTGGATATGCTCGGCGGGCTGATCCTGTCGGAACGCATCATGCTCGCGCTGGCGCCGCGTCTGGGCAAGCAGACGGCCCATCACCTGATCCACGACATCGCCCTGCAGGCTCAAGGTTCGGGCGGTTCTTTTCGCGAAGCCTTGCTCAGCGATCAACGTCTGCACGGCTGCTTCACCCGCCAGGCGCTCGACGACCTGCTTGACCCGGCCGCCTACACCGGGTTGGCGGCGGAGATGGTCGAGCAGGTGGCCAATAAAACAATCCCCCGCTGTTCAAGCGATGACCTTGAAGCGGTGATGGCAACCCAAGGTAATACCAGTCAGTCCCAGTATGCGATGGAGGGTATGTAATGGATGCGCAAACGTTGGAAACGGTAGCCCGTGCGTCTTGCACCGCACGCACCGAACACCTGGGCCTTGATCATGAAGGCGAGCAATGCCGCCATGAACACAGCCACATTCTCGACTCGAAAACCCACGGTTCAGGCTATGCCGGCCCGCAGAGCCGCAAGATCTTCTGCAGTCACTGTCGCTTGCAACGCTGGCTGGATGTGGAAGCCGCGTTGGCCATGGCTCAGGCCGATGTGAATATCATCCCGCGCGAGGCCGCCCTGGAAATCGAAAAAGCCGCCTTGCTGTCGGGCATCAATGTGCGCCAGTTGGCCGAGGGCGTGGCAGCCACCGGCCATTCGCTGATGCCGTTGCTGAGCGCCCTGCAAAAAAATTGCAGCCCAAGCGCCCGCGAGTACGTTCACTACGGCGCCACCACCCAGGATATCCAGGACACCGCCCAGTCCTTGGAAATGCGCGACGTCCTCGACGCGATGGACCAGGCCCTGGAGACCTTGCTCGGCAAGTTGTCGACCCTGGCCGATGCGCACCGTGACTCGCTCATGGTGGCCAGGACTCACTCGATCCCGGCATTGCCGACCACCTTCGGGCTGAAGGTCGCCGGCTGGATCGATGAACTGTTGCGGCATCGCCAGCGCCTGGCCGAAGCGCGTCAGCGTGTGCTGGTAGTGCAGCTGTTCGGCGGGGTTGGCACCATGGCGGCGTTCGGCCCGGAAGCGATACCGATGCTGGAACGCTTCGCGCAGCGCCTGTCGCTGCAAGTGCCGCTGACGGGGTGGCACGTGTCCCGTGACCGCGTCGCGGAGTTTGTCAGCACCCTGGCCATGGTCACGGCCTCCTTGGCCCGTGTGGCCGATGAGATCCGCACGCTCAATCGCTGGGAAATCGCTGAAGTGGAAGTGGGCTGGAGCGACCAGCAGATCGGCAGCAGCACCATGCCGCACAAACGCAACCCCGAAGGCTGCGAGCAAGTGGTGGTGTTGGCGCGGCTGGCCAAGGCCCAGGTCATGCTGGCCCTGGACGCGATGATCCTCGAACACGAGCGCGATTATCGCGGCACACGCCTGGAATGGTGTGCGGTGGCGGACGTTTCTCACTATGCGCTGATGGCGCTGTCGATCCTGACCGACACCATCGATGGGCTCACCGTTAACGTCAAAAAGATGGAGGGCACTGCCCATGCCTACGGCGATGCGATCTGCACCGAAGCCGTGGTGTTCGAAATGGCGCGCAAGTTGGGCAAGAGCAGCGCCTACCAGATCATCTTTGAAGTGTCCCAGGCCAGCCAGCGTGATCACGTGTCGATCCGCGCCGCAATCGAAGCCGACGCCCGGGTGCTTGCCGTCATGAATGCAGGCGCTTTGGCGCGACTGTTCGAGCCGAGAACTCACCTGGGCATGTCCGAACACATCGTCGATAACGTGCTGTCCAAACTGGCGGCGCGTTGATCACTGAACAGACTTACACAATCATCAAGGAGCGACAGATGTCCAAACTTATGGAAGTTGATCAAGCCAAGGTTCAACAGTTTTCGGCGCGCATCATGGAGGACTACGGCAACACGCTGCGCGGCGCCATGCTCTACATCGGCGACCAGTTGGGCTTGTTCAAGGCACTGGCCGACGGCGAGGCCGTCACCTTGGAACAATTGGCGCACAAGACCGGCTACAACGCCCGCTACTTGCGTGAATGGCTGGGCAGTATGGTCACCGGAAATTATGTGACCTATGACGCTCAAACTCGCCGCTACCGGATGCCCGCTGAATTTGTGCCGGTACTCGCCGATGAAGACTCGCCGTATTTCGCCGGTGGCATCATCCAGTTGAGCGTGCCGTTCGTAAGCATGGCGCCCAAAGTCATCGAAGCCTTCCGCCATGGCGGTGGCTGCGCCGAAGAAGCGTTCCCGCTGGAAACCTGGAAAGGCATGGAGCGCATGACCATGCCTTGGTACAAGCACTACCTGGTCCAGCACTGGATCCCGTCCCTGGACGGTGTCGAAGAGAAGCTCAAAACCGGCGGCAGTGTGCTGGATTTCGGCTGCGGCGCGGGCCTGGCGGCGATCACTATGGCCAAGGCTTACCCCGAGGCGCGCATCGTCGGCTGCGACTTCCACTTGCCTTCCATCGAGTTGGCCCGCGCCAACGCCGAGGCGGCTGGGGTGGGCGACCGGGTGCAGTTCGAGGTCAACGACTCGGATGCCCTGCGCGGCCAGCAGTTCGACTTCGTGACCACTTTCGTGGTGATCCACGACGCCACTGACCCCCAGCAAATGCTCAAGGATCTGCGCGCCGCCACGGCCAAAGACGGCACCTACCTGATGGTAGAACTCAACCTGTCCGAAGAGCTGCACGAGAACATGAACCTGTTCGGCCGCGTCATGTACCCGCAGAGCACCCTCTATTGCATGACTTGCTCGCTGTCCCATGGCGGGGAAGGGCTGGGTGCGTTCATGGGTGAGAAACGTGCGCGCCAGATGGCGCAGGCGGCCGGTTTCAGCCATTTCCGCAAAGTCCCCTCGGAGTGGCCGCCGATGCCGGCGCTATTCGAACTCAAGCCTTGATGTGAACTTGCTGTGGCGAAGGCGCTTGCACCCTCGCCACGGTGCGCAGCGTTCCCGAAATATTGCGCAATAAGGCAATTTAATGGCCCCTTTGTAACAAAATCCTCGCCAAAATCACTTTTATTTTCAGGTGGTTAGGCGGGGATGCAAATGCGCACTGTTGGAATGATGCTGATTGCCTGCTCCCTGGCGGGGGGCGCGACCACCGTACAGGCTCGGGAGTTGCGTGAGGGTGACAAGTACATGTGCAGTTGGGGCGCGGGCACAGCTGCCAGGGCTCAGGAGTTGAAGTTGTCCGGAGTGTCGCTGTATGCCGCTCGGCAGAAGATCCAGACCATCAAGTTCAACAAATCCTGGATGCGCATGATGGCCATGGGGATTACCGAGCAAACCTATGACAGCCACTCAAGACTGAAGCCGGAGGCGATCCGCAAAAGTTTTTACCAGGATTGCCTGCGCTACAAAGTCGCACGTAAATAAGCCGAAGCCGTTTAACGACGCTTACAAATCCCCCACAAACCCTGTGTGAGTATTTGCATACAATTGCGCACTTCTTCATGGAGGCTTGTATGCGAGTGCTTATTCGAGCGGCGACAGCCGATGATGTCGATACGCTGTGCGCTATTCGCACCTCGGTGGTGCAAAACCATCTGAGCCTTGAGCAGATGGCCGAACGGGGGATCACGCCGCCGGTACTGGTCGACGCGATACGCCAAGCGCCTTGCGCCTGGGTCGCCGAAGTCAACGGCCAGGCCGCCGGATTTTCCATGGTTGATCTGGATGAAGGTGAAGTGTTCGCGATGTTCGTGTTGCCCACACACGAGAACCTGGGCCTGGGACGGCAACTGATGGCAGTGGCTGAAGCCGCTTTGTTTGAACGCCACAACAGGCTGTACCTGATCACTGACGGGCGTGATGAAATCCGTGCCAACGGTTTCTATCAACGCCTGGGCTGGTCCAACGTCGGCCCAGTTGATGGCGACGATGTTCGCTACGAAAAGAGCAGGGCACCCTAAGGTCATGAGTGCCCAAAAACCCCCATCCTCCAACGGCTTGCTGTATCTCGCCGTGGGGGTGCTGTGCCTCGCGGCGCTACTGGGGTTCTATTTCGTTCAACTCAACGCCCAGGTGGACCGCCAGCGTGAAGAGGCCGCTGAGCGCCTGGCGCTTTGTCGGCACATGGAGACCGTCGTGGAGGTGAGCGCTGCCAGGCGCGCTGAACTTCAACAGACGTGCAAGCAATTGAGTGAACAGTGATTAAACAGTGTGCCGTACCTAATCAAGAACCCTTTTTTATAAATGGACTTATGGCACGGGTATAACCGTTACTTGCACCAAAAAGTGGCACTAACTTTTCCCGTTACCATAAAAAACATGTGGTTATTGAATGACTTACGGCGCTTTCAATCCGACGAAAGGATTAAAATAATCTTGTTACACGTTTTTACAGTCGCTACTATAGCCGGGCGTTCACCTCCCACGGTTTATGCATTTTTAAATCCCAAGTTTCCATCAGCTACTTGGGATTTTTTTTGCCTGGAATTAAGTACGGGCAATAACGGCAGCGATACGACCTGTCATTCGAAACGCGCTCGTTGCCGGGCGAAATGAGGCATGGCTAACACTTTTGCATCAATCGTCCGGCCTGCGGCAAAACCTCATCTACGCTGTTTGGATCACAACCATCAGGTAGGCCCGTACAAGGGCGCTTGTCATGATCTCGATCGTCGAATTCAACCGCATCATGGCCTCGGGGTTCCAGCCTCTTTGCTGCGACTGCACCTTGAACAGCGATGGCTCGCTGCGCATCAGCATCTATGAGCCGCAGTCCGGTCGCGTCGATCTTCTGTTGACGTGCGTATCCCCTGAAGGCCTAAACAGCATCCGTTCCATCTCAAACCTGATTGGTGAGTTGCGTGCCGAGATCAAGGCCGGGCGCCGTGGGTTTGCGGCGGTAGGTTAGTGGTTGTGCGCGGCGTCAGAGGCGCCGCAGGAAGGATTTGACGATGTGACGGGTGGCGTCGGTGGTGTCCAGTTCGTCCAGGGCGCTGTAGGCGTACCACTGGCAGGCAACGATTTCGTTGCACGGCCGCGCCTCCTCGATATTCACCACCGAGGCCTCGAACACGTGGTGCAGCGTGTCGCGGGCCTTCAGCTCTTGCAAGTACAGCAAGCCATCGACGCTTAATCCGGTTTCTTCTTCCAGCTCGCGTTCGGCGGCGCCCACCGGGCGTTCGTCGCGTTCTACCTTGCCGCCCGGCAAGGCCCACTTTGATCTGGCCTTGCGCACAAAGAGAATATGCCCTTCATGTTCGCAAATGACGGTTGCCCTAATTTTCATCGTATGTGCCCCCGCGCCGGATGAATGTCACAAAAGTGTAATGCAAATGTCATGCTAAGTGGTTATGGCGTGCCGGGTTCTGTATGTGGATACTGCCCGATTGACGAAGACGAACGAGGGCATTCGATGAAGACCATACGCTGGGGCATGATCGGCTGTGGCAGTGTCACTGAGTTAAAGAGTGGACCCGCTTTCTACAAAGCGCCAGGTTCGGCATTGGTGGCCGTGATGGGGCGGCGTATCGAGGCGGTGCGCGATTATGCGGCGCGGCACGGTATCGCGCGCTTTCATACCGATGCCCAGGCACTGATCAATGACCCTGAGGTGGATGCGGTCTACATCGCCACACCGCCCGACAGTCACCTTGAATACAGCCTGATGGTGGCGGCGGCGGGCAAACATTGCTGCGTCGAAAAACCCATGTCGCTGAATGCCGAGCAGAGCGCATTGATGCAACGCACCTTCGAGCGCGCCGGGCTGCACCTGTTTGTTTCCTACTATCGGCGCTCGTTGCCGCGCTTTCAGCAAGTGCGCAGCTGGCTGCAGGAAGGGCGTATCGGTGAGTTGCGGCACCTGACCTGGACCCTGTGCAAGCCTGCCGCTGCAACTGATAGCAACGCCGCCAATTGGCGCACCGATCCGGCCATTGCCGGTGGCGGCTATTTCGCCGACCTGGCCAGCCACGGGTTCGACCTGTTCCAGTACCTGGCCGGGGATATTGTCGAGGTCTCAGGCTTTTCCGCGCGTCAGGCCGGGCGCTACGCGGCAGAGGATGCCGTGACGGCCTGCTGGACCTTCGCCAATGGTGCCTTGGGCATGGGCTGCTGGAACTTCGTGGCGGACCGTCGCGAAGACCGTGTCGAATTGATCGGCAGCCGTGGCCGCATTCAGTTTTCAGTGTTCGAGGACCAGCCGTTGCGCCTGGAAGGCGAAACCAGCGAGGTGTTGGAAGTGCCGTGCCATGCACATATCCAGTGGCACCACGTACTGGGCATGAATGCGCATATTCGCGGGGACGCCGAACATCCGTCGCTGGCGATCGAGGCGTTGAAGACCGATATCATCCTGGACAAGGTGTTGCAACGTTACTCCAATCATCCCTAGCTGCCGCGATAGCGTAAGACTTCATTTTTTAAAGGAATACCGGGATGAAATACTGGATGGTGTTGTGGCTCCTGATCGCCACAGTTGCAACTGCGGCGCCGCGTGACCAAGGGCTGCCGGGGGAGTTTGACTTTTATGTGCTGTCGTTGTCGTGGTCACCGACCTTCTGCCTGACGCACCCAGGCAATGAACAGTGCACGGGCAAGGGCTATGGGTTTGTGTTACACGGCTTGTGGCCGCAATACGCGCGGGGAGGGTGGCCGGCCTCCTGTGCGCCACAGTCACGCTTGAATGACGAGGAAATGGACAAGGGTGCGGCAATGTTTCCAACCCGTGCGCTGCTCAAGCACGAGTGGGCCAAACATGGCACCTGCAGCGGGCTTGAACCGCTGGAGTATCTGGACAAGACCGACACGGCACTCGGCGCGGTGGTCATCCCGCCGCAACTGCAGCCGTTCAATACACCCGCGTCGCTACAGGCGCGTGAGATTGAGGACTTGTTTCGCGAGAGTAACCCGCGCATGGGCAATCACGGCTTGGCAGTGATCTGCAAGGGCAAGGTGCTGTCGGAGGTGCGCGTGTGCCTGACCAAGGAACTGGCATTCACCGGATGCCCGCGCAGTGTAAAAAGCCAATGCCGTAGCGGTGATATTCGCATTCCGACGCAGCGCTGAGCTCGATTGCGGCAGCCAGGTTGTTCTCGTGACGGCCTAAAAGCAACACTGATCTTGTGGGAGGGAGCTTGCTCCCGATGGCGGCCTCAGGGCCGACCACGAGGCTGGATCAGACCGAGTACATGTCCATTCCTGTGGTAACGGCCGCTATTGGTTCCGCTTTTACAGCGGGTCACTTTGGAAAAGAGGATGGCATGAAGGCTCCAGGACAAAGGCGAAACACGGGTTTTACCAGAAGGTCCGCGAGCGCAGGTATTAATACGACGGTCGTGACGGATGAAAGTGTTACAGCATTGAACAACACGGGTGCCGATTGTTAGGGTAGACGGCCAACAGGAGGGTAAGTACATGGATTTCACCGGCAAAACCGCGATCGTCACCGGCGGCGCACGCGGCTTGGGGCTCAGTTATGCACGAGGGTTGGCCCTGGCCGGCGCCCGTGTGGTCATCAGCGATATTGGTGCCGACAAGATGGGTGCAGGCACCGATGCGTCGGTGGTGCAACAGGCCGCCGACACCCTGCGTGACGAAGGGCTGACGGTGGTGGGCCATGGCGGTGACTTGTCCACGGACGAGGGGTGCCGGCAACTGATCGCGTTTGCCCTCGAAATGTTCGGCCGGCTCGACATCCTGATTCACAACGCCGGTTGGGTGGGTTACCAGCCCATCGCAGAGCTGGACGCCAGCTTCCTTCAGCGCGCCATGGACATCAATCTCTACGCCCCGCTGTGGCTGTGCAAGCACGCTTGGCCGCACCTGCTGCGCTCTAGCGCGCCGCGCATCATCCTCACCACTTCCGACCGCGCCATGTATGCGCAATACGAGCAAACCGGGCTAGTGGCTTACAGCGCCGGCAAGATGGCACAGTTGGGCATCATGAACGCGCTGAGTCATGAAGGTGCCGAGGCCGGAATCCGCGTCAACGCGATCTCGCCGGTGGCCAAGACACGCATGTGGGGCGTGACCGACGAGCCGGACGAACTCAAGCCGGAGTGGGTGACGCCGGGGGTCTTGTTCCTTGCTTCGTCGCAGTGCACGGATACCGGCTACATACTGCGCGCCAGCAACGGTCAATTCACCGCGACGCGTTTCAGCGAAAATCCCGGCGTGGATTACCCGCGCAATCTCGCCCGTATAAAAGCGGGGAGTGCTGAAGATGTTGCTGCCGCATGGTCGCGCATCAAACAGCCGCATACCCAGGCCATCACCTGAATCTGTCTCCCTCTACCAAGGCTTGACCATGAACAATAGCCCCGTGCGCATCACTGGCGAAGAAACCCTTTCGGACAACTGGTACCTGTTGAAGAAATACAGCTTCGACCTGCGCCGTCGCGACGGCAGCTGGCAAGCCCAGACGCGTGAGGTCTACGACCGGGGCAACGGCGCAACGATCCTTTTGTACAACCGCGAGCGCCGCACGGTGCTGCTGATTCGCCAGTTCCGTATGCCGACGTTCGTCAACGATTACTCCGGCTACCTGATTGAAGCAGCGGCCGGCTTGCTCGACAACGCCAGCCCCGAAGAGCGTATACGCCTGGAAGCCGAAGAAGAGACCGGCTACCGCGTGGGGCATGTGGAGAAAATCTATGCAGCGTTTATGAGCCCGGGATCGGTGACTGAACGGATTCACTTTTTTATCGGTGAGTATCAGCCAGGCGATCGAGTGGGGGCGGGCGGTGGCCTGGAAGAAGAGGGCGAGGATATCGAGGTGTTGGAGCTGGGCTTCGAGCAGGCGCTGGCGATGGTGCAGAGTGGGGATATTGTGGATGGAAAAACGATTATGTTATTGCAGCATTTGGAGTTGCGGATACTGAGAGACGGGTGGTGATGGGACCAGGCGTGCAGGCAAAAAAATCCCGCCTGTAAAGACGGGATTGTTTGACCCGGGTTACCGAATCAGGAAGGGAACAGTTCGCTCAACTTCATCGCCAGCATCATGTCGCCTTCGGTGCGCAGCTTGCCGCCCATGAACGCCTGCATGCCGTCGGTGGAACCGTCGACGATGCCTTCCAGGGTCTCGCTGTCCATCACCAGGGTGACCTGGGCGTCAGGGTTTTCACCTTCCTGGAGTTCGCAGGTCTTGTCCTTGACCACCAGCGAAAAATTCTTGGTGTCGTCGATACGGAAACCGAACACCAGGTCCAAGCCTTCGGCAGCGCTTGGGTTGAATTTGGCTTTCATTGCTTCTACAGCTTTGGCTACGTCAGTCATGGTTTCGATCCTTTTATGGTGAGTCCAGTGACCTTGGGGTCACGGTTGGCCGCAGTTCATCGGAAAGTGATGAGCTGCGGCGCCTTCAACAGTTGCAGGTGGGCATGACTGTTGAAGGAAGCCAGTGCCACCTCGCGACCACGGAATTTCAGCTGGTTGAGCGAGGTGTTTACAATTTGCCAGTTCATTTCGAACGCCTGGGCTGCAGGCATTCGGGTAATCAGGTGGAGCAGGGCGGTGATGGTGCCGCCGGACGTGAACACCGCGATTTTGTCGGCGCTCCGGGCGGCCTCAAGGATGCGTTGCAAGCCACCCTGGACCCGCTCGACAAACCCCAGCCAGCTTTCCAGCCCAGGTGGGTCATAGGTGCCGGCCAGCCAGCGCTCGATGATCAGGGCGAAGATGCGCTGGAACTCGCTGCGGTTCTGCGGGCCATTGCGCAGGATATGCACGGCATCGGGCTCGCTGCCGAGTAAATCAGGCAGCAGGCCGCGGATGATGGCTTCGCCGTCGAACTCGTTGAAGGCGCTGTCGGTTTCGAGTATGGGGGCCGGCAGGCCGAGGGCGCGGTATTGATCGAACGTGGCGCTGGCGGTGTGTTGCTGGCGACGCAGGTCGCCGGCGATACAGCGGTCGAACACCAGGCCCAGGTCTGCCAGATGGCGACCGAGCACTTGCGCCTGTTCCACGCCGACGGGCGACAGGACGTCATAGTCGTCTGCACCGAAGGAGGCCTGGCCATGTCGAATCAGATAGATGCTGCCCACGTCCGTTTTCCCGGTACGTTGAAAGTCTGGCGAGGTTATGAGGATGCCTGCGAGCTGTCAATGAAAAAACATACGCTTGTTTTAAAAGCCCGTTGGAGCCCGCCTGCTGGCGGTTTGAGCACTGGCTCCAACGCAGTGGCGTCGGTATGCTGGGGCCATCCGCGCCTGGCGCAGTGCATTTTTTAAGGAGACATATGGATTTTCTGGCCGAATACGCGAGCTTTCTGGCGAAGACCGTCACCCTGGTGGTCGCTATTCTGGTGGTATTGATCAGCTTCGCAGCGCTGCGCAGCAAGGGTCGTCGCAAGTCCGCCGGCCAACTGCAGGTCAGCAAGCTGAATGATTTCTACAAGGGCCTGCGCGAGCGCCTGGAGTCGAGCCTGCTCGACAAAGACCAGCTCAAGGCGCTGCGCAAGTCCGAGAGCAAAGCCGAAAAGAAGAAAGACAAGAACAAGCCCCAGGCCAAGGCACGGGTGTTCGTGCTGGATTTCAATGGCGACATCAAGGCGTCGGCGACCGAAAGCCTGCGCCATGAAATCACCGCGCTGCTGAGCCTGGCCACACCCAAGGATGAAGTGGTGCTGCGCCTGGAAAGCGGCGGCGGCATGGTGCACAGCTATGGCCTGGCGTCGTCGCAACTGGCGCGCATCCGCCAGGCCGGCGTGCCGTTGACCGTGTGCATCGACAAGGTGGCGGCCAGCGGCGGCTACATGATGGCGTGCATCGGCGAGAAGATCATCAGCGCACCGTTCGCCATCCTCGGCTCCATCGGCGTGGTCGCGCAGTTGCCCAACGTCAACCGCCTGCTGAAAAAGCACGACATCGACTTCGAAGTGCTGACCGCCGGTGAATACAAACGCACCCTCACGGTGTTTGGCGAAAATACCGAGAAGGGCCGGGAGAAGTTCCAGGAAGACCTGGACATTACCCACCAGTTGTTCAAGAACTTTGTCTCGCGGTACCGCCCGCAATTGGCGATTGATGATGTAGCGACCGGTGAAGTGTGGTTGGGTGTGGCCGCCCTCGACAAACAGTTGGTCGACGAGCTGCAGACCAGCGATGAATACCTGGCCACCAAGGCCAAGACTGCCGAAGTGTTCCACCTGCACTATGCCGAGCGTAAAAGCCTGCAAGAGCGCGTGGGCCTGGCGGCCAGCGGTTCGGTAGACCGGGTATTGCTGACCTGGTGGAGCCGTTTGACCCAGCAGCGGTTCTGGTAAATCCTCAGGCTGTAGGCGGTCCCCTGTGGGAGGGGGCTTGCCCCCGATGGGCACGGACATCCACACAACCTATTAGCTGCCGACCGTAACCACGATGCGAAGCGAGCCGCTCTTGATCTTGCTTTTGATCTTGGGCGCCCCGTTAAACCACGCTGGCCGGAATTCGACAGGGATTTGGGGGGTAAACCGGCAGGGATGCCGGTTTAGCCGCCCCGCGCCATGGATGGCGCGTGGCGGCGGCCCCCCAAATCCATGGCGGATTACGGGCACACCGAGCCTAGGCGAGGTGCCGAGTGGTGGGGCAAAGAGCGCTTTGGTTACTTTCGCGCTTTTCGAAAGTGACCCGCTGTAAGAGCGGAACCCATAGTGGCCGTTACCTAAATAACGGATATGTACTCGGTCTGATCCAGCATCCCGGTCGGCCCTGAGGCCGCCATCGGGAGCAAGCCCCCTCCCACATTCAGCTGTGTGTGGGTATCGGCTTGCGCATCAGGCCCCCCACCACCAGCGCGCCCAGCAACCCCAATAAACCCGCCACCCACAACACCCCGCTGAACCCACCCACAAACGCCTGCCGCGCCAGCGGTTGCACTGTTACTCGCGCTGCTTCGGGCACCAAGTCCAGCGCCGCGGACATATCACCGGCTACCACCCGCGAAGCAATACCCGCCACCTGCGCCTGCCACTGCGGGTCGATACTCGCGCTCAGCAACTGTTCGCTGTGGCTGCTCAGCAATGCGCCATACACGCCGATGGCCAACATGATTGCGCTGAAGCGCATGGTGGTGCTCATGCCCGAGGCCATGCCCGCGCGATCCCGCGGCACGCAGGCCATGATGTTTTTCTGCGTGTCGCCATTGAGTAACCCCGCGCCTGCACCGGTGACGGCGATCGCCAGGGCAAAGGGCAGATAGCCGCCGGCCTGCACGGCCCACGCGCTCAACAGATTGCCGCAGCCCACCAGGGTCAAGCCACTCGCCATCATGGTCGCCGGTGTGAAGCGTGCCGCCAGACGTACACCGACGCGCGGGCAGATCAGCATGGTCAAGGCAAACGGCAACATGCCCAGGCCCGAGGCAATCGCGGAGAAACCCAGGCCGTTCTGCAGGTAGAACGGCAGCAGCGTCATCATCACCTGGGCGCACCCGGCATAGGCAAACATGCCGAGCAAGGCGCCGATAAAGCGCGGGTGCCGAAACAGCTGCAAGTCCACCATCGGTCGCTGCTGCAGGTGCTCGACCAGCACAAACACACCCATCAGCAGCCCACCGCCGAGCAGGCGAGCGTAGGTCAGCGGGCTATCCCAACCGATGCGATTGGCCTCGATCAACCCCCAGATCAGGCACAGCAAGCTGCCACTGAACGCCAGGCTGCCCCAGGGATCCAGGCGCGCCGATCGGCTGTCGCGGGACTCGGGAATCGCCCGCAGCACCAAGGCCATCAGTACCAGCCCCACCGGCAGGTTGAGATAGAAAATCCAGCGCCAGCCCAGGTACTCGGTAATCAAGCCGCCCAGGGTCGGTGCGGCGGTCATCGCCACGCCCATGCACGCGCCCCAGAACGCCCAGGCCTTGGCGCGTTCTATTTCATCGTGGAAGGTATGCCCGATAGACGCCAGTGCCGAGGTCAGCAGCAGCGCCGCACCCACCCCCTTCACGGCCCGGGCGATGTCCAGCCACAGCGCGGTGGGTGCTGCGCCGCAGCCCAGGGAGGCGAGGATGAAAATACCCAGGCCCCAGACCAGGGTTTTCTTGCGGCCAAAGCGGTCGGCGATACTCCCGGCCGGCAACAACAAGGCGGCGAACGCCAGCATATAAGCGCTGACGACCCACTCGATATCGGCAAAGTTGGCGCCCAAGTCGCGGGCGATGCTCGGCAGCGTGACGGCAACGATGTTGGTATCCAGCACGATCAACGAGCAGACAGCGGAGGCGGTCACCAGCGACAGGCGTGGACTGACCCGGCTCACAAGCAAATTACCTGGTAGGCAATACGGAAATCTCGGTTGACTTGCATCGCAAGGGCTCTCTAGTGTTCAGGTACTGCGAGCTTATCCCTGGCTAATCACATTTTTGTTAGGCGCCAGGAAGTACTTCATTACTTTTGAGCTAATACTGCCATGGAAATCCGCCATTTTCGTTACTTCCTGGCCGTGGCCCGGCAGCGCAATTTCACCCGCGCCGCCGAGCAATTGGGCATTGCGCCGCCGACCCTGAGCCGGCAAATCCAGGACATGGAAACCAGCCTGGGCACGCGCTTGTTTGTCCGCCGGCAGCGCGAAGTCAGCCTCACCGAAGCAGGTGCCGCGCTGCTGAGCGAGGCCGAAGCCGCCGTGCGCCAATTCGAGTTCGCACAGCGCAATGCCCAGCGCGCCGGGCGTGGCGAGATCGGGCATATTGAGTTGGGTTACGTGGCCTCGGCGCTGTACTGCGGGCTGTTGCAGCGCCAGGTACGGGGGTTCAGCCAGGCGTTTGCCGATGTGAACGTGAACCTGCGCGAATGGGCTATGGCTGCGCTACCGGGTGCGGTGGCCGAGGGGCGCTGCGATATCGGTTATATCCGTTCGCCGATGACTCTGCCGGACGGTGTGGAGGCGGTGCGCCTGGACAGCGAAGGCTTTGTGCTGGCACTTGCCCATGATTCCTGGCTGCTGGGGCTTAAGGCAATCACCTGCGAGCACCTGGAAAACGAGACGTTTATCCTGCCGGAACAAATCAGCGGCACCCTGCATGTCGCCGCCCAGGGCGGCTACGCACCGCGCCTCGGCGCGCAGCCGGGCGGGTTGGTGGCGGTGGTGGCCCTGGTGTCGTTGGGGCAGGGGGTTGCGGTAGTGCCGGCATCGATGGTCGGGCATGTGAGCCTGCCGGGCGTGGTGTATCGCAATATCCAGGGCAATGAGGCGTCGTCGTGGTTGTCGTTGATTTACCGGCGTTTTGAAAAAGCGCCGGCGGTGGCGCGGTATATCCAGCAGGTCAAGCAGTCAGGCGCGGCTGCACCGAGTCGGCCAGGCGCGTAAGAATCAGGCAGCACGACACCGCCCCGGCGTCCAGCACCCCGAGAGTGCGCTCGCCCAGGCGACTGGCGCGGCCGATCTTGGCCACCAGGTCCTTGGTCGAATCGCGCCCCTGGGAGGCGGCGGTTTTCATCGCCTCCAGCGCATCGTTGAAAGACGCCCCGGATGCATGTGCCTGTTCAAACGCCTCTACTGCAGGAATAAGGGTATCCATCAGGCACTTGTCGCCCACGCCCGCCTCGGTGATGTCCTGCAGTGAGGTCAGGCCGCCGCGCAACAGATGGGCGAAGGTTGCGGCGTCGATGTCTTCACAATTGCGCACTTCGTCGGCCATGCCAATAAACAGGCTGCCATACAGCGGGCCCATGGAGCCGCCGATGCCTTCCATCAGGCTCAGGGTCAGTTCATCCAGGGCTTGGGCCAGGCTCAGTTGGCGGCCTTCGATAGTGCGACCGCAGTGGGCGAAGCCCTTGGCCATGTTGATGCCGTGGTCGCCGTCGCCAATGGCGCCGTCGACTTCGCTGAGGTATTCGCGATTGGCCACGATGACGCTGACCAGGTCGGCAACGATGGCGCTGCCGTCACGGGTGGAAAAGTGCTGGCTCATGTTTACTCCGCCTGGGTCATGCCGATGGAACGGCAGGGTTGGTCGATCAGGGTTTTCAGCTCGGCGTCGAGGCCGAGCAGGGTCAGGGTCACGCCCATCATTTCCAGGGAGGTGAAGTAGTTGCCGACGTAGCAACGGTGAATCTTCAAGCCCTTGGCCTTGAGTTGTTTTTCCACCTCGGCGTAGAAAATGTACAGCTCCATCACTGGCGTGGCGCCAAGGCCCGAGACCAGCACCACCACACTGTCGTCCTGGCTGAAGTCGCGGTCGGCCAGGATCGGCGCAAGCATTCGCTCAGCCATGGCGGCGGCCGGTTCAATCGGAATGACTTCGATGCCCGGCTCGCCATGATGGCCGATGCCCAGTTCCATCTGGCCGTCAGGGATCTGGAAGTTCGGCTTGCCGACGGCGGCGATGGTGCAGGGCGTGAGGCCGATACCGATCGAGCGGCAGTGGTCGACGGTCTTCTGCGCGACGCGAATCACCCCGTCGAGGTCGTAATGCTGGGCGGCGGCGGCACCGCCGATCTTCCACATGAAGATTTCCCCGGCCACTCCGCGACGCTTGGCGATATCGGCCTTGGGCGCCGAGGCCACGTCGTCGTTGGCCACCACGGTGCGGATGCGCATGTCTTTGCTGGCGGCCATTTTCATCGCCAGCTTGACGTTCATATTGTCGCCGGCGTAGTTGCCATACAGGCAGGCTACGCCCGCGCCATGGTCGGCGGCGCGGAAGGCGTCGAAAAAGCTCTTGGCGGTGGGCGAGGAGAAAATCTCGCCGACGGCCACGGCGTCTACCAGGCCCGGGCCGACATAGCCGAGGAACGCCGGCTCATGCCCGGAGCCGCCGCCGGTGACGATGCCGACCCGACCCTGGCCGGAGGGCCGGGCCTTGACGATGACCCGTGGGTTGGTTTCGTACTGGCGCAGTTCGGGGTGCGCGACCAGGATGCCGCGCAGCATGTCTTCGACCACTTGGTCGGGATCGTTGATGACTCGATTCATAACGCGGGTTCCTGTGTTCTTGTTCTAAGGGGTGACACCCCTCCATTGTGGGAGCTGCTGGAATCAGGGTTCGAGCACCACCTTGAGCGATTTATCGCCGCGCTCCATCACCGCAAACGCCTCCTTGAAGTCCGCCAGGGCAAACTTGTGGGTCACCACATCGCGCATGTCGATTTTGCGGTTGCCGATAAAGTCGATGGCTCTCGGGTACATATAGGGCCCCAGGTGCGAGCCGAGGATGTCCAGCTCCTTGCGATCGCCAATGATCGACCAATCGACCGTGGCCTCGTCATTGAACACGCTGAACTCGACGAAGCGCCCCAGCTTGCGCAGCATCGCCAGGCCCTGGTTGACCGCTTTGTGGTGCCCGGTGGCTTCGATGTAGATGTCGCAGCCGTAGCCGTCGGTGATCTCGCGGATTTTGGCCAGCACATCGACCTCGGCCGGGTTCCAGACTTCGTCGGCGCCCATGCGCAGGGCGAGGGCGGCGCGCTCGGGTTTCATGTCCAGCACGATAAGCTTTTTCGGGTTGCGCAATCGCACCGCGCCGATGATGCCCAGGCCCAAAGTGCCGGCGCCTGCGACCACCACAATGTCGTCATGGTCGACGTTGGCGCGCTCCGCCGCGTGCAGCGAGCAGGCCAGCGGCTCGATCAGGATCGCTTCGTCGGGCGCGATGGATTCCGGCACTTTGTGGATGATGCCTTCCTTGGTGAAAATCATGTACTGGGCCATGGCGCCCTGCACATTATTCTGGAAGCCATACAGGTCATGCTTCTGGCACATCCAGTACTGGCCGTGGTTGCAGAAGCGGCAACCCCAGCACGGCACGATCTGTTCGGAAATCACCCGGTCGCCGACCGCCACGCCGCGCTTTTCGGCGCCTGGGCCAAGGGCGACGACACGGCACACGAACTCATGCCCGGGAATCATCGGCGGCTTCACATAGCGCGGTTGCTCGGCATCGCCCCAGAACGACGGCGCGCCGCGATAGGTCTTGATATCGCCCATGCAAATGCCGCACAGCTCGACCTTGGTCAGGATCTCGTCGGGGCCGGGGGTGGGCACGTCGACGGTTTCCAGGCGGTAGTCTTCCGGCCCATGGCAGACCACGGCCTGCATGGTTTTGGGGATGCTCGGGGCAAGTTGTTCGGGTGTGCGTTCGGTGACGGTGGACATGACAGGACCTCACGACATAAAGATGGAATTACTGAATGCTGTAGCCGCCATCGATCACCATGTTGGCGCCGGTGATCATCTGCGCGGCATCGCTGAGCAGGTATAGCGCCAGCCCGGCGATTTCTTCCGGCTGGGCAAAACGCCCCGCCGGGATCTGCAATTTGGCCCGCTCACCCACGTCGCCGGCCCAGGCTTTTTTGCCCAGGGCGGTTTCGACGATGGTGGGGGAGATGGCATTGACGTTCACCTGCGGCGCCCACTCCATGGCCAATACCTTGGTCATGCCGACGATGGCGGCTTTGCTGGCGCAGTAGGCGACGTGACGGTCCAGGCCAATCACAGCGGCCTGGGACGCCAGGTTGACGATGCGCCCGCTGCCTTGGGCGAGCATATGTCTGGCGCAGGCCTGGGCCACGAAGAAACTCGCCTTGAGGTTGATGTCCAGGGTGGTGTCCCAGGCGCTTTCGCTGATCTCGATGGCTTTGTCCAGCAACACCACGCCTGCGCTGTTGATCAGGTAATCCAGGCGTTGGAAGTGTGTGAATACGCGGTCGATGGTGGGTTGTATCTGGCCGACCTGGCCGAGGTCGACGGCAATGCCCAGGTGCCCGGCACCCAGGCTGGCGGCCACCTCGACCACGGCCGGGTCGCGGTCCAGCAGCGCCACCCTTGCGCCGCGTTCCGCCAGTAAGGTGGCGCAGGCCAGACCAATGCCGGCGGCGCCACCGGTGATGACCGCGCAACGGCCGCTGAGGTCGAAGGCTTGGTTCCAGAAACCAGACATGAATAACTCCCGTCACAGATCAAAAGGTAGAACGCGGTCCAATGTGGGAGCTGGCTTGCCTGCGATTGCATCGACCCGGTCTACCTGATGCACCCAGGTGCCTGCATCGCAGGCAAGCCAGCTCCCACAGTTGACTGTGTTTCAAGCCACTGACTACTTGCCGCCGCTGACTTGCTTGTACAGCGCATCCGCATTGGCATTGGTCACCGGCACCCACGGCAGGATGTAGTTCTTGGCCGTGCCGTCACCCCATTTCACGTCCTTGGCGTAGCGCTCCCAGATCACCGATTGCGGCTTGTAGTCCTCACCGGCCAGGGCGCGCAGGGCCACGTCCAGTGCGCCTTGGGATTGGGCCTGGGCGTCCTGGAGGAATGTGGTGACTTCGTCTTTTTTCGCCGCCTGGATCGCATCCGGCATACCGTCGATGGAGGTCACGGGCACCTCTTTGGAGGTCAGTCCGTGAGACTTCAGGGCCTGCACAGCGCCGAGGGCCATGTCGTCGTTCTGGGCGATCACGCCGTTGATGCCCTTGGGGTGGGCGTTGAGCCAGTCTTCGGTGAGGGTCATGGCCTGGGCGCGGTCCCAGTTGGCGGTTTTCTTCTCGATGATCTTGATATCAGGGTGTTTGCCCAACACTTCCAGCTCGCCTTTTTCCCGGTCGATCTGCGCCGACTGGCCAATCGGGCCCTGGATGATCACCACGTTGCCCTTGCCGTTGAGCTTGTCGACCATGGCCTGGGCCTGCAGGCGGCCGCCTTCGACGTCGTCGTTCCCCACATACGGCACGCTGGCATCGGCTACTTTCGTATTGGAGGCGATGACCACCACGTCGTTGCTCATGGCCGCCTTGACCGTACCGACACCGGCCTTGGTATCAATGGGCACGAACAGAATCGCGTCGTAGCGTTGGGTCACCATGTTTTCGATCTGGTTGTTCTGGGTCAGGGCGTCGTAGTTGCCGTCGAATACGGTCAACTGCACGGTGCCATCCTTGACGGCCGGATGTTCCTTGAGCTCACGCACCCAGTTCTGCATGAACTGGCCCTTGAGGCCGTAGACGGCTGCGCCGATCTTGTAGGTCTTGCCATCGGCTGCCATGGCGACACTGCTGGCGAGCAGGGAGAGGGCCGCCGCGGCGGCCAGGGTAGTACCCAGTTTCATAAGTCGAACTCCAGTTATTGTTATCGGTCGTTCTTCAGCGTTTTTTCTTGCGCCACACGTCGATCAGTACTGCGAACACGATGATCAGGCCCTTGGCGACCTGCTGGTAATAGGAGGACACGCCGAGCAGGTTCAGGCCGTTGTTGATCACACCGATCAGCAGCGCCCCGAACAAGGTGCCGACAATGCTACCGGTACCGCCCGACAGGCTGGTGCCGCCGATCACCACCGCGGCAATCGCGTCCAGCTCATAGGAAACCCCGGCCTGGGGCAGGGCAGAGGTGGTACGTGCCGACAACACCACGCCGGCCAATCCGGCGAGCAGGCCCGAAACCACGTACACCGAGAACATCACCTTGCGCACGCCGATGCCGGAGGTGCGTGCGCTTTTTTCATTGCCGCCTACCGCGTACACGTAGCGGCCGTAGGTGGTGTAGCGCAGCACCATCCAGAAGATCAGCGCGACCACAGCGAAGATAATGATCGGCACGCCCACTGGGCCGATCTTGCCGATACCCAGCGCCAGGTAGGCGTCGGGCAGGTCGGTGATCGGGCTGCCGTCGTTGAGGATAAAGGTCATGCCGCGGGCGATGCTGAGCATACCCAGGGTGGCCACGAACGGCGGGATCGACAGGTTGGCGACCATAAAGCCGTTGACCACGCCAAGCATCGCCCCGGCAAACATCCCGGCGCTGACTGCCGCCAACAGGCCATAGCCCTGGGTGGCGACCATCGCGCTGCACAATCCGGCAAAGGCCAGGATCGAACCTACCGACAAGTCGATGCCCTTGGTCAGGATCACATAGGTCATGCCCACGGCGAGGATGCCGTTGATGGAGGTCTGGCGCAGGATGTCCATCCAGTTGCGCCAGGTCATGAAGTATTCGCTGGAAAACGCCATCACCACGCACAGCAGGATAAACACCAGCGGCAGGCCGAAGCGGTCCAGAGACAGGCGCAAGCGGTTGCGTGGCGCGGTGGTGACAGGGGCGGTAAGGGTTTTGGCATTCATGAGGCAAGACTCAACAAGGCTTCCTGGGAAAGGGCAGTGTCGGTGCTGATGGTCACCAGCCGGCCGCCCTTGAATACGGCAATGCGATCACTCAAGTGCAGCAGTTCCGGAGCTTCGGACGACACCACAATGGCGGCGCCGCCGGCCCGTACGAACTGGTCGAGCAGGTGGTAGATCTCCTGCTTGGCGCCTTCATCGATGCCGCGGGTGGGTTCGTCGCAAAGCAGGCACACCGGCTCGGTGGACAGGCATTTGGCGAGCACGACTTTTTGCTGGTTGCCGCCGCTCATGGACGCCACCGGCAGGTCCAGGGAGCTGGTCTTGATCTGCAGGCGCTTGACCATGTCTTCGGCCAGTTGGGCTTCCTTGCGCGCATTGATCAGCGACCAACTCGACAAGCGCTTGTAGGCCGACAGCGCGATGTTCGAGAGGATGCTGCCGGTCAGCACCAGGCCACTGTCCTTGCGGTCTTCGGTGACCAGCGACATACCGGCGTTGATGGTGGCCTTGGGCAGCCCGATGGGCATGGGCTTGCCTTGCAGGGTGACGCTGCCGGAATCGGCTACGGTCAGGCCGTAGATGCAGTTGAGAAACTCACTGCGCCCGGAGCCCATCAGCCCGTAGATGCCAAGAATTTCGCCACGGCGCAATTGCAGGCTGATGTCGTGGAACTCGCCGTTGCGGCTCAGGTTGTCGACTTGCAGGCAGGTGTCGGCGGCGCATTCACGGCCGACCTTGTGGTCGATGCGCGTCAGTTCCTGGCCAACAATGCCGCGTACCAGGTGGTCGCGGTCGATATCGGCCATGCGCCCGCTTTCTACAAAGGCGCCATCGCGGAAGATGCTGTAGTCGTCGGCGATCTGCGCCAGTTCGCTCAAGCGATGGGACACATACACAATGCCGGCGCCACGGGCGGTGAGGCGGCGAATGGCCTTGAACAGGGTTTCTGCCTCGCGCTCGCCGATGGCCGAGGTGGGCTCGTCCATGATCATCACCTGGCAGTCATGGCTGAACGCCTTGGCGATTTCCACCAGTTGAATTTGCGCCACGCTCAAGCGGTGCATGGGGCTGGTGGCGTCGACGTCGAACTCCAGGCTTTCCAGCAGCTCGCGGGTGCGGCGGTTCAGGGCCTTGCTGTCGACAATGCAACCGGCGCGGCGCGGCTCGCGGCCCAGCCAGATGTTTTCGGCGACGGTCATGTAGGGGATGGGTTCCAGCTCTTGGGTGATCATCGCGATCCCGGCCGCCAAGGCTTCACTGGGGCGGTTGAACTGCACCGGTGCACCGTTGAGCGCAATGGTGCCGGCGTCACGCTGGGTAATGCCCATCAGGATGCTCAGGAAGGTCGACTTGCCGGCACCGTTGCCGCCGCACAGGGCGTGGACGCTGCCGGCGCGTAGAGAGAGGCGTCCGTCACGCAGGGCTGGCACCCCGGCGTAAGCCTTGGCGACGTGTTCAGCCTGGAGCAGTAATGGCGTGGCCATCGGCGTGTCCTCGTGCTGTGAATTCTTATTAGGTCGCACAGTCATGTTTCGCTGTGATCATATGTGTATCAAATGAAATTCTGATCAGTCAATCTCTTTCATTAAAAAGCGTTGATTCTCATCTGTAGTGGCTTTAATGGCTGTTTATCCCGCTTGGACTGGGAGGTCAGTTAAATCGCGCTTGACATGAGGGGCATAATGATCGCGAAATGACTGAGCGAAATTTCATTGAGTGATCATATGATCAGTCTTAATCTAGATCAGGGCAGCGGAGCCAGACGCCATGAACACACCTTTTCCGGTGGCTATCGGATGCGATGAAGCGGGTTTTGAGCTTAAAGAGCTGTTGAAGCGCCATATCGAGGCGCTGGGTTACCCGGTCACTGACTTCGGTACCCATTCCATCGCGCCGGTGCTCTATCCGGACATCGCGCTGGCCGTGGCCAACGCTATCAGCGCCGGGCAGCAGCGCCTCGGTGTGCTGGTGTGCGGCACCGGCATCGGCATGGCCATCTCGGCCAACAAGGTGTTGGGTATCCGCGCGGCTCAGGCCCATGACACCTATTCGGCGGAGCGGGCGCGCAAGAGCAACGATGCGCAGATTCTGTCCATCGGTGCGCGGGTGATCGGCGCCGAACTGGCCA
The DNA here is from genome assembly GCF_023127895.1 of Pseudomonas sp. NCIMB 10586. Lineage (NCBI taxonomy): Bacteria > Pseudomonadati > Pseudomonadota > Gammaproteobacteria > Pseudomonadales > Pseudomonadaceae > Pseudomonas > Pseudomonas sp. NCIMB 10586. The sequence continues at coordinate 78,128 of NZ_SPKQ01000015.1, forward strand.
AGAGCATTGTCACGGCGTTCCTGGTCTCGGAGTTCGAGGTGGCGCGTTCCGGGGCCAAGGTCGAGCGCATCAACGCAATCGAGCGCGATGGGCATCAGTAGTGGACGGCACGGGGCAAGAGTCGGGAGAATGCGCCTTTGACGCCGAAACGGAAGCCCGTCCCCATGAGTGACAGTACCCAGCGCATGGCCAGCGATATCGATCAAATGACCGAAGTGGCGATGCTCTATTACCTTGAGAACGTCACTCAGGAAGCCATTGCCAAGCGCTTTGACCTGTCGCGGGCCAAAGTCAGCCGCCTGCTCAAGCGTGCGCGAGATGAAGGCATTGTCGAGGTGCGCGTGTTGCAGCACCCGGCGATGAACAACGAACTGGAACGCGCGTTGGTGGAGCGCTTCAAGCTCGACCGCGCCTTGATCGCCGTTGACCATAGCGACCCCGACACCCAGCGCTCGGCAGTCGCTAGCCTGGTCGCCAACTACCTGAACAAAACCTTGGGCGATGGCATGATCGTCGCCGTGGGCATGGGCCGTAACGTCGGCGCGGTGGCCGATAACGTGTTCCTGCCGGTGACGCGCAACTGCACGTTCGTATGTGCTATCGGTGGTTCGCTCAAGGCCGGCGAGTACATGAACCCCGACCATATCTGCCGGCGCCTTGCCCTGCGCTTTGGCGGCGAGAGCGAAAGCCTGTACGCCCCGGCGCTGGTGGCCAACCCGGAACTGCGTGGTGTGTTGATCAATAACGACACGGTACGCTCCACCCTCGACCGCGCCCGGCGTGCCGACATTGCCCTGATCGGCATTGGTGATATGAGCGAAAACAGCAACATGGTGCGCATGGGCTGGTTCTCGCCCCAGGAAATCGCCCAGGCGCGGTTGTCCGGCACGGTGGGCGATATGATGGGCTATGACTTTATCGATATTCACGGCCAGCCGGCGGTCAACGCCATTCAAGGCCGAGTGATCGGGTTGACGGTGCAGGAGCTGTTCCGCATCCCGGATGTGGTGGCGATTGCCAGTGAAAACACCAAGGCCGCGGCGACGCTGGGGGCGTTGCGGTCGGGGGTGATCAATACGCTGGCGACGACCGTCACCAATGCCCACACCATCCTGGCGCTGGATGATGCCACCCGAAAGTCTTGATACCACACCGTTCCAAATGTGGAATGGGGGGCTTGTGTGGGAGGGGGCTTGCTCCCGATAGCGGTGTGTCAGCCAGCTTATATATTGACTGACACACCGCCATCGGGAGCAAGCCCCCTCCCACATTGGTTTTGCATCGGCTGGAAGACAGGTTTTGTAATAGTTTTGCTATGTGGGAATTGTGTATTTGGGCTGTAGGATTCAAGTCCTTTTGTTATTTCAGGACTTGCATGAACACCCTCTCGGAGCCTCCCAGTCGTCTTTCCCCAAGACACTTACTGTCGCTGTTCCCCCTGAAGCACCCCGTATTCCGACTGCTAACCTTGTCCCGGTCCACTGACCGCGCATTGCCGTGTCCGGCATTCTGAAAACTTTGAATACAGAGACTCTATAAATGGAATGGTTAGCGGATCCAACGGCCTGGCTGGGCCTGGCGACCTTGATTGTGCTGGAACTGGTGCTGGGTATCGACAACCTGGTGTTTATCGCGATCCTGGCAGACAAGTTGCCGCCGGAGCAGCGTGACCGTGCACGTTTGATCGGTTTGTCCCTGGCGCTGCTGATGCGCCTGGGCCTGTTGGCGAGTATTTCCTGGTTGGTGACCCTCACCCAGCCGTTGTTCGAGGTGTTCGACAAGAGCTTTTCCGGCCGTGACCTGATCATGCTGTTCGGTGGTGTGTTCCTGTTGTTCAAGGCCACCATGGAGCTGCACGAACGCCTGGAAGGCCACGTGGCCCAGCACAAGGGCAGTGTGGCTTATGCGATGTTCTGGCCGATCGTGGCGCAGATCGTGGTGCTCGACGCAGTGTTCTCCCTCGACGCGGTGATTACCGCAGTGGGCATGGTCGATGAGCTGGCGGTGATGATGATCGCGGTGATCGTGTCCATCGGTTTGATGATCGTGGCGAGCAAGCCGCTGACCCGTTTCGTCAACGCCCACCCTACGGTGATCATGCTGTGCCTGGGCTTCTTGATGATGATCGGTTTCGCCCTGACCGCCGAAGGCTTGGGCTTCCATATTCCCAAGGGCTACCTGTACGCGGCCATTGGTTTCTCGATTCTGATCGAGGTGTTCAACCAGATTGCCCGCTCGCGTCGCAAGAAATCGGCACAAGGTGTGCTGCCGGTGCGTGAGCGTACGGCCCATGCAGTGATGCGTTTATTGGGTGGCCGCAGCCTGGCGGTGGAGGAGGTGGGTGAAGAGGTCGCTGACTTGCTGGGCGAGCCGGATACTGCACAGGGCCCGCTGTTTGATCGACGTGAGCGGGTGATGATCAGCGGGGTGCTGCAACTGGCCGAACGGCCGATTCGTACCCTGATGACACCACGGGCCAAGGTTGACTGCATCGACCTGGCGGACGATCCCGACACGATCCGCCTGAAGCTGATGCATTCGTCCTACTCGCGTTTGCCGCTGATCCGCAACGGTGCGGTGGATGAACCCTTGGGCTTTGTGCACAAGAAGGAACTGCTCAAGGAGTACCTGGCCGGTAACGAGCCGAACCTGGAGCACCTGGCGCGCCGGGCAATCAACCTGCTGGAGAGCTTTTCGATCCTCAATGCCCTGGAGCAGATGCGCCAGGAGTCCACCCATATCGCCTTCGTAATCAACGAATTCGGGGACTTCATGGGCGTGTTGAGCATGACCGATATTCTGGAATCCATCGCCGGTGAATTGCCCGATGCCAGCGAAATCGAAGGGCCGGACATCGTCGAGCAGAACGACGGCTTTCGTGCCAACGGTGCCTTGAACCTCAATCTGGTGCGTCAGCGCACGGGCTTCAAGGCTGCGGCGACCGAGGATTATCAAACCCTGGCGGGGTTGGTGATGAGCCTGCTCGACCGTTTGCCGGTGGTGGGCGATAGCCTGGAACATGAGGGTTGGCGTTTGACGGTAGCTGAAGTGGAGGAGCGTCGAGTGACGCAAGTGCACTTGCGCCCTTGCTCAGGTCATAACGGTTGAAGATGTCTGTTACGCACTGCTCTTGCTCTTCAAGTGGGCCGAAGCCCTTGAGTTTTTCTACCACGATTCCCTCCTGGTAGATCAGTAGCGTCGGGGTGCCTGTCACATCAGGGTGCCTCGGCGTATGGGCGCAATCGAGTACCAAACTGACTAGCCAGGGATGCTTCCAAGCGGCCTGTTCGAATAAGGAGCCTGCTTGCGCACAGGCAGGGCAGTGCTCGGAAACAAACAGAATGAACACCGGGCGCGGGGTGTTCAGTACCCGATTGAACTCTTTGGCGCTGGAAATTCTGCGCGTGGCGACTCCCATGTCGATCCCCTTCCGGCTGTGTTGGTTTTTGCCAACGCTAAGCCGGTGGGGTACCACCGTCTACTGTCAACCTTCACAGGTGTGCGTCGATCCGAGGCGGTCAGTATGGGGGCGCAGTAACACCGTTGTGGGGCGTTGCGTAGCAACACCCGATGCTGGCGGCGCAAAGCCGTTAAGCGCTTCAATACCTATCTTACTGAACCCTAAAGAGTTTCCCGACCGCATATTTTTCCTCCCGTGGCTGTGGCACACTTTCTGCTGTCTATTCCGTTGTTACATACCAAGTTCCGGTATAACGGAATACACAACCCCTGGAGTGCTTGTCATGCATCACCGACCTTCCGTATTCAAAGCGTGTGTTTTTCTTGTTGCCGCATCGGCTTCCTTCACAAGCATGGTGCAGGCGGCGGACAGCAAGCTGGATGATGTGCTCAAGCGCGGGCATCTGATCGTGGGTACAGGCAGTACCAATGCGCCGTGGCACTTCCAGGGAGCGGATGGCAAATTGCAGGGGTTTGATATCGACATCGGCCGCATGGTGGCCAAGGGTTTGTTCAATGACCCGAGCAAGGTCGAGTTTGTGGTGCAGTCATCCGATGCGCGCATTCCCAACCTGCTGACGGACAAGGTCGACATGAGCTGCCAGTTCATCACCGTCACCGCCAGCCGTGCGCAGCAGGTGGCTTTTACTTTGCCGTACTACCGTGAAGGTGTCGGCCTGCTGTTGCCCAACAACAGCAAGTACAAGGAAATCGAAGACCTTCAAGCCGCAGGCGATGACGTGACCGTGGCCGTGCTGCAAAACGTGTACGCCGAAGAGCTGGTGCACCAGGCACTGCCCAAAGCCAAGGTCGACCAGTACGACAGTGTCGACCTGATGTACCAGGCCGTGAACTCCGGTCGCGCCGACGCGGCTGCCACCGATCAGTCCTCGGTCAAATACCTGATGGTGCAGAACCCCGGTCGCTACCGCAGCCCCACTTACGCCTGGAGCCCGCAAACCTACGCGTGTGCGGTCAAGCGTGGCGACCAGGATTGGCTGAACTTCGTCAACACCGCGCTGCATGAAGCCATGACCGGTGTGGAATTTCCCACCTACAAGGCTTCTTTCAAGCAGTGGTTCGGCGTTGACCTGCCAGAACCGGCCATCGGTTTTCCCGTGGAATTCAAATGATCCGGAACAGCCGGGGCGTGCTTGAGCGCGCCTCACTCAGGTATTGCCGACCATGAACTATCAGTTGAATTTTGCCGCCGTCTGGCGTGATTTCGACACCTTGCTGGCGGGGCTCGGCCTGGGCCTGCAGTTGGCCCTGCTGTCGATTGCCATCGGCTGCGTGATCGGCCTGCTGATGGCGTTTGCCATGCTGTCCAGGCACCGCGCGTTGCGCATCCTCGCTTCGGTGTATGTGACGGTGGTGCGCAATACGCCGATCCTGGTGTTGATCCTGTTGATCTACTTCGCCTTACCGTCCCTGGGGATTCGCCTGGACAAAATCCCTTCGTTCATCGTCACCCTGTCGCTGTACGCCGGTGCCTACCTGACCGAAGTATTCCGCGCCGGGCTGTTGAATATTCCCAAGGGCTTGCGTGAAGCGGGGTTGGCGATCGGCCTTGGCGAATGGCGGATTCGCGCCTATATCACCGTGCCGGTGATGCTGCGCAACGTGCTGCCGGCGCTGTCGAACAACTTTATCTCGCTGTTCAAGGACACGTCCCTGGCCGCCGCGATCGCGGTGCCGGAGCTGACCTATTACGCCCGCAAGATCAACGTTGAAAGCTACCGGGTGATTGAAACCTGGCTGGTGACGACCGCGCTCTATGTGGCTGCCTGTTACCTGATTGCCATGCTGCTCCGTTACCTGGAGCAGCGTCTGGCGATCCGTCGTTAAGGAAGGGTTTGCATGTACGAATCCCCCAGTTGGCTGCATGAATTGTGGATCGCCCGCGAGACCCTGTGGGCCGGCTTCCAGGCCAGTGTGTCGGTCTCGGCACTGGCGATTATCTTCGGCACCCTGATCGGTATCGTCGCCGGGTTGATCCTGACCTACGGCAAGTTCTGGATGCGTGCACCGTTTCGTCTGTACGTCGATCTGATCCGAGGCACCCCGGTGTTCGTGCTGGTGTTAGCGTGTTTCTACATGCTCCCGGCCCTGGGCTGGAAAATCAGTGCATTCCAGGCCGGTGCGGTCGGGTTGACCCTGTTCTGTGGCTCCCACGTGTCGGAAATCGTGCGCGGTGCACTGCAAGCCATTCCCCGTGGGCAACTGGAAGCGGGCAAGGCCATTGGCCTGACGTTTTACCAGTCGTTGGGCTATGTGTTGTTGCCCCAGGCCCTGCGTCAGATCCTGCCGACCTGGGTCAATTCCTCTACCGAAATCGTCAAGGCGTCCACTTTGCTGTCGGTGATCGGCGTGGCCGAATTGCTGCTCAGCACCCAGCAGGTGATCGCCCGCACCTTCATGACCCTGGAGTTCTACCTGTTCGCCGGTTTCATGTTCTTTGTCATCAACTACGCCATCGAATTATTCGGGCGCTACATTGAAAAGCGGGTGGCTTTGCCATGAACCAAGCTCAAACCAAACCAGCGCTGCTGGACATTCGTGGCCTGCGTAAACAGTACGGCCAGGTGGAAGTGCTCAAGGGTGTCGATCTGTCGATGCAGCGCGGCAATGTGGTGACGTTGATCGGCTCCAGCGGCTCGGGCAAGACCACCTTGCTGCGTTGCGTGAACTTGCTTGAGGAGTTCCAGGGCGGGCAGATCACCCTGGACGGCGAGTCCATTGGCTACAGCGAGGTCGGCGGCAAGCGCGTACGGCATCCGGAGCGGGTGATTGCCCAGCACCGCGCCATGACCGGCATGGCGTTCCAGCAATTCAACCTGTTCCCGCATCTGACCGCGCTGCAAAACGTCACCCTTGGCTTGCTCAAGGTCAAGAAGATGGGCAAGGATGAAGCCGTGGCCCTGGCCGAAAAGTGGCTGGACCGCGTCGGCCTGCTGGAGCGGCGCAACCACTTTCCCGGCCAATTGTCTGGTGGTCAGCAACAGCGCGTGGCGATTGCCCGCGCCATTGCCATGAACCCCAGTCTGATGCTGTTCGACGAGGTCACATCGGCCCTCGATCCGGAGCTGGTAGGCGAAGTGCTCAGCGTGATCAAGGGGCTGGCGGAGGAGGGCATGACCATGTTGCTGGTCACCCACGAAATGCGCTTTGCCTATGAAGTCTCCGACCAGATCGTCTTCATGAACCAGGGCCGCATTGAAGAGCAGGGCACTGCGAAGGACATCTTCGAGCGGCCGCAGTCGCCGCGACTGGCGGAATTTTTAAAGAACATTCGTTTTTAACAAGGAGCAACTTTTATGAGCATTACTCGTTACGGTACCGGCAGCACCGCAGGTGGCGGCCAGCCACGCCCGTTCGCACGTGCGGTGGAGGCCGATGGCTGGCTGTATGTGTCGGGCCAGGTGCCGGCGGTGGATGGCGAAATCATCAGTGGCGGCATCGTCGAGCAAACCCGGCAGACCATGCGCAACGTGGTGGCGATCCTCGAAGAAGCCGGCTATGAGCTCAAGGATGTTGTGCGCGTGGGCGTGTGGCTGGAAGATCCACGGGACTTCTGGAGTTTCAACAAGGTCTTCGGCGAATACTTCACCCCCGAGCACGCCCCGGCGCGGGCTTGTGTGCAGGCCAATATGATGGTTGATTGCAAGGTTGAGATCGACTGCGTGGCCTACAAGAAAAAGGGCTGAATGCCCCCACTCTTGAGATCACTGAAGATCAATGTGGGAGCTGGCTTGCCTGCGATGACGTAGTGCCAGATAACACCTTTGTCACTGACCCACCGTCATCGCGGGCAAGCCCGCTCCCACAGAGGATCACCGTGCAGCAAACACCTTTGACCGGACCCATCACTGCCATGACCGAAGACACCATCAAACGCCGCGCCAAAGGCCTGGACCGTGCGTTCGATATCCTTGATTTTCTCAAGGAGATCGGCCAACCCCTGCGCCCGAATGACATTGCCAGCGGCATCGGCAGCCCCAAGTCCACGGTCTACGAATTGGTCGCGTCCCTGCTGGAGCGGCGCATTCTGGAAACCGTGGGCAAGGACGGTCACGTGTATCTGGGGCGCCAGTTGTATTTCCTCGGCCAGGCGCACCTGCGGCACTTCGACCTGACCCGCGAGGCCGATCACGCCCTGCAGGAAATCGTCAGCCAGACCCACGAAACCGCGCAGATGTGCCTGCTCAACGGGCGCAAGTACACGGTGGCGCTGATGCGCGAAGGCCAGCGGCATTTTCGTATTTCTTCGGATATCGGTGAAAACGCGCCGATCCCGTGGACCGCTTCCGGGCGTTTGTTGCTGGGGCATTTGAGCGACCAGCAGATCATCGAGCTGATCGACCCCGACGATTTCATCCTGCCGGACGGCCTGCGCCTGCCGCTCGATACCTTCCTGGCGCAGATCCGCCAGGCCACCGTCGATGGGTTCTTTTCCTTCGACAGTGTGGCCGACACCTTCACCCATTGCTTCGCCGCCCCGGTGCGGGACGCCCAGGGCATCAGCATTGCGACCCTGTGCATCGTTGCCCCGCGAGCCGATGCCAGCAAGCACTACCACGACTACCGCCGGGTGCTGATCGACAGCGCCAACAGCCTGGCCCGGCGCATCAACGAATAGGAGTTTTCCATGTCTGCCCTCAATGCCGTTGAAAAAGGTGCCGCCGCCGTCGGTGCCCATTTGGTCCGCGATGTCAGCCTGCCGGCGCTGGTGCTGCATCGTGACGCCCTGGAGCACAATATTCGCTGGATGCAGGACTTTGTCAGCCACAGCGGCGCCGAGCTGGCGCCCCACGGTAAGACCAGCATGATGCCTGCGCTGTTCGAGCGCCAGATCACCGCCGGTGCCTGGGGAATCACCCTGGCCAACGCCGTACAAGCCCGCGCCGCCTATGCCGGCGGCGTGCGTCGTGTGCTGATGGCCAACCAATTGGTGGGTGCGCCGAACATGGCGCTGATCGCCGACCTGTTGGCCGATCAGGATTTCGACTTCCATTGCATGGTTGATCACCCGGACAACGTCGCGGATCTGGGCCTGTTCTTCGCCGCGCGCGGCCTGCGTCTGAACGTGATGATCGAATACGGCGTGGTCGGCGGCCGGTGTGGCTGTCGCAGCGAGCAAGAAGTGCGTGAACTGGCCCGGGCAATCAAGGCCCAACCGGCATTGGCGTTGACCGGCATCGAAGGCTACGAAGGGGTGATCCACGGCGAGCACGCCATCAGCGGCATCCGTGACTTCGCTGCCAGCCTGGTGCGCCTGGCGGTGGACCTGCAAGACAGCGGCCTGTTCGACCTGCCCAAACCGATCATCACGGCGTCGGGCTCGGCCTGGTACGACCTGATCGCCGAGTCGTTCGAGGCCCAGAACGCTGCCGGTCGTTTCCTCAGTGTGTTGCGCCCAGGCAGCTACGTGGCCCACGACCATGGCATCTACAAAGACGCGCAATGCTGTGTGCTCGACCGACGCAGCGACCTCAACGAGGGCCTGCGCCCGGCGATGGAAGTCTGGGCGCACGTGCAGTCGCTGCCGGAGCCGGGGTTTGCGGTGGTTGCCCTGGGTAAGCGTGACGTGGCCTATGACGCCGGCTTGCCGGTGCCGCTCAAGCGCTACAAGGCCGGGATCGTCCCGGCGCACGGTGATGATGTGAGCGCGTGCAAGGTCACCGCGGTGATGGACCAACATGCGTTCATGACCGTAGCGCCGGGTGTTGAGTTGCGCATTGGCGACATCATTTCGTTTGGCACGTCCCACCCCTGCCTGACCTTCGACAAATGGCAGGTGGGTTGCCTGGTGGATGAGCAGTTGCAGGTGGTCGAGTCGCTGCGTACCTGTTTCTAGACCGAGTCGCACCTATCGGGGGCAAGCCCCCTCCCACATTTGGAATGCATTCCCCTGTGGGAGGGGGCTTGCCCCCGATGAGGCCATCAGCCCCATCGAGACAGCAGCCATGACCACCCAACCCCGCATCGCCCTTATCGGCGAATGCATGATCGAACTGCAACACCGCGCTGACGGCAGCCTGCACCAGAGCTTCGGCGGCGACACCCTGAACACGGCGGTGTACCTGCGCCGTGAGCTGGGCGAGTGCGCCAGCGTCGACTACGTCACCGCCTTGGGCGATGACAGTTTCAGCGACGCCATGTGCCAGCAGTGGCAAACCGAGGGCCTTGGCCTGAGCATGGTCCAGCGCCTGCCCGGGCGTCTGCCGGGTTTGTACTGCATCCAGACCGACGCCAGTGGCGAGCGCAAGTTTCTTTACTGGCGCAACGAAGCGGCCGTGCGTGACTGCTTTACCACGGCTGCGGCCGAGCCGATCCTGGCAGCGTTGCCGGACTATGACGTGGTGTATTTCAGCGGCATTACCCTGGCGGTGCTGGGCGAGGTTGGGCGCGAGCGCTTGCTGCACACCCTGGTCGAAACCCGCCGCCGAGGTGGCAAGGTGGTGTTCGATAACAATTACCGGCCACGGCTATGGGCCGATGTGCAAGCGGCCCGTGCGGCTTATCGCAAGGTGTTGGCCGAAGTGGATATAGCCTTGTTGACCGAGGATGACGAGCACGCGTTGTTTGGCTATGAGGACAGCGAGCAGGTGTTTGCGGCCTATCCATCGATTGCAGAAGTGGTGCTCAAGCGTGGCGCGGATGCGTGTTTGATTCGCTGTGCGGGAGAGCGTTTTGCGGTGCCGGCGTTGAAGGTGGAAAAGGTGGTGGACACTACGGCGGCGGGAGATTCGTTCAGTGCGGCGTATCTGGCCGGGCGGCTCAAAGGTGGCTCGCCGCAAGAGGCTGCATTGGCTGGGCATCGGCTGGCGAGTCGGGTGATTCAGCTGCCGGGGGCGCTGATACCGAGGTGAATGGCCGCCTGCGGCGGATCGGGAGCAAGCCCCCTCCCACATTAGACTGCATTCCTTCAGTTGGAACAGGGTCAACTGTGGGAGGGGGCTAAAGGCAATCCCATCAATCCCGGTAAAACACCTGCACCAGGTGATAGCCAAACTTGCTCTTGATCGGCCCGTGCACCACCTTCACCGGCTTCTTGAAGATCACCGCATCAATCGCGCCCACCATCTGCCCGGGCCGCACTTCGCCCAGATCGCCGCCACGCTTGCCCGACGGGCAGGTGGAGTACTTCTTGGCCAGCACGTCAAAGGCTTCACCCTTGGCAATGCGCTGCTTGAGTTGTTCGGCTTCTTCGCTGGTTTTCACCAGGATATGACGGGCTTGGGCTTTCATTGATCTCTACCAGGTGTGCGACGGCGCGCGATTATGCCTGAACTCAGGCCTCGCCGCCGATCATGCTGCGGATTTTGGTGGCCAGCAGGTCGATCGAAAAGGGCTTGGCGACCATGTCCATGCCGTCTTCCAAAAAGCCCTGGCGCTCAGCGGCTTTCTCGGCATAACCGGTCATGAACAACACCCGCAGGCCGGGGCGATGCTGGCGCGCGATTTCCGCCAGTTGCCGGCCGTTCATGCCCGGCAGGCCGACGTCGGTCACCAGCAAATCCACGCGCAAATCCGACTCCAGCAGCGGCAGCGCGGCACGGGCGTCGGCCGCCTGGTGCGCGGTATAGCCCAGTTCATCGAGGACGTTGACCACCAACATGCGCACTGCGGGGTCGTCCTCGACCACCACCACGGCTTCACCGGCCAGGGCCACCGGGGCTTCGGTGAGGCTGACGGGCAGGTCGCTTTCCAGTGCGGTGCCGTGCAGGCGCGGCAGGTACAGGCGCACGCAGGTGCCCTGGCCCGGTTCGCTCTGGATCGTTACATGGCCGCCGGACTGCTGGGCAAAGCCGTAAATCATCGACAGCCCAAGGCCGGTGCCTTGGCCGATAGGCTTGGTGGTGAAGAACGGGTCGAATGCCTTGGCGAGGATTTTCGGCGCCATGCCGCTGCCGTTGTCGCTCACGCCGAGCATCACGTAGTCGCCGGCCTTGACCGGCTCCAGGGTTGTGATGTCGGTGCCGTCCAGGTAGCTGTTGGCGGTTTCGATCAGCAACTCGCCGCCGTCGGGCATGGCGTCGCGGGCGTTGATCACCAGGTTGAGCAGGGCGTTTTCCAGTTGGCTGGCATCGGTATTTACCGGCCAGATGTCCTTGCCCAGTTGCACCTTGAGCGCGATATGCGCGCCCTTGGTGCGCTGGAACAGATCTTCCAGGGATGCCACCAGCTGGTTGGGATCGGTGGGGCGGCGGTCCAGCGACTGGCGCCGCGAAAACGCCAGCAGGCGGTGGGTGAGGGCGGCGGCGCGATGGGCCGAGGATACGGCGGCATCGGCAAAGCGGCCAATCTCATCGCTGCGCCCGGCGGCAATATAGCGCTGCATCAGGTCCAGGCTGCCGATGATGCCGGTGAGCATATTGTTGAAGTCATGGGCGATACCGCCGGTGAGCTGGCCCACCGCTTCCATCTTCTGCGCATGGCGCAGGGCGTCTTCGGCGCGTTCACGCTCGAACATCTCGTTCTGCAGGCGCTGGTTGGCCTCGGCCAGCGCCTGGGTACGCTGGGCCACACGCTCTTCGAGGTTCTCGTTGAGATGGCGCAGGGCTTCCTCGGTGAGTTTGCGTTCGGTCTCGTCGATGACAAAAATGTAGAAGCCATTCACCGAACCGTCATTGCTGAAGCGCGGCAGGTATTTCATCAACGCGTGGCGCGGGCGGCCGTCGCGATGGGGCGTGAGGGTCATGAAGCTGCACGCCTTGCCGTTCAGGGCCGCTTCGATCTTGTCTATTCGTCCGGCATACACCTCATCACCGAGCACTTCGCGGATAGTCTTGCCGTACAGCTCCTGGGGCGTCTTGCCGTACCAGTCGAGGTAGGCGCTGTTGTTCAGGCGAAAGCGCTGCTCATGGTCCACGTAGCCGATCAACACCGGCATGGCGTTGATGATCAGTTGCAGCTCGGTCTGGCTCTGGCGCAGCGCCTGTTCGGTGTGCTTGCGCTCGGTGAGGTCCAGCGCGGCGCCGAGGAAGCGTGCGGGTCGGCCTTGTTGGTCCTTGTAGCAGCGGCCACGGGCGAACACCCAGCGCACTTGGCCGTCGGCTTGCAGCAGGCGGTACTCCTCGGCGTATTCAGTGCCGAAGGTGATGCAATGCTTGATGCTGCGCGTGACCATGCCACGGTCTTCGGGATGCACGCCGAGCAGATAGGCGCTGATGGGCAGCAGGCCGGCGTCACTCGGGTCGACACCGTGCAGGTAGGCGAAATGTGCATCGGCGATAAAGTGATCTTCACCGATGTCCCAGTCCCAGGTGCCCACGGCATCGGTCGCCGCCAGTGCCAGTTGCAGGCGCTGCTCGGTGTTGTGCTGGGCCTTGAGGCTCGCTTCGGAACGCTGCTGCAGTTCCAGGGTTTTGCTGCGCCGTTCATTGGTTTCGATGGCGGTGACCAGGATGCCTGCCACCTGGCCACTTTCGTCGCGCACCGGGCTGTAGGTCAGGTCGAGCCAGATTTCGGTGTCGCGACATTCGCGTTGCAAGACAAAACGCTGCTCGCTGAAGGTGCGCACCTGGCCGCCGAGCACCGCGTCGTATACCGGCGCAGCGAAGCTTTGCAGCTCCGGCCAGGTCTGGTGCGCAGGTTGGCCCAGGGCGCCGGGGTGCTTGTTGCCCACCAGTTGGGCGAAGCCATCGTTATACAGTTGTATGAGTTGCGGGCCCCACAGCAGCACCATCGGCATAGGCGAATGCACGACGATATCGACGGCGGTGCGCAGGCTCTGCGGCCAATCAGTGGCCTCACCGAGGGGGCTTTGCGCCCAGTCCAGCCGCTTGATCAATGCAGCGGCTTCGCTACCGGTGGATGTTCCATTCATGAAAAAAAGCCCTGAGCACGACGCTTTGAAAAATAACCACATCCATTGTCCCAAGGATCATCAATGGATGACTACCCCGGAAAAATAGCACGCATTGACGGCTTTTCTTCAAAACAGCGGTTCAGCGCTGAAACCTTTCATCTAAAAATCCAGTTCAGGGCGTCGGCGAAACTGCTCCAATGCCTCGGGATTGGCGAGGGCATCGGTGTTCTTTACCGGCTCCCCATGTACCACGTTGCGCACCGCCAACTCCACGATCTTGCCGCTGATGGTGCGCGGGATATCCGTGACAGCGAGGATCTTGGCCGGTACGTGGCGCGGCGTGGTGTTGGCACGGATCACCTGGCGGATCTGCTGTTGCAGCGCTTCATCCAGCTCGACGCCGTCATCGAGGCGCACAAACAGCACCACACGCACATCGTCCTGCCAGCGCTGGCCGATGGCGAGGCTTTCCAGCACCTGTGGGACTTTTTCCACTTGGCGGTATATTTCGGCGGTGCCGATGCGTACGCCGCCAGGGTTGAGCACCGCGTCTGAGCGCCCATGAATCAGCAGGCTGCCATTGGTCCGCTGCTCGGCATAGTCACCCTGGGCCCATACGCCGGGGAACTGGCTGAAATAGGAGGCGCGCAGCTTGTGCTGGTTCGGGTCGTTCCACAGCCCAATGGGCATGGCCGGAAAGTGCCGGGTGCAGACCAGTTCGCCTTTTTCCCCGATCAGCGGCCGGCCCTGGTCGTCCCACACCTCGATGGCCATGGCCAGGCTCTTGCATTGCATCTCACCGCGCCGCACCGGCAGCACCGGGTTGCCGATCACGAAGCAGGAGACGATATCGGTGCCACCGGACATCGACGACAGGCACAGCTCGTTCTTGATCTCGCGGTACACATAGTCGTAGCTCTGGGGTGACAGCGGCGAGCCGGTGGAAATCAGGCCTTTGAGGCTGCTCAGGTCGTGGCTCAGGCGTGGCCGCAACCCGGCTTTCTCCAGGGTAGCGAGGAATTTCGGGCTGGTGCCGAATACACTGATTTTTTCCGCATCGATCAAGTCGATCAAACGCTCGGGGCCGGGGTGGAACGGTGAGCCGTCATACAGCACCGCCGTGGCGCCCATCGCCAGCACCGACACCAGCCAGTTCCACATCATCCAGCCGCAGGTGGTGTAGTAGAACAGGCAGTCCTCGCGGCTCAGGTCGGCGTGCAGGCCGTGTTCCTTGAGGTGGGTGAGCAGCACGCCGCCGGTGCCATGGATGATGCATTTGGGGATGCCGGTGGTGCCGCTGGAATAGAGGATATACAGCGGATGATCGAACGGCACTGCGACAAATTCGGGCACGCCGCCGGCCTGATAGAAGTCGTCCCACAGCGTGACACGGGCTTGGCTCAGATAATCGTCGACCTGTGCCTGAGGCCGGGCGTACGGCACGATGATCAGCTGTTGCAGGGAGGGCAGGCGCGCAAGGATTTCATTGAGCTTGGCGCTCTGGTCGATGTTTTTGCCTGCATAGCGGTAGCCGGCGCAGGTAATCAGCACTTTGGGTTCGATCTGGCCGAATCGATCGATGACGCCCTGGGTGCCGAAATCCGGCGAAGAGCATGACCAGATCGCGCCGAGGCTGGTAGTGGCAAGCATACCCACCAGGGTTTGCCAGGTGTTGGGCATGCACGCGGCCACCCGGTCACCCATGCCCACCCCGGCTGCCCGCAAGCTTTTTTGCAGGCCGGCAACATGTTCCGCCAGTTGCGCATAGCTCAACTGTTCACGTTGGCCGTCTTCGCTGACAGCCACCACCGCAGGATGATTGTCGCGGCGGCGCAACAGGTGTTCGGCAAAGTTCAGGGTGGCGCCGGGAAACCATTGGGCGCTGGGCATCTCGATGTCTTCGATCAGTGTGACGCTGGGCGGGCTGCGAAACTGCACGTCGAAGAACGCGACAATCGCCCGCCAGAAGTCCGGGCGCTGGTCGATGCTCCATTGGTGCAGGGCAGGGTAGTCGTGGAGGTGCAGGCCGTGGCGTTGGTTGATGAAGCGGCGGAACTGGTCCATCCGTGTGTTGGCGATGCGTTCGGGCGAGGGTTGCCAGAGGATGTCGGACATAGCGAGATCTCTTGTTCTAGTATCGGTCTTCCAAACAATAGCGTTCCAATGTGGGAGGGGGCTTGCTCCCGATAGCGGTGGTTCAGTTACAAATGTCTACCCTGACACACTGCTATCGGGAGCAAGCCCCCTCCCACATTTTGATCTCCGGTGTCTGGGGGGTTATTGGGCCAGCCAGCCACCGTCGATATTCCACGCCGCACCGCGCACTTGGGCGCCAGCTTCGCTGCACAAAAACAGCACCAGCTCACCCAGCTGCGACGGCGTCACAAACTCCAGGGACGGCTGCTTTTCAGCCAGCAAATCCTGCTGCGCCTGTTGCGGGTCGATCCCACTGGCCACGCGATCATCAATCTGCTTCTGCACCAGCGGCGTCAGCACCCAGCCCGGGCAGATCGCATTGCAGGTCACATTGCTGGTGGCGGTTTCCAGGCCCACCACCTTGGTCAGGCCGATCACGCCATGCTTGGCCGCCACGTAGGCAGCCTTGCCCACTGAGCCGACCTGGCCGTGCACCGAGGCGATATTGACGATACGCCCCCAGCCCTTGGCCTTCATGCCCGGCAGGCTCAAACGTGTACTGTGGAACACCGAGGACAGGTTGATCGCGATAATCGAATCCCAGCGCTCCACCGGGAAGTCTTCCACCGCCGCCACATGCTGGATGCCGGCATTGTTGACCAGAATATCCACGCCACCGAACTCGCGCTCGGCGTAGGTGAGCATGTCGGCGATCTGCGCCGGGTCGCTGACATCCGCCGGGTGATGCCCGACCTTGCCACCAAACGCCTGCACCTGGGCGATCACCGTGCTGGCGTCGCCAAAGCCGTTGAGAATCAGGTTGGCGCCGGCCTTGGCCAGGCTCAGAGCTATCCCTAAGCCGATGCCGCTGGTGGAGCCGGTGACCAGGGCGGTCTTGCCATTCAAAGTCGTCATGAAAACCTCACACAATGCCGGTGGCATAGAAAGTACCGATCACCACGAACACCGCGAGGGTCTTGATAATCGTGATGCCGAAAATGTCCTTGTAGGCTTCGCGGTGGGTCAAGCCGGTGACCGCCAGCAGCGTGATCACCGCGCCGTTGTGGGGCAGGGTGTCCATGCCGCCGCTGGCCATGGCCGCGACCCGGTGCAGCACTTCAAGAGGGATATTGGCCGCATGGGCCGCTGAAATAAAGCTCTCGGACATCGCCGCCAGGGCAATGCTCATGCCGCCGGAAGCCGAGCCGGTGATGCCCGCCAGCAGGGTCACGGTAATTGCTTCGTTGACCAGCGGGTTGGGGATGCCCTTGAGCCAGTCCGCCAGTACCAGAAAGCCTGGCAGCGAGGCGATTACTGCGCCAAAGCCGTATTCCGAGGCGGTGTTCATTGCCGCCAGCAGCGCGCCGCTGACCGCACTTTTACTGCCTTCGGCCAGCTTGCTTTTGATCGCGGAGAAGCCGAACACCAGTACCACGATAATCCCCACCAGCAACGCCGCCTGCACCGCCCAGATCGCGGTGAGCTTGGCGATTTCGGTGGTCACCGGCGCGCTCATGCCTGGCAGGCTGAGGCTGTGGGTCTTGCCGTACCACTGCGGGATCCAGTGGGTAAACAGCAGGTTCATTACCCCGACCAGAATCAACGGCGACAGCGCGATCCAGGGATTGGGCAGGCTGAGGTTCTCGGCGGTTTCCGGCTCGTTACGCAACTCGGTGCCATAACCTTCCCCGGCCCGCTGGGCCTTGTTGCGCTGGCGGGCCAGGTAGAGCATACCGGTGCAAAACACGAAGATCGTGCCGATCAGCCCCAGCCACGGCGCCGCCCAGGCAGTGGTGTTGAAGAAGGTACTGGGGATGATGTTCTGGATCTGCGGCGTGCCGGGCAGGGCGTCCATGGTGAACGAGAACGCGCCGAGGGCGATGGTTGCCGGGATCAGGCGCTTGGGGATATTGCTCTGGCGAAACATCTCCGCCGCGAACGGGTAAACCGCAAACACCACCACGAACAGCGACACGCCGCCGTAGGTGAGCAGGGCGCAGACCAGCACGATCACCAGCATTGCCTGGCGCGTGCCCAGCAAGCGGATCGCAGCCGCCACGATCGAGCGCGAGAAACCCGACAACTCGATCAGCTTGCCGAACACTGCGCCGAGCAGGAACACCGGGAAGTACAGTTTGATAAAACCGACCATCTTTTCCATGAACACCCCGGTAAAGGCGGGGGCGACGGCTGATGGGGCGGTGAGCAGCACCGCGCCGAGGGCGGCGATGGGGGCGAACAGGATAACGCTATAGCCACGGTACGCAGCCAGCATCAGCAGCGCGAGCGCGGCCAGGGCAATGATCACACTCATGGTGTGTCTCCATCGGATTGTTATTGTTGTGGGGTGAAGCGGTGGGAGGGCTATAGCTAGATGTGTGCCATGTTATTAACTATTTGAAAAACAACAATATTTTCAGAATTTTCAACAGCGCTTTGAAATTTTATCTCTATTTTGAGACAAGCAAATACCTAATGTGGGAGGGGGCTTGCTTCCGAGAGCAGTGGGTCAGGTACAGATGCTCAGCCTGACACACTGCCATCGGGAGCAAGCCCCTCTCACAATGGATTGTCTTTGTATTGAGAATTGGGTCTCAATATGGAGACTGAGTTAGCCCCAGCGCCACCATTTTCTTGTACAGCGTCGACCGGCCAAGCCCCAACTGCCTGGCGGCCTCTACCACATTCCCGGTACACGCCTGCAACGCCGCACCAATCACCTGCCGATCAAACCGCTCCCGCGCCGCCGCAAAGGTTTCACCCTCGACCGCCGCCACGGAGCCTCGTTGTACCGGGCTGAACGTGCCAATCGCTGCGCGAAGGTCGCTGGCATTGAGCATCAGGTCATCACTCAACAGCGCCGCCCGCTCCAGCACATTGCGCAGCTCGCGGATATTCCCCGGCCACGCATGTTGGGCCAACAGCGCCAGGGCATCGCGGTCCAGTTCGTGCTGGCTGCGCAGCTCCTCAAGGATCGCCTCGCTCAACGCCGGAATATCCTCCAGCCGCTCACGCAACGGCGGTACCTGGATCGGCAGTACGTTGAGGCGGTAATACAAATCCGCACGAAACTCGCCACGCTTGATCGCTGCTTCCAGGTTCATGGATGTGGCGGCAATCACCCGCACATCGCTGTGCAGCATCTCGTTGGAGCCCACCGGTTCGAATTCCTTTTCCTGCAACACCCGCAGCAATTTGCTTTGCAGCGGCAGCGGCATGTCGCCAATTTCGTCGAGAAACAGCGTGCCGCCCTGGGCGATCTGGAACTTGCCGGGGCGACCCTTGCGGTCGGCGCCGGTAAATGCACCGGGTGCGGTGCCGAAGAACTCTGCTTCGAGCAGATCGTGTGGAATCGCGGCGCTGTTGATGCTCACGAAGGCTTTGTGCGCCCGCGGTGACGCACCGTGGATAGCCTGGGCGAGCAGTTCTTTGCCGGTGCCGGTTTCCCCCAGCAGCAACACCGGCGACTCGGCACTCGCACTGCGCCGCGCCCGGCGCTTGACCTCCAGGCTTGCAGCGCTGGTGCCGATAAAATGCGCGAAGTTGTATTTGCTTTGCCGCGAGCGCAGCAGCGAGCGCGTCGAGGCCAGTTCTTGCTGCATGCTCAGGTAGCGCTCGATCAGCGGTGACAGGTTGCGCAACTCATCGAACAGCGCAAAGCCAATCGCACCGATCACCACTCCGGCATCGTCGTGGATCGGCAGGCGCATCACCACCAGCGGGCCCTTGGGGGTGTCCTGGATATCCAGCAGGATCGGCCGGTCGTTGTGCACCACCTGGCGCAACAGGCTGTTGGAAATCACCTGCTCGCAGGGCTGGCCGATGGCCTCATCGGCGCTGTGCAGGCCGAAACGCCTAGCGTAGCGCTCGTTCATCCACACGATGTTCGCGTCGCGGTCGACGATGACCGTGCCTTCGCTGGACTGCTCGATGATCTCGAACAACGACTGAATGGCCAGGCCGCGAACGTGTTGATAATCCTTGAGGCTGGTACTCATGGAGGCAGAGTCCTGTTGATCATCACAAAGGGATGTGCGCTGCAGCCAGCAGTTCTTTGGTATAGGGGTGCTGGGGCGAATCAAACACATCATGACTGGCACCGCGCTCCACTACCTTGCCATCCTTGACCACGATCATGTCATGGGCCATGGCGCGCACCACGGCCAGGTCATGGCTGATAAACAGATAAGTCAGGCCATATTTGTCCTGCAGTTCACGCAGCAACGCCACCACTTGTTTCTGCACCGTACGGTCCAAGGCCGAAGTGGGTTCGTCGAGCAGCATCAGCGCCGGTTTGAGCACCAGGGCGCGGGCGATGGCGATGCGTTGGCGCTGGCCACCGGAAAACTCATGGGGGTAGCGATGCCGGCTGGCGGGGTCGAGGCCCACGTCCTTGAGCACCTGGATCACCTGGGCATCGCGCTCGGCCAGGCTGCATGGCGCATGCACTTCCAGGCCTTCGCTGATGATCTGCTCGACCGACATGCGCGGGCTGAGGCTGCCATAGGGGTCCTGGAACACCACCTGCATCTGCTTGCGCCACGGGCGCATCTGCTGATGGTTGAGCGGGTCGAGGGCCTCACCCTGGAAGCGGATGCTGCCGGTGGAGTCAAGTAAACGCAAGATCGCCTGGCCCAACGTCGATTTGCCTGAGCCGGACTCACCGACAATCCCCAGGGTCTTGCCGCGCTGCACGCTGAGGCTGATGCCGTCGACCGCACGCAGCCAGGTCTTGCGCCGAAACAACCCGCCGCCCAAGGGGAAATCGACGTTGAGGTTGTCTACTTGCAACACCGTCTCGCGCGCATCGCTGCACAGCGCATCGCCCGTGGGCTCGGCGTCCAGCAGCAGGCGGCTGTAAGGGTGCTGTGGGGCCGTGAACAAGGTCTGGCAGTCAGCCTGCTCGACAATTTCCCCGGCGCGCATCACGCAGACCCGCTGGGCGATACTGCGCACCAGGTTAAGGTCATGGCTGATCAGCAGCAGCGACATGCCCAGGCGTTGCTGCAAAGACTTGAGCAGCAGCAGGATCTTGCGCTGCACGGTCACGTCCAGCGCGGTGGTGGGCTCGTCGGCAATCAGCAACTCCGGCTCGCAGGCCAGGGCCATGGCGATCATCACCCGCTGGCGCTGGCCGCCGGACAACTGATGCGGGTAGGCCTTGAGCCGTTCCTGGGGTTTCTGGATACCCACCAGCTCCAGCAGTTCGAGAATCCGCGCCCGCGCCTGCTTGCCGCCCAGGCCCTTGTGCAGCAGCAGGGTTTCGCCGATTTGCTTTTCGATGCTGTGCAACGGGTTCAGGGACGTCATCGGCTCCTGGAAGATCATCGCAATTCGGTTACCGCGCAGTTTTTGCAGGGTAGACGACGCTGCACCGATCAACTCCTGGCCACGATACTTGATCGAGCCCGTGGTTTCGGTACCGGCTTGCGGCAGCAGTTGCAGGATTGAATGGGCGGTCACTGACTTGCCCGAGCCCGACTCACCCACCAGCGCCAGGCACTCGCCGGGGCGCACATCCAGGCTCAGATTGCGTACCACGGTCTGGCCGCTGAACGCGACGCACAGGTCGCGGATTTCGATCAGGTTCATAGGCAATTACTCATGAGCGAGGGTCGAAGGCGTCACGCAACGCCTCGCCGATAAACACCAGCAACGACAGGATCAGCGCCAAGGTGAAAAACGCGGTCAGGCCCAGCCAGGGGGCTTGCAGGTTCTGCTTGCCCTGGGCGATCAGCTCACCCAGGGACGCGCTGCCAGCCGGCATACCGAAGCCGAGGAAATCCAGGGCGCTCAAGGTGGATATCGCCCCGGTCAAGATAAACGGCAGATAGCTCAGCGTCGCGGTCATGGTATTGGGCAGGATATGCCGGCGAATGATCTTGGCGTCGCCCAGGCCCAGGGCGCGCGCGGCCTTGACGTACTCCAGGTTGCGCCCGCGCAGGAACTCGGCGCGCACCACATCCACCAGCGCCAGCCAGGAAAACAGCGCCATGATCCCCAGCAACCACCAGAAATTCGGCTCGACGAACCCCGACAGGATAATCAGCAAGTACAGCACCGGCAGGCCGGACCACACCTCCAGAATGCGCTGCCCGAGCAAATCCACCCAGCCGCCGTAGTAACCCTGCAACGCCCCGGCGGCAATGCCGATGGCGGCGCTGATGGCGGTCAGGGCCAGGGCAAACAGGATCGACACCCTTGCGCCGAAGATCACCCGCGCCAGCACATCGCGGGACTGGTCATCGGTGCCCAGCCAGTTCACCGCCGACGGTGGGCTCGGGGCAGGGCGGGTCAGCTCATAATTGGGGGTGTCGTCGCTAAAGGGAATCGGCGGGAACAGCATCCAGCCGCCGTCCTGCTTGATCAGCTTTTGCACATAGTCACTGCGGTAATCCGCCTGGAACGGCAGCTGCCCGCCGAACTGCTGTTCGGTGTAGCGCTTGAACACCGGAAAATACAGTTCGTTCTTGAAGCTGAGCACCAAGGGTTTGTCATTGGCGATCAACTCGCCGCCCAGAGTCAGGATAAACAGGCCGATAAACAACCACAGCGACCACCAGCCACGCCGGTTTTTCTTGAAGCGTTCGAAACGCCGACGCGCAACGGGAGACAGGTCAAGCATCAGGCGTTCCTCGCAGCAAAGTCGATACGCGGGTCCACCAGGGTGTAGCAGAGGTCACCGATGAGTTTTATCAAAAGGCCGAACAGGGTGAAGATAAACAGCGAGCCGAATACCACCGGGTAGTCACGGGACACTGCCGCCTCGTAGCTCATGCGGCCCAGGCCGTCGAGGGAGAAGATCACTTCGATCAGCAGTGAGCCGGCAAAAAATACGCTGATAAACGCTTGGGGAATCCCCGAGATCACCAGCAGCATGGCATTGCGAAACACATGGCCGTACAGCACCCGGCGTTCGCTCAGGCCCTTGGCACGGGCGGTCACCACGTACTGGCGGGTAATCTCATTGAGGAACGAGTTCTTGGTGAGGATGGTCAAGGTGGCAAACCCGCCGATCACCAGCGCCGTCACCGGCAAAACCAGGTGCCAGAAATAGTCGGCAACCTTGCCCACGGTGCTCAGTTCGGCAAAGTTTTCCGACACCAGCCCGCGCACCGGGAACCAGTTCAGCGACGTACCGCCGGCGAATACCACAATCAGAAACATCGCAAACAGGAACGCCGGCATCGCGTAACCGATCACGATGGCCGTGCTGCTCCACATGTCAAAGCTGCTGCCATGGCGCACGGCCTTGCGTATCCCCAAGGGTATCGACACCAGGTAGGTGATCAGCGTCGCCCACAGGCCTAGGGAAATGGTAACTGGCATCTTTTCCAGGATCAGGTCGGTCACCGTCGCGCCGCGAAAGAAACTGTTGCCGAAGTCCAGCTGGGCGTAGTTCTTGAGCATCAGCCACAGGCGTTCCGGTGCGGACTTATCGAAGCCGTATTGTTTTTCGATGTCCTTGATCAGCTTCGGGTCCAGGCCACGACTGGCCCGGGAGCCGCTGATACCTTCGCCGGATGCGCCCGCTACACCGCCGCCGCCAATGCCTTGCAGATGGGCAATGGCCTGTTCCACCGGCCCGCCGGGCGCGGCCTGCACGATCACGAAGTTCACCAGCAGGATGATCACCAGCGTCGGGATGATCAGCAGCAGGCGCCGTACGATATAGGCAAACATCAACGGGCTCCTCCGCGTTTTTTCAGCTCGGCCTGCATTTGCTCGTTAGTCAGTGGCGTGGGGCTGACTTCCCACCAGGTTTCCAGGGCTTCGTCATTCTTCGCCTCGATCGCCGGGCGGCCGAAACGGTTCCACCACGCGGCGGAGGTGCCCGGGGGGTAATAGTTGGGGATCCACAGGTAATTCCATTGCAGCACACGGTCCAGGGCGTGGGCGTAGGTGAGCATCTGCGCCTGGGTGTCGGCCTTCACCAAACCGTTGATCAGCGTATCGACGGCCGGATCCTTGAGTGCGATGTAGTTGTTGGCGCCCGGATCGAACGCAGCGGCGGAGCCGAAGTAGTTGTACAGCTCCATGCCGGGCGAGGTGGTGACCGGAAAACCGGTGACGATCATGTCGTAGTCACGGGCCATCAGGCGGTTCACGTACTGCGACGAGTCGATGCGGCGGATATTGAGGGTGATGCCGATCTGCGCCAGGTTGCGCTTGTAGGGCAGCAACAGGCGCTCAAGCCCGTTCTGGACGTTGAGGAAGGTGAACTCCAGCGGCTCGCCCTGGGCGTTGACGAGTTTGTCACCCACCGGTTTCCAGCCAGCGTCCTCAAGCAGTGCCAGGGCTTGCAGTTGTTTATCGCGGATCATGCCGCTGCCGTCGGTGACCGGGGCCTTGAATACCTGGGTAAACACTTCATCCGGGATTTGTCCGCGCAACGGTTCCAGGATCGCCAGTTCTTCCTGGGTCGGCAATTGGCTGGCCGCCAGCGGGCTGTTGGAAAAGTAGCTTTGCTGGCGGATGTACAGGTTGCGCATCATTTGCCGGTTGGCCCATTCGAAATCCCACAGCATCGCCAAGGCCTGGCGCACGCGGCGATCTTTGAAAATCGGCTTCTGCACGTTGAACACATAGCCTTGGGCCGGTTGCGGCATCTCTTTGGCCAGGTGTGCGCGCTGCAGGCGACCATCGTCCAGCGCCGGGCCGTTGTAGCCGATGGAATAGCCGGTGGCGGAGAATTCACGGTTGAAGTCGTAGGCGCCGCCGCGCAGCACCTGGCGCGCCACTTCGGTGTCGCCGAAGTATTCCAAGCTCAGGTGATCGAAGTTGTACAGGCCACGGCTGACCGGCAAATCCTTGCCCCACCAATCCGGATCGCGGGTAAAGGTGATGGTGCTGCCGGAGTCGATCTTGCTGACCTTGTACGGGCCGCTGCCCAGCGGGGCTTCGTAGCCGCCGCCATTGGCAAAGTCGCGGGTCTTCCACCAATGCTCCGGGAACACCGGCAAGGTGGCGATATCCAGGGGCAGGGTGCGGTTGTCGTTGCTGGAGAAGTCGAAGCGTACCTGACGCTCGCCTTCGACTTCGACGTGCTTGACGTCGGCAAACAACGTGCGAAAGCGCAGGCTGCCTTGGGTCATCAGCAGATCGAAGCTGTAGCGCACGTCTTCGGCTGTAATCGGGGTACCGTCGGCGAAACGCGCCTTGGGATTGAGGTAGAAACGTAGCGACAGGCCGTCGTCGGCGCGCTCCATTTTTTCTGCCACCAGGCCATAAACGGTGTAGGGCTCATCCAGCGAGCGCAGCGCCAGGGGCGCATACACCCAGCCGTCGACCTGAGACACGCCAATACCTTTGTCGATATACGGCAGCACATGATCAAACCGCCCGACCTCCAGCGCCGAGCGCCGCAGGCTGCCGCCCTTGGGCGCGTTGGGGTTGGCATAGTCGAAGTGGCTGAAACCGGCGGGGTACTTGGCGGGCTCGCCGTAAACCGTCAGGTAGGTTTGCGGGGCTGCGATCGCCGCAGTGCTGGCCATCAGCAGGGCCAAGGTGGAGCAGAGCAGAGATGAAAAAGCCAATCGCATTATCAGCCTTGAACGCCGGGTTAAGAAGAATAGAGATTTGTACGCTAACGGCCTGGGCATCGCCAGTCATCACATGCACAACGGCCCGCCAAAGGGCGGGCCGTTGTTTATCGCATCTGCGCCGATTGAATCAATCCTGGCGGCTGGTGACTTCCAGCAGGTGATAACCGAACTGGGTTTTCACCGGGCCCTGCACGGTATTGACCGGGGCGCTGAATACGACAGTGTCGAATTCCTTGACCATTTGGCCTGGGCCGAACGAACCCAGGTCACCGCCCTGGCGGCTGGATGGGCAGGACGAATTGGCTTTGGCGATTTCTGCGAAATCAGCGCCGCCTTCGATTTGGGCCTTGAGTTCGTTGCACTTGTCTTCAGTGGAAACGAGGATGTGACGGGCGGTGGCTTTGGCCATGGGGAATAACTCCTAGAGTAAAAAAACGGTGAGCGTACCGGATTCAGGCGGTTATTTCCTGGCAAAGTTCCGCTGTTGTTCAGTCCTGCCTTTTTCAGCGTGGCGGTTCAAGGCAACACGATGTAGTCGTTGCGCTGCACGATCGGTTGGTGCGGCCCCTGCACCAGGTGGATATAACGGCCGTCCACCAAGTCGATCGGCAGGCAGTCGTCAATATCCAGCACGCCGTCGGTGTGGGCCTGGGACCAGTGGCGCAGCATCTGCTGCTTGCCCTGGCTCATGGCCTGCTTTTTGTTACGAGCGACTACCAGCAGGTAGTGATGGGCCTCGCCGAAGCTATGGGCTTCATAGCCACCGAGGTTGATGAAGTACAGGCGGGGCGCGTCGCCATGAGGCGCCAGATTGCTCAGTTCAACTTTCCAGCCGTCGACGCCGTCGACCGCCATCCATGAGTCGATGTGCACACCCTTGGGGCTGCCAAACCAGGCGTCGCGCAATTGCGGGTAGCTGGCCTGCAACGTATCCGCCACGGCGAACACTACATCGTGTACTTCGATTTTTGCCCGTGGATGCTTGCCCCCGAGCATGACGACAAACAGCATTACCGGTGATTCCTGGCGACTGGCGAAAGGGCAACCATACTGCGATTGAACCCTTTTGTCCGCTCAATGCCACATTGTTAATCAGCACACTCACCAGGAGGTTGTCATGCGTACCATTGATCTGGCCGGTGTTCCCGTCCCTGTCATCGGCCAGGGGACCTGGCGCATGGGCGAAGACCCAAGCCGGCGCCGCGCCGAAGTTGCTGCGCTGCAACTGGGTATCGATGAGGGCCTGACGCTCATCGATACCGCCGAGATGTATGGCGACGGCGGTGCCGAAGAGGTGGTCGCAGAGGCGATTCGTGGCAAGCGCGACCAGGTATTTCTGGTCAGCAAGGTCTATCCGCATAACGCCAGCCAAAAGGGGGTGCCTCGCGCCTGCGAAGCCAGCCTTCAGCGCCTTGGCACCGATTACATTGATTTGTATCTGTTGCACTGGCGCGGCCAGTACCCACTTGAAGAAACTGTCGAAGCGTTCGAGCGTTTGCGCGAGGCCGGCAAAATCGGCCGCTGGGGTGTTTCCAACTTCGATGTGGCAGACCTGCAGGAGCTCGCATCCCCTGCATGTGCGACCAATCAAGTGCTCTACAACATTGAAGAGCGCGGGATCGAGTTCGACCTGTTGCCATGGTGGCAACAGCATCATTTACCACTGATGGCTTATTGTCCCATCGCCCAGGGTGGTGAGCTGCTGTCGAGCCCGACCCTCAAGCAGATCGCACGTCGCCATGAGGTCACACCGGCCCAGGTATCGCTGGCGTGGGTCCTGCGCCAGGAGGGTGTCATCGCAATCCCCAAGGCGGTCACACCTGAACACATCCGACTCAACGCCGCAGCTGCGAAGCTGGTGTTGGATGAACATGACCTGGACGCTATCGATCGTGTGTTCGCAGCGCCCAAGCGTAAGCACCCATTGGCGATGGTGTAACCGGCCAGCAGGAACGGCGCCTTCCCTGGCAGCTGTTCCCGCTCTAGCCGTGGTTAGCCGGCCACTGGGCTGCGCCAGTCGTCCGAGCCGGAAGTTCCGGCCACTTCGTGAGTCCAGATGATCTTGCGATAGGTGAAGTGCACATCCTCCAGATGAGTGAAGTGGGCGTTGTCGGGGTCCTGGCAGTTGGGCATGCGTGACTGGATGTCCACGATAGTCGCACCCTCCAGTTCAATGGTGAAGTAGTGCTCCTGGGTTCCGGCGGACGAGGTGCGCAGCCATTCGAGGCGGCAGGAGACTTCTTCACCGCTGGTCAGGGCGCTGAACAGCAACGGTGACGATTTATCGAAAACCTTGCTGATCATCAGCGGCTTGTGCACGCGCTGACCTGTCGGCTGGCCCGATTGCGGATCGCGAGGAATGATCACCTGATGGGCAAATGCCTGGACCAGTATCTGATCCTCATGACCTTCCTGATAAATGTTGCCTACCGAGTCCTGAGTAAATGTGCCTGCCGTGATCAAACCTTGTTTGACTCCGGTGATGGAGAGGTACGCGGGTGTTGGCATGATTGGTTTCCTTGCCGGGTTGAGTAGGTTTTGCCGAACAGCGAAATGGCTGAACGGGTAGGTGCCTATAACCTATAACAAGAAGCGTGCCTGAAAGTGTGAAGTTCAATGAAATAAGGGCGAGCACTGTTTGGTGCGCTGCGTATTGGGTTTTTATTCCGGGCTATGGGCTGTTTTTAGTTATAAAAGTTGCGCATCGATGCGCACTTAGTTGCTCACGTGTTTTTAGGGTGAAGTACACGGCCGGCCGAGCTAACAGAGTTGTTGTTACTCGAATGTGTGCGCAAATAGCTGCGCAGGCCAAGATTATAGCGGTGCGTAGGATGTTTCTTAAGTTTTGGTCCGTCGCTTGCTCATTGCTTTATGCATGGCTAAGGTTCTTGTGTCTCGATATGTTTGAACGGAACTTAAGGGCTCTCTGATACGTACTTTAATGGCGTTAAGTTTGCCTATTTTGCCTTGGATGGTTGTGTGCGGCCGAAAATGAGTCATTCAAAAGAACTGTATGCCTATTATTTGCTACTTGCACGAGCAGCCTGTTCGCCAGGTAGTTTCGTGGGCATTGATATGCGCTTTTCCAACGAGTTCGAAGCGCTGGAAGGCGAACTTGGCAAAGCGCAGTCGGTTCATGGCAATGGGCTGCCGGATTGGCAGCGGGTCAGCGAAATCAGCGAATGCCTGCTGCGTGAGCACTCCAAGGATCTGCGTGTCGCCTGCTGGTTGACCTGGGCCTTGTATCAGCGTGATTCATTGGCTGGATTGCTGGCCGGCCTCGGTGTGCTGCGTGAGCTCTGCGAGCACCATTGGGTGCACGTCTACCCAGGCAAACTGCGTACCCGCGTTGCAGCGTTTGGCTGGTTGGTGTCGCGCCTTGAGCAAGCGTTTGCAAAAAAAACCTTGCTCAATGATCAACAGCCTTTATTTCAAGCGTTGCTGGAACACCTCGAACATCTGGACCAACTATGGGCCCAACATCTGGGGAGTGATGCTCCCGTGCTGCTGCCGATTCGACGGCAATTGGCGGAGCGCCTGGCCGATGCCGCGCAAGGGGCGCCAGAAGCTGATGGGGGCGCGGGTGCTATTCCCGGCGTGAGGCAAGCGGCGGTCCAGTTGCCCACCCCCGAGCAATCGGTCAACAGCGAAAAAGAGGCGCACAAATTACTGCGCTCATTACAGGAACAGGCCCGGCCTTTATGCGCCTGGTGGTTGCGCCAGAACGCCACCGACCTGCGGGCTTTGCGCCTGGGCCGAACCTTGGCGTGGCTGATGCTCGTCAACTACCCCGACGCCAACAGTGAACGCATAACCGCGCTGCGCCCATTGGCCGCCGACAAGCTCAAGCGTTATCAGGAGCGCTTGAGCCAAGGCCATTACGCCGATGTGCTGTTCGAACTGGAAGTCAGTCTGGCCGGTGCGTTGTTCTGGTTCGATGGTTTGCGCATGGCCTGGGAGTGTCTGGACGGCTTGCACGCGGACCTGGCCATGGCCGAACTGGAGATACATTTCGCGCTGCTGCTGCAGCGCCTGCCAAACCTGACGGAGTACCGCTTCGACGACGGCACCCCCTTTGCCGACACTGCGACAGCCGAGTGGATTGCGCTGCACGTGATGCGCCATGTGCGCAAGCCTGCGCCCAGTGAAGTCGTGAGCGACCTGACGACCCAACCCTGGGACGCGGCGTTGGACGCGGTAATGCCTTGTCTGCGCAAGGACGGGCTCAAAGCCGCGGTGGGTGTGATCAAGCAAGGCTTGCAGGGCGCGGTCAGTGATCGCTGCCGTTTTCATTGGCGCCTGGCGCTGGCCAGGCTGTGCATGGCGGCCGGCAAACACGAGCTGGCCAGGATCCAGCTGGAGCAACTCGATCTTCAATTACAGCGCACGGGCCTGGAAAGTTGGGAGCCGGCGTTGGCCCTGCAAGTCGCTCAGCTCCTGTACCGCTGCTACGACCTGCTACCTCAAAGCCAAGCCATACGCGACGGCAAGGATGCCCTGCATCGCCGGTTGTGTCATTTCGACCTGGAAGCAGTACTTCAATAGCGCCTCATTAAATAAAAGGAAAAGCACCATGGCCAAAGACGGTTCGGTAGCCCCCAAGGAACGTATCAATATTACCTTCAAACCCGCCCTCGGCGGTGCCCAGGAAGAGGTCGAGCTACCGTTGAAGCTGCTGGTGCTGGGGGATTTTTCCCAACGTGCGGACCTGCGCAAGCTGGAAGATCGCAAGCCCATCGGTATCGACAAGCACACCCTCGACGAGGTGTTGGCCAAGCAAGCAGTGAGCCTGACGCTGAACGTACCCAATCGCCTCCAGGATCAAGCCGACGTGGAAGAACTGGCGATCCAGGTTCGCATCAACGCGATGAAAGACTTCAATCCCGCGAATCTTGTCGAGCAGATCCCGGAGTTGCAAAAGCTGATGGCACTGCGTGAAGCACTGGTGGCGCTCAAGGGACCATTGGGCAACACCCCAAGCTTTCGCAAGGCGATCGAGCAGGCATTGACCCATGGTGATTCCCGCGCACGAGTTCTGGCCGAGCTTGGGCTGCCCAGCCCAGACGCCTGACATTTTCAGTAAAAGGACACTGATACCATGACCACGATTCAACACGAGCTGCAATCGGTACAGACTATCCACACCTGCAGCATCCTCGACAACATCACCGCCCAGACATTGCTGAGCGCCGACGACGAGGCTTACGGCATCGCCAAGCGCGGCGTATCGGCGTTTATCGCGGAGCTGCTCAAGCCACACAACCGTGACGAACCGGTAAAGAAACGCCTGGTCGACCGGATGATCGCCGAAATCGATACCAAGCTCAGCCAGCAAATGGATGAGATCCTGCACCATCCCGACTTCCAGGCGCTGGAAGCTTCCTGGCGGGGGTTGCAGTTGCTGGTCGACCGCACCAATTTTCGCGAGAACATCAAGATCGAGCTGTTGAATGTCTCACGCGAAGACCTGCTGGATGATTTCGAGGATTCCTCGGAAATCACTCAGTCCGGGCTTTACAAGCATGTTTACAGCGCTGAATACGGTCAGTTCGGTGGGCAGCCGGTGGGTGCGATCATTGCCAATTATTTTCTCTCGCCCAGTGCGCCCGATGTAAAGCTGATGCAATACGCCTCCAGCGTCGCCAGCATGGCTCACGCCCCCTTTATTGCTGCGGCGGGGCCGAGTTTCTTTGGCTTGGAAAGCTTCACCGGGCTGCCCGACCTGAAAGACCTGCGGGATCATTTCGAAGGGCCGCAGTTTGCCAAATGGCAAAGCTTTCGCCAGAGCGAAGACGCCCGTTACATTGGCCTTACTGTCCCGCGCTTTCTGTTGCGCACCCCGTATGACCCCCTTGAGTGCCCAGTCAAGACCTTTGCGTATCAGGAAAACGTGGTTAACAGCCACGAGCATTACCTGTGGGGCAATACCGCCTATGCCTTTGCCACACGCCTGACAGACAGTTTCGCTCGCTTTCGCTGGTGCCCGAATATCATCGGGCCGCAAAGCGGCGGGGCCGTCGAGGACCTCCCACTGCATCACTTCCAGAGCATGGGCGAGATTGAAACCAAGATCCCTACCGAAGTGCTGGTATCGGATCGGCGCGAATACGAGCTGGCGCAAGAAGGGTTCATCGCCTTGACCATGCGCAAGGGCAGCGACAATGCAGCGTTCTTTTCCGCCAGCTCCGTGCAAAAGCCCAAATTCTTTGGCATCAGTGAAGAAGGCAGGGCGGCAGAACTGAATTACCGCTTGGGCACCCAATTGCCCTACATGATGGTGGTCAACCGCCTGGCCCATTACCTCAAGGTTCTGCAACGCGAACAGTTGGGCGCTTGGAAAGAGCGCACGGACCTTGAGCAGGAACTCAACAAGTGGGTTCGCCAATATGTGGCGGACCAGGAAAACCCCAGCGCCGAAGTGCGTGGACGGCGCCCACTGCGTGCCGCGCGCATCGTCGTCAGTGATGTCGAGGGCGAGCCCGGCTGGTACCGCGTCAACGTGACAGTGCGCCCGCATTTCAAGTACATGGGGGCAGACTTCACCTTGTCCCTGGTTGGCAAGCTCGATAAAGAATGAGCAGAGGCCAGGGCATGATTCAGCACAACAGCCTTTTCGAGCGTCTTGAATACGGTGCATCGACTCGAGGGTGTCCTGTGGCGTCCATCGCCGCACATCTGGGGAAAATGCTCAGCACACGTGCGGGCAGTGTCCAGACACTGGCTGATTATGGTTTGCCTGATCTCAACGACATGCGACTGAGCCTGCATGAATCATTGACTCAGTCGCGGCTGCATATCGAGCGTTTTATCCAGGCCTACGAACCGCGACTGGCGAATGTGCATGTCAGGCTGTTGCCCGATGTGCGTGGGTCCCTGGTCCTGGCATTTGCAATTGAAGCTGAGCGAGTTATCGACGGCGTCCTGCAACCGGTCGTGTTTCAGGCCCGTCTTGCGCAAGCCGGGCGGGTAGAGGTTTTCGTCCATGACGTTTAACCGCTACTTTCAAAGTGAACTCAGCGCGCTGCGCCAACAAGGGCGGCGTTTTTCCGAGCGCAATCCAGCTCTGGCGCCGTTTCTTGCTGAGGCCGGCCAGGACCCGGATGTCGAGCGTTTACTGGAGGGGGTTGCATTTCTGACCGCTCGCCTGCGACAAAAGCTGGATGACGAACTGCCGGAGCTGACGCATTCGTTGATGCACTTGTTATGGCCCCATTACATGCGGCCAACACCGGCCTTCAGCATCCTGCAATTCGACCCCTTGAAACGTGCCGGCCCCAGTGTTCGAGTGGCCCGGGACACCGCCGTGGAAAGCGCTCCCATCAAGGGTGAGCGTTGCCGGTTCCGCACATGCTATGCCACCGACATCATGCCCCTGCAACTCAGTGGCCTGGAATACCGCTGCCAGGGCGAGGGAGCCTGGCTGGAGTTGCAACTGACCATGAGTACCCAAGGTAACTTCAGTGAGTTGGCATTTGATTCGCTGAGGCTGCACTTGGCTGGCGACCACTACATCAGTCAGGGCCTGTACCTCAGCCTGTTGCGCCATGTCGACAGTATCTGCCTGTCGCTGCTGGATCACGAGGGTGTACTGGTGAGGACCCGCGACGGGCAACCTGTAACGCTGCGCCTCAGTGCCGGCCAGGTCCAGCCAGTGGGGTTTTCCCCGGAGCAGGCGCTGATTCCTTATCCGCAGAACACCTTCGATGGTTATCGGCATCTGCAGGAGTACTTCGCTTTTCCCGAGAAATACCTGTTTGTCGACGTCGAAGGGCTGAACGTGGTGCACACGCTGCCTGACGAGCTGCTACGGGAGGCGCATGGCATGGTGATGCGCTTCGAACTTCACACCCAGGGCCGTGATCCCCTGCGTCCAACCCTGGACAACGTGAAGCTGTATTGCACGCCCATCGTCAACCTGTTCAAACAGGATGCGATCCCCATTCGCCTGGACGGTAAACAGGATGAGTACCTGTTGGTACCTGGGGAATATACGCCGGGCAATGCCAGTGTGTTTTCCGTGGACCAGGTCACCGGGTGGCGCCCCGGCGGGTTGGGCTACCAGACCTATGTGCCGTTCGAGTCGTTCGAACATGACTGCGATCACGAGGCTACGGCGGCCCCCTCCAGTTACAGCATTCGCCAGCGTTCGTCGGTACAGCATGGCGGGCTTGATACCTGGATGGGATTCCCCAGCCGCCGCGAACAGGGCCAGGAAACCCTGTCGGTCGAACTGACCTGTACCAATTGCAACCTGCCGCGCCAACTTCGTGCAGGCGAAATCACCCTGCCCGGGGAACAGACCCCGGAGTCATTGGGGTTTTGCAACATCACCACGCCCACAGCGAGCTTTGCGCCGCCACTGGACCAGGATTTTTTGTGGAAGATCATCAGCAATATGTCGGTCAACTATCTGTCGTTGACCGATATCAATGCCTTGAAAGTGATACTCCAAACCTACGACTTGCCGCGCTATCACGATCGACAGGCGCTGAAGGTAAGTCAGAAAAGGTTGAGCGCTTTGCGCTCCATTCGCCATGAGGCAGTGGACCGTCTGCACCGCGGTCTGCCTGTTCGAGGCTTGCAGGTCGAGCTGACGGTTGATTCCCAGGGCTTTGTCGGTCAGGGCGATCTGTTTGTATTCGCCTCTGTTCTCAATCAGTTCTTTGCGCTCTATGCAAGCCTCAATTCGTATCACGAGTTGCGGGTCATCAGCACACAAGGAGACGTGTACCTATGGCCATCCCGGATGGGGCAGCAACCGCTGTTTTGACTCAACTTTGCCGTGTGATTCGTGAGTACACGCTATTTCAGGCGATTGTGCAGGTCATCGAACGACTGCGCGAGGCCCATCCGCTGCTGGATGACGAGGCGCTGTATGACCAATTGGAGTTCCAGGCCAACCCCGGTTTTGGGTTTGCCGCGCACGATATCGACCGTGTGGAGTTTTTCAGCGAGCACGGGGCCTTGCGCGCTCGCTTGCGTCTCAACGTATTGGGGTTATTCGGTGCTGGCTCGCCGCTACCTGCGTTTTACGCCGAGCAAGCGTTTGCCGAGCGCTCGGGCGGCAACCCGACTCGAGATTTCCTTGATCTGTTCCATCATCGCCTGCAGCGCTTGATGTTGCCGATCTGGCGCAAATACCGTTATCGAGCGTGTTTCCGGGCAGGTGCTAACGACAGGTTTTCCGAGCAGATGTTTGCCTTGATGGGGCTGGGCGACAGCGCAATTCGCAGTGCTTCGCAGCTTGATTGCAAGCGCCTGCTGCCTTATCTGGGCCTGCTGAGTTTGCGAGTGCACTCGGCTGCGCTGATCGAGGCTGTCCTGCGTTACTACTTCAAGCACGACGCGTTGTTTATCGAGCAATGGGTGGAGCGCACGGTCGAGGTCAGC
Organism: Pseudomonas sp. NCIMB 10586; assembly: GCF_023127895.1. Lineage (NCBI taxonomy): Bacteria > Pseudomonadati > Pseudomonadota > Gammaproteobacteria > Pseudomonadales > Pseudomonadaceae > Pseudomonas > Pseudomonas sp. NCIMB 10586. Next base: position 112,472 of record NZ_SPKQ01000015.1, read on the forward strand.
CAGTTGCAATGCAATCATCTGGGGCAGGCCAACAGTGCCCTTGGCCAGGACCTTGTCCTGGGGCATCGCATCGCTGACCGCGGCGGCAAGTTCAGGGTGCATCTTCTGGCGCTGGGTTGGCAGCGTTTCCATGATTTTCTGCCTATCGCTGAGGCGTACCAGCGGCTGTGCGCGCTGGTGCGACTGACCCTGCGCGACCCTCTGGAATACGACCTGCGCCTGACGTTGGCGCCGGGCGAGGTCAGGCCGTTGCACATCGGCGAAAACACGCTTTGCCGCCTGGGCTGGACCACCTGGCTGGCGCATGAACAGGCCGACGGCGTGGTTACGCTTGCCGGCAATTTTAACAGGGGTTGATGATCATGATGAATGTGGACCTGCCAGGCGAATTGTCCGACCCACTGGTATACGCCAATGCGCTGGCCGCCTGCTTTACACACCTGGCGTTGTGCCGTGATGAACAGGCGCTGCCTGACGCGCTCGTCGCCGGTGTGGCACAACTGAGCCAGTGCGAACTCAGCCAGTTTTACCTGCTCAATGAAGTGACCGGTCGCCTTGAACTGATTGCCCAACATTTGTCCGAGGCGGCATCGATGGTCGTCGCGGTCGCAGATGCTGATCTGCACCATCCACCATTGTTGAACCATACCTTGAGCCAAGGTGCTGTCCTGAGCCTGGAAGATGTACAGAACAGTTGCCATGACGTTAATTTCCTGCCCGTACCGGTGAAGCCCTGGCGGGCGCTGTTGAGCGTGCCGTTGCTCAATCGTGGTGAGCGGGTCGCCGGTGTGCTGCTGTGCGCTCGGCAACAGCCGGGCCAGTTGCAAGGCTACGCAACCTCCCTGGCGCAGTTGGGCAGCTTCGCCGTGAACCAGCTGCTGGTACTGCGCAGTATGCAGCCCAACGTTGATTCAAGGCTCAGGTGCAACAAGCCATTGGCCAGGGAGTACGGATTGATTGGCTCCAGTGCGGCGATGAAACAGACGTGCCATTTGATCAGTAAAGTCCTGCATACCCCGTATACCGTACTGCTGTGCGGCGAGACCGGTACCGGCAAGGAAGTGGTAGCTCGGGCCATTCATGCGGCCGGCCCGCGCCGGGAGAAAGCCTTCGTCGTGCAGAACTGCGCAGCGTTCCCTGAAGGGCTGCTTGAGAGCGAGCTCTTCGGTTATCGCAAAGGTGCGTTCACGGGGGCCGAGCGCAATCATGCGGGTCTGTTTGATGCCGCGCACGGCGGTACGTTGCTGCTGGATGAAATCGGCGACATGCCGCTGGCACTGCAAGCCAAATTGCTGCGGGCCTTGCAGGAGGGCGAGGTCCGGCCGCTGGGTGCCAGCGCGGCGCATAAGGTCGACGTGCGGATCATTGCGGCCACTCATCGCGACCTCGCTGCGATGGTCGCCGAGGGGCGCTTTCGCGAAGACCTCTATTACCGGCTCGTGCAGTTTCCGATCACGTTACCGGCCCTGCGCGAGCGAGACGGCGACCTGCTGCAACTGGCGCGCTATTTCACTGACGAGGCGTGCGCGGCGCTGGAGAGGTCTCCCGTGGGTTGGTCCACCCTGGCCCTTGATCAACTGTCCGGCCACGCCTTTCCCGGCAACGTACGCGAGCTTAAATGCATGGTTGAGCGTGCCGTGTTGTTGTGTGACGCCGGCGTGATCTTGCCGGAGCACCTGGCGCTGCCACCGACTGCGGCGCCGGCCGCGAGCGACGATGTGACGCTGCGCCAGCGCATGGAACGAGTAGAGCGAGTGTTCCTGCTCGATTGCTTGCACAAGAACCATGGCAATCGCACCCGTACCGCGCGGGAGCTAGGGGTTGCCCGACGCACGCTGCTTTACCGTCTTGCACGCTTGAATATCCCCGTCGGCGATGCCAGGGAGAAATGCTAATGGTGCACTTGATTTTTACTGTGGGAGAAACCTGATGCCTGACCGTCCATGGCACGCCGTGTTGCTTGTGTTGTGTTTGCTGGGTGGCTGTAACGCCAACTACGTGTTCGATGATGCCGAGTACCGTCCTCTGGGTGACCCACAGGCAATTATTCGTGGCCGATGAATAGAGGGATCATGACGATGCAGCTTGTGTTTGAGGTCTGTACGGTCGACAGCGCCAGCGCCGAACCCTCGGCCCACAAAGTATTTGACGCAGTGGGCGGCGTGATTGGCCGCGGCCCCGGATGTGACTGGGTGATACCCGACCCCAGCCGCGTGCTCTCCAGTCACCATGGATTAGTCGGTTACCGTGAGGGACGCTATTTCCTGACTGATATCAGCCGCAACGGTATTGGCGTGGCAGGCAGTGCTGAACGCCTGCGCAAGGGGCAGGCGCGATTGATCAATGATGGCGATGTATTCGAACTTGGGGCGTTGGTGCTACGTGCGCGTTTGTTGCAACCCGCACGACCTTGCGGCGAGCTGCGTGCCAGTGCGGCAGTACCGATTCCCGATGATGCCTTCCTGTCCCTGGATCCTCTGCACGCGCTGGACCTGGAGCACCAGCAGCAGGCCATCTCGGATGACCTGGCAGCATTGAGCGAGGCCGTTGATGAGCAAGGGGTGTGGGCCGAACGCCACGGGACCGATAGGGAGCATGTGACATTCCCGCGCCGGGCAGAGCCCGGGGTAGAGGTTGCTGCGGTGCACGTTAGTGCAATGGCACCCTCGACTGATGAAGTGTTCTGGTCACAGTTCGCGGCGGCCTTGGGCGTGGGGCTCGACGCACTCGATCCAGCGGCCAGGGAGGTGTTGGCGATCAAGGTGGCGGGCTTGTTTCGCTTGACGATCCAGGGGCTGCAACAAGCCCTGCGCACGCGTGAAGAGTTGCATCACGAATGGGGGAGGTCGTCGTTCGACAGTCAGGGCGCAGCCCAGAACCCCTTGAAAATGTTCAGCGACACCAACGCGGCGTTATCCGCACTGCTGGATACAGGGGCTTTGGGCCAAATGCCCGCCTCGCGGGCCATTGGTCAGGCTCATCGGGAGCTGCAGGTGCATCAGGTCGCGCTGCAGGCTGCCTGTCGCAGCACCGTGAACAAGGTGTACACGGCCTTCGAGCCGAACCATTTGGCCTGGTGCTTTGAATCTCAGGGCAAGCCGCCACGATTTTTCACCGATGGCGCGCGTTGGCGTGCTTACCAGCGTCACTACCAGCGTTTGGTGGCGCAAGGGCCGTTGAATGATCGCCCGTTGAACGGAGATTTCGCCACGGCCTATGAAGAACAGGTGCGCCTGATCTCCTCCCTGCACATTGATTTTTCAGGATGATATTCATGTATCGAGCTACCCGTGCTTTGGTGTTGCTTTTGTTTGGTTTCCTGGCGGGTTGCAGCGCCGTATCGCCTTTTTCCACGCTGACCAAGCTGGACGTTGTGTTGACCGCCAACGAGCACGTCAACCCTGACCTGCACGGTCGCCCCTCTCCCGTGGTGGTGCAGTTGATCGAACTGCGCCATGGCGTAGCCTTCGAACATGCCGACTTCTTCAGCCTGTATGACAAGGCGCAGCAATTGCTGGCAAAGGACTGGGTAAGCAGTGAGGAAGTCGAGCTGCGTCCAGGTGACCACCTGGCGCTCAAACTCCGTATCGGTCCCGACAGTCGTTTTGTAGGGGTGTTGGCGGCTTACCGAGACTTGCCGCACGTTCAATGGCGGCAGTTGATCCCCGTGACTATGCACCAGCGCAACCGTGCCGATCTGGTGCTGGACCAGGACGGTATACGCGTCGTCGACTCGCTCGCCGGGATGGAGGTGCGCTGAGATGCCTGTTCATAAAGTGATCTGGCAAGAAGGCATGTTGCTGCGGCCACAGCACTTGCAGCACAACGACCGCTATTACCAGCAGCAACTCAACCAGACGCGCCTGTTGGGCAGTGATGCCTGGGGCTTCCTTACGCTGGAATTGAATGAGCAATACCTAAAGCTGGGCAAACTGGTGGTCAACAAGGCGAGTGGCGTCTTGCCGGACGGTAGCTTGTTTGATTTGAGTGCCGCTATGGAACCGCTGGTGTTGCAGGTGCCAACTGATGCGGGCAGGCAGGGCATTTACCTGGCACTGCCCCTGGCCAGCGGCAATCACCTTGAGGTCCGCCAGCCTGAACAGAGCGATGTTCTGGCGCGTTACCTGCGATGCGAAGTGGAAGTGGGAGACTCCAACCTGGGTGTAGATGCGCGTTGCCGAATCAGCTGCGCACGGCCCGACTTACGCCTTGTATTGGGCGAGCAGGCGGGTGATCAGAGCTTCGTCAAACTCAAGGTTGCCCAGGTACTGGACGTCAGCGGTGAAGGGGGCGTGAGCCTGGATACCGCGTTCATCCCGACCTTCATTTTCGTGCAGGAGCATGGCTACTTGGCGTCGTGCCTTAACGAAGTCGTCGGTCTGCTTGCCAGCCGCGGCGATGCCATCGCGGCGCGCATTCGTGGCGAGAGCACGGCTGCAAGCACACAACTCGGTGATTTCCTGATGCTGCAGGTGATCAATCGTACCGAACTTGCGCTGCGGCACTGCCTGAGCCAGGCCCAGGTTCGACCCGAAGCGCTGTTCCGCCTGTTGGTGTCGATGCTCGGCGAGCTATCAACGTTCGCCTGTGACAGTAAACGCGCGCAGCTGGACGTGCATTATCGACACAGCGACCAGGGCGCCAGTTTTCGTGGGTTGATGGAGCGCCTACGCGCCGTCCTGTCGGTGGTGCTTGAGCAACATGCGATCGAATTGACATTGCAACCACGCCAGTACGGCGTTCTGGTCTGCCCGGTCAACGAGTTGAAATTGCTCGGTACGGCCACGTTCATCCTGGCAGCCACCGCGCAGTGTGAGGCAGAGGAACTGCGCCAGCGCCTGCCGGCACACCTGAAAGTCGGGCCGGTAGAGCGCATACGTGAGTTGGTCAACCTGCACCTGGCCGGTATCAAGGTCAAGCCGCTGCCAGTGGCGCCGCGGCAGATTCCGTTTCATGCCGGCAAGACCTACTTCATCCTCGATATGAGTGCCCCCGAGATCGCGCAATTGCAGCAGTCGGGCGGTTTCGCGTTCCACGTAGGCGGTGACTTCGCCGGGCTTGAACTCAACTTTTGGGCCATCAGGAATTGAATGCCATGGACAGTGAGTACACACAGGATGAAAGAACCGTCCTGCTCGACCGCGAGGGTCATGGGCCTGCACAGGGGGCATTGACGGACTTCCCATCGCCGCCACGCTATGAGCAGCTGGAAGATCGCATGATCTATGCCGGCCGTATGCTCGATGCGTCGAGCTTCAAGGCTGGGCTCAACCCGCTGGTGGCTGCGGCTTGGGCTGTGTTGTCCGAGATCATGGCGCTCAGGGTCTGCTCTGGTCGCGAAGACCTGGGCACGCTCAACGACCGATTGTCATTGACGGTGACTCAATTCGAAACCCGCGCCTTGCAGGGCGGTGTTGAAAGCAGCCAAGTCATGTCGGCGCGTTATGTGTTGTGCAGTGTGATCGATGAGGCGGTTGTTACTACGGCGTGGGGGGCACAGAGTGAATGGTCGAAGGTTAGCCTGTTGAGCCGCTTTCATAACGAAACCTTCGGGGGCGAAAAAGTTTTCCAACTGCTGGAGCGTCTATCACGCGACCCGGTGAAGAACCTGCCGATGCTGGAGCTGCTTTACCTGTGCCTATCCCTGGGGTTCGAGGGCAAATACCGAGTGATGGAGCGCGGCATGTCGCAACTGGAGGGTGTTCGCGATGCCTTGTATCGCCAGATCCGGCACGTACGCGGGGAGCCGTCGCCGGCGCCAACCGTGCCCGCGATGCACGGGGCGAGCCGGCGTACGGGGTTGTGCGTTGTTCCCGTTACCTGGTTGGTCATCTTCACCCTGGTTTGCTTGCTGGCAATGTACACAGGATTTGCCTGGGTGCTGAGCAAGGAGCGCGCGAACGCGCTGCAACCGCTTCAATTTTCGGCGTCGGATTTGATCCGCACGTCCTTGTAAACGCAGGGAGCAAAGAATGAGCGCATTCTTCAAGGGTGTGGGCGCCGTGCTGGGCCGGACTTGGGTTTGGAGCCTGTTGCTGGCGCTTTCGTGTGCGGCAGTGGTGTGGTTTTGGGGGCCGCTGCTGGCGGTGAATGATCAGCCTGTTTGGCAGGGTGCGACGGCTCGCCTGGTCACCATCAGTGTCGTGTTTCTGCTTTGGGGGTTGGTGATGGTCCTTGCCGGCGGTGGTCGTGCCGCCCGGCGTCCACGGTCTGAGCGCCAGCCCCGCCAGCAGCCGTCGACACGTGTGGAGAACGAATACCGCTGCGTACGCACTCGGTTCAAGGATGCGGTTCACCTGCTGAAAACCTCCAGCCGTTATGGAGAGCGCAGCGCGCGTTGGCGCCATGAGTTGCCCTGGTACCTGTTGATTGGTGAGCCGGGCAGTGGCAAGACGCAGCTGCTGGCGGCAGCCGGCTTGCAGTTATCGCCTGAACACGCTGACAGGCGACCGACGAGCAGCAGTGCTCATTGCGAGTGGTATTTCGCCGACGAAGGCGTACTCGTCGACACCCCGGGGCGCTATCTGACCCAACCTGACAGTGCAGTGGATGCCGCAGGCTGGGCCACCCTGCTGAATCTCCTCAGGTGGCGCCGCCGGGTGCGCCCGCTCAACGGCGTGGTAGTGGCGCTGTCAGTAGACACGTTGCTCAACACCAGCGAGTACGACCTGGATCACCATGCCCGTCGTGTGCACGCGCGCTTGCAGGAGATCCGGCAAACGCTACATGTGGATGTGCCGATCTATCTGGTGTTGACCCAGGCTGATCGATTGCCGGGATTCGCTGAGTTCTTTGATTCACCCCATGGGGAAAGTGCCGACAGTCCGCTGGGGCAGCCACTGGACGTCGGCAGCGGCATGGCTGAAATTACTCAGGTGCACGAGGCCGTCGAGGGATTGTTGCAGCGTTTGAACGGTGAGCTGATTGCGCGACTGCACCAGGAGGGCAACGTTGAACGTCGTGGTCAGATCCTGGAGTTTCCCCAACAGGCGGCACGCGTCGGTGAGCGCGTAAGCCTGTTCGCTGAAATGGCCTTTTCTGCTCATCGCTACCAACCCATCAATGGTTTGCGAGGGTTCTTCCTGACCTGTGCCGATGACAGGCATGCACGTTTTGTGAGGGGGCTGTTCAGCCAGGTGATCTTTGCCGAAGCCGGTCTTGCCAGCCTGCAAGCCCAGGAGCAGCGGCGCATCCGTCAGCGCCAGGGCCTGCAAGCGATGACAGTCGCGCTGATTCTTGGCGGTGTCGGTGGCCTGTGGATGTACAGCTACAGCGTCAACCAGCTACGCCTGGTCCAACTGGCGGCATTGGTCGCCCAGACGATGCCGGCCACAGGGGCTCAAAACGATGAAAGCCCGGCGTTGTTGGGGCTGTTGGATGCGCGGTTGGCGGCGACCCGGGTGTTTCCGGCGGCGCAGGATGTGCGCTTGGTCGAGCGCCTCGGCCTGTATCAGGGCGAGGTGAGTCGTCCCTGGGTAGACCAGGCTTATGAGCAGGCTCTGCAACAGCAACTGCTGGCCTGGATAACCGCGCAGCTTGAAGAACAGATAGACGCAAGCCTGGGGGACCGCGAACGGTTATTGGATAACCTGCGTGCGTATTTGATGCTCAATCTGCGCGAGCGCCGTGACGCCACCTGGCTGGCACAGCATGTGACAGGCCTTTGGTCGGTGCGTTTTGCCGGGGATATGCCCACGCAGAAGCGTCTGGGGGAGCACTTGGCGCGGCTGCTTGAACGGCCGTTTGTCACACCGCTCAACGATGAACGAGTGGCCCAGGCCCGCGAAGTGCTGAGAGGGGAGTCTTTGGCCGATGGCGTGTATCGAGTATTGCGCGAACAAGCGCGCAACCTGGAACCGTTGCGCCTGGCCGAGGGTAAGGTATTTGCCACGATCGACCCGCCTGTTCCCGGTTTCTATACAAAAAGATATGTGCAGTACTTTGAGGCGCAGGGCCCGAGGCTGGTCAATGCCATCGCTCAGGATAATTGGGTGCTGGGGCAGGGCACCGACCTGGGGCCACAGGATCTGCGGCGGTTGATGGCAGAACTGCAGCAACGCTACTTCAGTGAGTATGCCGATGCCTGGAGCGACGTACTCGGACGAGTCAGGCTGCAACAGACTGACAGCCTGCGCCAGGATGCCGACCAGCTCATGAGCCTGACCTCGGCACAGTCCCCCTTGATTCGGCTATTGCAGCAGTTGCGTGAAAACACTCGTTTGCTGCCAGGCCATGTGCTGCTGGATAAGGTGTCCCAGCATTCGGGAGAGCTGGCAGGGCTGGCCAAGGCGACGTCGACGGATGGGCAGTCGGTTTTTGACGATGCGCCACGGCGGGCATTGCAGCAGCGGTTTGAACCCTTGCATCAGTTGCTCGATGAGCAGCACAACCCCGGCGCAGAGCTGGCCCAGGCGTTGCGTTTGCTCGGTGAGCTGCACCTGCAACTCACGGCATTGAACCGTGACAGTGCGCCAGAACAGGCGGCCTTCCTGCGGGCTCGACAGCGTATGGAGGGGCAGCAGGATGTACTGGGCAATTTGCGTGATGCTGCTGCGCGTCTGCCGCTGCCGCTTGCCGGTTGGTTCGAGGGCGTGGCCGACGACAGTTGGCGGCATTTGCTGGAGCAGGCGTATGTGCATGTCAATCAACGGTATCAAAGCGACGTACATAGCCTTTATGCCAAGGCCCTTCGCCGACGTTATCCATTCAATGCCCATGCAAGCAGTGATGTTGCGCTGCATGATTTTCAGGAGTTCTTCAAGCCGCAGGGGGTAATGGCACGTTTTTATGAGGGATATCTTCGGCCTTTCATCAGCGCCGATGGCAGCCGCTACAGGTTGCGTGGGTTGGATGGCCAGAGTTTGCCGGTTTCGCGCTCGCTGCTGGACCAACTGACGAAAACCCAGGTAATCCGCCGCGGCTTTTTCAGCGAGGACTCGGGGGAGTTATCTGTGCGATTTACCTTGGCGCCCTACAGCCTGGACCAATCGGTCAGCCGAGCCGTACTGCGGTTTGGCGACCAGCAGTTGGAATATCGGCACGGCCCGATCACGCCCATGCCGTTTCATTGGCCCACCGAGGCAGAGAATGGGCGCAGCAGCCTTGTGCTGGACAGAGGTACGGAGCAGCGCCCGTTGGGCATCGAGAAAAACGCAGGCGCCTGGTCGCTGTTCCGGTTTTTCGATCTGCTGCAGAAAGAACCCGCAAGTGGTGCAAATATGCAGATTTTCAAGGCAGACCTCGCCGGTCTGCGCGCCAATTACCTGCTGACCAGCCAGCGCACGCCAGGGCCGTTTGATATGGACACATGGCGCACCTTTCGATTGCCGGAGCAACTGTGAGCCAGGCCGGCGCCCATTGGCGCAGTGCCGGGCGCACCCAGCGAGGGCAGGCGCGGCTGCGTAATGAAGATGCGTTTCTGGACAACCCGCATGGCGGTTGCTGGGCTGTGGCGGACGGAATGGGCGGCTATCGGCACGGTGATGTCGCCAGTCGTTGGGTGGTCAGCCACCTGGCTTCAGTGCCGGCTCATGGCAACCTCCATCAACGGATCAATGCCGTTCGGGAAAGTTTGCAAGGCGTTAACCAGCGATTGCGGCGCGCGTGGACAGAGCCCGACACAAATGATGGCGCGACGATGGGCAGTACCGTGGTTGCCTTGCTGTTGGAGAACGGGCGGGCGGCCTGTGTCTGGGCTGGAGACAGTCGCTGCTATCTATGGCGGGGCCAGAACTTGTACCAGTTGTCCAAGGATCACTCGCTGCTGCGGCGCCTCATGGACGAGCGTCATATCAGCGTGGCGCAAGCCCAGGCGCACCCCGATGCCAGGGCCTTGACCCGCGCCGTTGGTGCGCGCTCGCGTTTGGACCTTGAGGTATTGGAGCTCAGTACTCGCCCTGGGGATGTATTCCTGCTGTGCAGCGATGGCCTGTATCAGACCCTCAGCCATGTCGAGGTGGGACGGGCGTTGAGCAGGAGAACGCCCCGGCAGGCGGTGGAACAATTATTCGCCGGGGCGTTGCGCAGGCCGGTGCGAGATGACCTGACCGCAGTTGTGGTGCAACCTTGAACCTGGCGGTCGCACCATCCCGTCTGCTGGCAGGGCGTTATCACCTTGAGCACGTCCTGGGCAGCGGCGGCATGGGTGTGGTGTACCGCGCGCGCGATCTGTTGCATGAGCAATTGGGCCAGCCTTGCTCCAGGGTGGCACTTAAGCTGCTGGGCGAGTCCATTTCCCAGTGCCCCGACGCGCATGTGCTGTTGTACGGCGAGTTTGCGTTGGCTCGCAGCCTGCGACATGACCGTGTGGTACGGGTGTTTTCCTTTGAGGTCGACACCCACAGCAAAATTGCGTTTTTCACCATGGAGCTGCTGCAAGGGGTGACCCTCGACCGGCTGCTGCTGGAGTGCCCCTATGGTTTGCCCTGGCAGGAACTGCAACCCATCGCGCTGCAGTTGCTGGATGCTTTGGCCTACATCCACCAGAAGAACGTCCTGCATGGCGATGTGAAACCCGCCAACGTCATGGTAGGAGAGGAGGGCGTATGTTTGTTCGATTTTGGCCTGGGGCATGCTCAGACGCAGGAGGCGATGGGTTTGCCAAGTGTCAGCCGTACTCGTTTCAATGCCTGGACACCCGCCTACGCGGCCCCGGAGTTACTGGACGGCGGTGCGCTGAGCGGCGCTGCGGACGTATACGGCATGGCCTGCATTGTGTATGAGCTGGCTAGTGGCCAGCGCATCGGCGCACGCTCTTTCACTGACCGGCTGGCCCGGCCCGCGCAATTACCCAGGCACTGCTGGCCGGCATTACATTCGGCGTTGGCGATAGATCCGCAGCGTCGAACCGTAACAGTCGCCGAATTGCGCCAAGTGATGGCCTGTAGCCGGCCACGCTGGTGCTTGTAGGGTAAAGGTCAGACCGCCAGGCCATGCAGCTGGCAATATTCCACCCAGTCCATACCGGCCATCTGTGCGACTTCTTTATGCACTTCGCGGCGCTGGGCCTCGAAGGTTTCGGTGGAGTCGGCCGTCAGTTTAAGGGTCAGTTCCCAGGCGAACAGGTGTTGCTGCTCCGCGTGGGCTTCGAACGCTTCGTGCAAGCGCTCGGCGCGATACTGCGCCAGGGTTTCCCCCCTGGCCTGGGCGGCCAACGGGTTGAGGTTGTCCAGCTCAGCGGCGATGTGTGGCTGATCGCGCAAAAACCTGTCCAAGGCGAGCTGGTAAGTATCGCTGGGTGCTGACAAGGATGTGCCCTTAGTGCGAAGGACGGGACTTGGAATCGCCTGAGTGCGCGCTGGGGTGAAGGCGCGCACGTTTGCGGGCTCTGCGTCGCATCCAGTTCTGCAACGGCGCCAGCAAGAAGAACATCAGGTAAGCGACTAGCACCAATGCCAGGTCAACCCAGGTTTCAGCGACAGGCCCGGTGAACAGCTCAATGACATTCTTGATTACAAACAGCAGCACCACACTGCACAACCACAGCAAAATGGTGACAAATAGGGGACGCATGTTGCTTGACCGCTTGTCTTGCATAGTGAAGCTCTCTCCTTTGTGCCTGTTGTCGTTCCAGGCCTGATTCCCTGACTGCGTACCTGCTGGTTTGCAAGTTGTAACATCCTTTAACACGCAGACGGACGCGGATGATACCGACTCAGATAGCCTTAGGGGTTGCTTCAAGTCAGAAAGTTCGATAATTCGGTGGGAAATAGGTGCGGCTATCGTGCGTTTTATCCCAAGAAGCGCGGTACGGGTTGGCAAAAGTCTTTCGCTCCTGCACTCAGGGCGTGTAGCGTTAGCGTGTGTTTCCGGCCCTGGCTTCCAGCGGCAATAGGTGACGGGCAGAGAACGGCTCATGGCGCAAACGCTGTTCAAACTTTTCCTTACCCAGCGCCTGGCGGTCTTGGCCAGCACCGAGTCGTTGCGTGCGATTCGCGAGGGGTTGTTGTGGATACTGCCGTGTTTGTTGGTATCCGCCGGATTCCTGATCCTGTCCGAGTGCGCCCAGGCGTTGGGGTTCGCCCCTCAGGTAGTGAGTTTCCTGGCGGGGTTGCACAACCAGATCAGCTCGGTGATTCCCTTGCTGGTTGCGGCCTCCATCGGTTACATGTTGGCGATCCAGCATCGCCTGCCACAGCTGCCGGTCGCCTTCCTGTGCCTGGCCCACGTGGTGGTTGCCACGTTCGTATTGCGCGAGTATCCCCGGGCGTCGGCCACCTTCCTGCTGTTTATTGCCATCGCTTCGCCCTTGATCAATGTGCCGGCCATTGCCTGGCTGCACCGTTTTCGCTGGACACGTCTGGTCAACGAAGACCTGGTTGGGCATAACCTCAAGGGCACCATCAACATGGTGATCCCTGGCGCGATCACGGCGTTGTCACTGGTGATGATACTGACGTTGCTGTTGCTGATTCCCTACGTGGCGCAATTGCAGGGGCCTCAGGTGCTCGATGCGTTGCAATCGCCTTACAGCACTGGGTTGTTTGTAACGCTGATGAATTCGCTGCTGTGGTTCTTCGGCATTCACGGCGTCTATGCCATGCAGCCGTTGTTCGATGTACTGGACCAGGCCGTGGTGCTCAACGGTGCGGCGCTGGCGGCGGGACAGCCGGTCCAATACCTGCTCAATAACGGCCTGCTCGGCAGTTTTGCGTTTATCGGCGGATCGGGCGCGACCTTGTGCCTGCTGCTGGCGATCCTGGTGTTTTCCCGCAGCCACTCCATGCGGTTGCTGGCGATCGCCAGCTTGCCGTTGTCGTTATTCAACGTCAGCGAGGTGCTGTTGTTTGGCTTGCCGATCATTCTCAACCCGCGTTTGTTCATACCGTTTCTACTGGTGCCGGCGTTCAACGCGATGGTGGCTTTGACGGTGGTGCAATTGGGCTGGGTCTCGCCGGCGGTGGCCAGCGTGCCGTTTACCGCGCCGGTGCTGCTCAATGCCTACCTCAGCACCCATGGCGACGTGGCGGCTGTGGCCCTGCAAGTGTTGCTGTTGGGCATGGGCACGCTGGTGTATGCGCCCTACGTGCGGGCCATTCATCGTCAGTCCATCGACGGTGGCACGGTTTACCTCAAGTCTCTGGACATGACCTTTCGCGGACTCGAAGAAAAAGGCCGCCTGCTGGAGTTCGATCCGGTAATGGCCTCCCACCGGACCCTGGCGCGGCAGGCCGTTGAATTGAGCCGGATCCAGCAGATCAGCGATTACGAGTTCTACCTTGAATTCCAACCCCAGGTGTCTACCCGTACCGGCTTGTGCACCGGGTGCGAGGCATTGATGCGCGCCCGGGACAGCCACGGCACGGTGCATTCACCCTGGGAGTTCCTGCAATGGCTGGCGCAAGCCAGGCTGATGCCGGACGTGGACGTGTGGGTGGCGTCCCAGGCCGTGCGCCAGTATCAGAAGTGGCGCAAGATCGGCTTTGAACTGCCCATGACCATAAACATTTCCAGTGCCACCTTGAAGGACGCCGCCTATGGTGATCGCCTGGTGGAAATTCTTGCCCAGGCCGATGGCCGGGTGTCGGTGGAAATCACCGAAGATGCGCTGGTCAGCGATATTCCCGCCGCCCGCCAAACCATCCATAAACTGCAGGCCACCGGAGCAAAAGTGTATCTCGATGATTTTGGCACCGGGTTTTCCGCGTTGAGTTACCTGCACCAGTTCCCTGTGGACTTTATCAAGATCGACCGCAGTTTTGTGGTGGCCCAGCGCGACCCCAAGGGCGCCCAGGTGCTGACCGGCATGTTGCGGTTTTGTGAGGCGTTGAACCTGGGCGTGGTAGTGGAGGGGGTGGAGACTGCCGAGCAACTGGCGTTCTTGAGTACGGGACCTGAGTTGTTTATCCAGGGGTGGTATTTCAGCAAGGCATTGCCGGGTGATCAGTTGCCGCGCTTTGTGCGCGAGCGGGCGGCGGTGGTTTGATCCGGCGGTGGGGACGACCGGATAGCCAGACGCTCTTGCCCCACCACTCGGCACTTGGCTAGCGGCAGGTCTTGTCCGTTCTGGTCTCACGAGGCGCCAGCAGATAGTCGACGACAGCCTCGTCCACGCAGCGGTCGATGCCGTTGAGCACCAGGGTGTGCCCGTCTCCCTCACGGGTGACCAGTGGGCTTTTAAACCATTTCGCCATCTGCCGTGCGTTGATGTAGGGCGTAGTCGGATCGAATCGCTGGCCGACAAACAGCAACGGTGGCAGGCTCGGTGCGGCCACCGGCACGTGGGCTGAAAGTGTGCCGCGCCATGGCCACAGGTCGCACAGTTCCAGGCCCGACTGCTGCACCGCCAGGTAATTGGTGAAGGGCGAGGCCTCTCGAATCGCCTGTCTCTGTTTGCGCAATAACTGAACATCGCGACCCGGGATTGCGACGTCTGCACAAGAGATTACGCTCAGGGCATCATCGGCATCTTCCCCGACGTTTTCGTCAATCAACCCGGCTACCTGTTCATCGGCGATCCTGTCGTTGGCCTTTTGCAACAAAGCCATCAGCTCGGGCCAGCGGTCGGACCACAGCAGCAGTGCTTGAGTGGTGGTCAATAGGTCGTCGGCGGTCACTTCGTCCCCGTCGGGCGTGATCAAGGCTGTGTCGTATACCTGGCGTAATAGTTGATGAAACGCCTCGTTCGCTCCCGCCTCATCGGGCGGTAAAGGGCAGTCACGGTTTTTTGCGCAGTACGCTGCAAAGCGCTTGAAGGTCTGCTGGTAGCCGCGAGCCTGATTCAGTAGTTGGGTGTAATCGTCCTCTGAAAGGTCCACCACGCCGTCCAGCACCAATGCACGGGTTTGCGCTGGAAAACGTTCGGCATAGAGTGCCGCGACCTGGGTGCCGTAGGAGTAGGCCACTGCGGTTAAACCGGGTTCGCCCAACGCAGCCCGGATCACATCAAGGTCATTGACCGCGTCGTCGGTGCCCATGCGCTGCAAGACCTTTGCGCCGGTATGTTCGATGCAGGCGGCCAGGGTTTTGCGGACCTGGGCTTCCAAGGCGCCAACGTCGTTTTCGTCGATGACCGTTTTTTCGTCCCGCTCGGGCAAGGCACAGGAAATCTTCGGTGTTGACTGCCCCACGCCTCGCGGGTCGTAGCCGATAATGTCGTAGGACCGCGTGAGCCTGGCCACGGTGTCGTCATCGGCCAGGAAGGGGTTGATCCCGGGCAGCCCCGGTCCCCCGCTGATCACCACTACGCTGCCCTGTTTGACGCTGGTGGCAGGCAAGCGGGTCAGCGCGAGTCGTACCTTGTCCGCCTTGGCGTGGCCCGAATATCCCAAAGGCGCCTCAACATAGCCGCACAGCAGATCCTCCGGTGGCTCAGCGTCAAACCAATTGTCGAACGGGCTGTCGGTGCACGGCTGCCAACGCACAGCGCCGGGCTGGGCGTGGGCAGACTGGGACAGGATGATCAGCGGGAGCAGTACCAGCAGGTGCTTGAGTGTTGACATGAAGAGTGAGTCAAGGCCAAAGGGCGCCTACCTTAACCGAGATAGGTGGCCTGGAATCACGCCTTTACAGAATCACCACAAATGTTCACCAAGGGGCATTTTGTTCAATATCTGCAGTGTCTGAGCCTTTACCGTGAAGTCACCTGTGTTTGACATAACAAGAAGGGACTGCAATGAGCTTGATCATTTCCATGGCCGCTTTCGCCCTGGCCACCTCCATTACCCCTGGCCCGGTCAACGTGGTTGCCCTGAGCAGCGGTGCACGCTTTGGCTTTGCCGCCAGCCAGAAACATGTGTTCGGCGCGGCAGTCGGCTTCACTTTACTGCTGGTGCTGATCGGCCTGGGGCTGCATGAAGTGCTGGTGCGCTGGCCGATACTGACTCAGGTGATCCAGTGGGGCGGGGTGGCTTTCCTGTTGTATATGGCTTGGAAACTGGCGATGGATGACGGTCGACTTGACGCTGAAGGCGCCGCTACCGCGCCATCGATGCTGTACGGCGCGATCATGCAATGGCTCAACCCCAAAGCCTGGCTGGCCTGCGTGGCCGGGATGGGGCTGTTCGTGGCCGATGGCGATGCGGGGCAGGTATGGCTGTTTGCGGCGCTTTACCTGGTGATTTGCTACCTGTCGGTAGCGTGCTGGGCGTATGCCGGGACGTTCTTACGTCGCTACTTGAACAACCCGCAGGGCGTGCGCCTGTTCAACCGCTCAATGGCCGCGTTGCTGGTGGCCAGTGTGGGTTATTTGCTGATGGCTTGAGGTTCTCGCGGTACTGCCCGGGCGTGGCGGCAAAGTGCTGTTTGAACGTGCGCTGGAAGTGCGCCTGGTCGGCAAAGCCTGCGGCCAGGGCGACGTCGGCAATCAGTTCGCCGTCGCGCAATCGAGCGCGGGCGAACTGGATACGGCGATTGACCAGGAAGGCATGGGGTGTCAGCCCGTAATACTGCTTGAAGGCACGAATCAGGTACGACGGCGACAGCTCGGCTGCCAGGCAAATGTCCTCCAGCTTCAACGCCTCGGTGCAGTGTTCACGGATGAAGTCCGCTGCACGCTCCAGCTTGTGATTGACCTCTCTTATCGGCGTAAGCGAGGGGTTCAAACGCTGCTGGACTTCGCTGAAGTAACCCACCAGCGCGCTCTGTTTGTGCAGCAGTTCGGCCTGCTCATCCACCAGCAGTCGGTACAACGCCAATAAGCCGTTGTACAGCGAGACGTCTAGGGTATAGGGGGTGCTGAACGGGCGGTAACCCTGGTCGGTGCTGAAACCCAACTGGTGCTGCAGGTCGGTCAGCCAGGGTGTGTCCAGGTAGAGCATATGGTAGGACCAATGCTCATTCTGGATAGGGTTACAGGCGTGCACGTCGCCGGGGTTCATCAGCACCACGGTGCCTGCGCTGATCTCGAACGTCTGTGTGTCGTAGTGGTAATAGCTGCGCCCCGTGGTGATCGCACCGATGGAAAAGTGCTCATGGGCGTGCCGGGTATAGGTGACTTTGCGCCCGTCGGCAATGGTGCGCGCCTCGATAAACGGCAAGCGTTCGTCGCGCCAGAAACAAGGCGCCTGGGCGGGGCGGGCAGTGGTGTTCAGCGACATGGCGGTGGCTCCATCCCTTGAGAGATCGAGGGCTGATCTTTACACACACCGCCAGTGGCGTCAGCCTTGATGTGATGTCAGGCAGGTACCAAAAAGGCGGCCTTGAGCAACTGGCGGGTGTAGGCATGTTGTGGGTCGGCAAAAATCGCCTTGGCATCGCCTTGCTCCACCACCTGGCCTTGCTTGACCACCATCAGTTGATGGCTGAGCGCCTTCACCACCGCCAGGTCATGGCTGATAAACAGGTACGTCAGGTTGTACTTGGCCTGCAAGCCGCGCAGCAACTCAACCACCTGGCGTTGTACCGTGCGGTCCAGGGCCGAGGTGGGCTCGTCCAGCAGAATCAGGCGCGGCTTGAGCACCAGGGCGCGGGCGATGGCGATACGTTGGCGTTGGCCACCGGAGAATTCGTGGGGGTAGCGATGACGGGATTCGGGGTCCAGGCCCACTTCCCTGAGCGCTGCGATAATCGCTGCTTCCTGCTCGTCAGGCGTGCCCATCTTGTGGATGCGCAAGCCCTCGCCGACGATTTCGCTGACGCACATGCGCGGGCTCAGGCTGCCGAATGGGTCCTGGAACACCACCTGCATTTCCCGGCGCAACGGGCGCACCTGTTGCTGGGTAAGCGTGTCCAGTTGCTGGCCTTCGAAGCGTATCCCGCCCTTGCTGCCGATCAGGCGCAAAATCGCCAGGCCCAGGGTGGACTTGCCCGAGCCACTTTCACCGACGATGCCCAGGGTTTGTCCCTGGGGCAGGCTGAAATTGATGCCGTCCACCGCCTTGACGTAATCCACGGTGTTGCGCAAAAAGCCCTTCTTGATCGGGAACCAGACTTTCAGGTCGTCTACTTCCAGCAACGGTGGGCCGACCTCATTGCCGGCCGGCCCGCCGCTGGGCTCTGCTGCCAATAATTCCTGGGTATAGGGGTGCTGGGGCGACCGGAACAATGTCTCGCACTCGGCCTGCTCCACGATGCAACCTTGCTGCATCACGCACACGCGATGGGCGATGCGCCGTACCAGGTTGAGGTCGTGGCTGATCAGCAACAGCGCCATGCCCAGCCGCGCCTGCAACTCCTTGAGCAACTCCAGGATCTTCAACTGCACGGTGACATCCAGGGCCGTGGTCGGCTCATCGGCGATCAGCAGCTCCGGCTCATTGGCCAACGCCATGGCGATCATCACCCGCTGGCGCTGGCCGCCGGACAATTCGTGGGGCAGCGCCTTGAGGCGTTTGTGCGGTTCGGGGATGCCCACCAGCTCCAGCAATTCCAACGTGCGCCGGGTGGCGACCTTGCCCGTCAGGCCCTTGTGCAGGCCGAGTACTTCGTTGATTTGCTTCTCGATGGAGTGCAGCGGGTTCAACGAGGTCATCGGCTCCTGGAAGATCATTGCAATGCGGTTGCCGCGAATATGCCGCAGGGTCTTTTCTTTAAGGGTCAGCAGGTCTTGCCCGGCGTATTCGATAGTGCCGCTCGGGTGTCGCGCCAACGGGTAGGGCAGCAGCCGCAGGATCGAGTGGGCCGTTACCGACTTTCCGGAGCCGCTTTCGCCGACCAGTGCCAGGGTCTCACCCCGTTTGATGTCGAAACTCACTTGGTTGACCACGCGGTGGTGATGTTCACCGGTGACAAACTCGACACTGAGGTCACGGATTTCGATCAGATTGTCCGGATTCATCTCATTTCCTCGGGTCGAACGCATCGCGAGCGGACTCGCCGATAAACACCAGCAGGCTCAACATGATCGCCAGTACGGCAAAGGCACTCATGCCCAGCCACGGCGCTTGCAGGTTGGATTTACCCTGGGCCACCAGTTCACCCAGCGACGGCGAACCCGCCGGCAGGCCGAAGCCAAGGAAATCCAGGGCGGTGAGGGTGCCGATGGCGCCGGTAAGGATGAATGGCAAAAAGGTCATGGTCGAGACCATCGCATTGGGCAGGATATGGCGGAACATGATCACGCCGTTCTGCATGCCCAGCGCCCGTGCTGCGCGCACGTACTCAAGGTTGCGCCCGCGCAGGAACTCGGCGCGCACCACATCCACCAGGCTCATCCAGGAAAACAGCAGCATGATCCCCAGCAGCCACCAGAAGTTGGGTTGCACGAAACTCGCGAGGATGATCAGCAGGTAGAGCACCGGCAGCCCCGACCAGATCTCCAGAAAGCGCTGCCCGGCCAGGTCGACCCAGCCGCCATAGAACCCCTGCAACGCGCCGGCAATCACGCCGATGATCGAGCTGAGCACGGTCAGGGTCAGGGCAAACAGCACCGATACGCGAAAGCCGTAGATCACCCGCGCCAGCACGTCACGCCCCTGGTCATCGGTACCCAGCAGGTTGACGCTTGAAGGGGGCGCGGGGGCGGGGACCTTCAGGTCGTAGTTGATGCTCTGGTAGCTGAACGGGATCGGCGCCCACAAGGTCCAGGCATCCTTGGCCTTGAGCAGCTCCTGGATATACGGGCTCTTGTAGTTGGCTTCCAGGGGGAATTCGCCGCCGAAGGTGGTCTCGGGGTAGCGCTTGAGCGCCGGGAAATACCAGTCGCCGTCGTAATGCACGGCCAGGGGTTTGTCGTTGGCGATCAGCTCGGCGCCCAGGCTCAGCCCGAACAGGATCAGGAACAGCCACAGCGACCACCAGCCACGTTTGTTGGCCTTGAACCGCTCGAACCGGCGGCGATTGAGGGGGGACAGGTTCATCTCAATGCTCCCGGCTGGCGAAGTCGATACGCGGATCGACCAGGGTATAGGTGAGGTCACCGATCAGTTTCACGACCAGCCCCAGCAGGGTGAAGATAAACAGCGTGCCGAATACCACCGGATAGTCGCGGTTGATTGCCGCTTCAAAGCTCATCAGGCCCAGGCCGTCGAGGGAGAAGGTCACCTCCACCAGCAGCGAGCCGGTAAAGAAGATGCCGATGAACGCCGAGGGGAAGCCGGCGATCACCAGCAGCATCGCATTGCGGAAGACGTGGCCGTAGAGCACGCGGTGGTTGGTCAGCCCTTTGGCCTTGGCAGTGACCACGTATTGCTTGTTGATCTCGTCGAGAAAGCTGTTCTTGGTCAGCAGGGTCATGGTCGCGAAGTTGCCGATCACCAGTGCGGTGACAGGCAGCGCCAAGTGCCAGAAGTAATCGAGGATCTTGCCGCCAACGCTCAACTCGTCGAAGTTGTTGGAGGTCAGCCCGCGCAAGGGGAACCAGTCGAAATAACTGCCGCCGGCAAACACCACGATCAGCAAGATCGCAAACAGGAACGCCGGAATCGCATAACCCACGATGATGGCCGAGCTGGTCCACACATCGAAGTGGCTGCCGTGTCGCGTGGCCTTGGCGATCCCCAGCGGAATCGACACCAGGTACATGATCAGGGTGCTCCATAACCCGAGAGAGATGGACACCGGCATCTTTTCCTTGATCAGGTCGATGACCTTGGCGTCACGAAAAAAGCTGTCGCCAAAATCCAGCCGGGCGTAGTTCTTGACCATGATCCACAAGCGTTCCGGCGCCGACTTGTCGAAGCCGTACATCTTTTCGATTTCCTTGATCAGCGCCGGGTCCAGGCCCTGGGCGCCACGGTAGCTGGAGCCGGCCACCGCAACTTCGGCCCCGCCCCCGGCAATACGGCTGGTGGCGCCGTCGAAGCCTTCCAGCTTGGCGATCATCTGCTCCACCGGCCCGCCGGGGGCGGCCTGGATGATGACGAAATTGATCAGCAAAATCCCGAACAGCGTGGGAATGATCAGCAACAGGCGGCGAACAATATAGGCCAGCATTCAATCGCCTCCGCTCGCCGCATCGGCGTTTTGTGTGGTGTCCAGGGAGACCGCCGGTTTGACATCGGGTTTGGCCCACCAGGTGGCCGTGCCCACGTCGTAGCGTGGCGAGACTTTGGGATGACCCAAGTGGTCCCAGTACGCCACGCGGAAGGTCTTGATGTGCCAGTTGGGCACCACGTAGTAACCAAACTGGAGTACGCGGTCGAGCGCCCTGGCGTGGGCAATCAGGCTTTGGCGCGAGCCGGCATCGATCAGCTCTTCGACCAGTTGGTCAACGGCCGGATCCTTGAGGCCCATGTAGTTACGGCTGCCGGGCTTGTCGGCGCTGGACGATTTCCAGAATTCGCGCTGCTCGTTACCCGGCGAGGTGGACTGTGGGAAGCTGCCCACCAGCATGTCGAAATCCCGTGAGCGCAGGCGGTTGACGAACTGCGAGACATCCACTCGGCGAATCACCAGGTCGATGCCCAGGTCGGACAGGTTGCGCTTGAACGGCAGCAGGATGCGTTCGAATTCGGTCTGGGCCAGCAGGAATTCAATAGTCACCGGTTTGCCGGTGCTGTCGACCATCTTGTCATCGACAATCTTCCAGCCGGCAGCTTGCAACAGCTGGTAAGCCTCGCGCTGCTGGGTGCGGATCATGCCGCTGCCATCGGTTTTGGAAGGTTCGAAGGCCTGAGTGAAGACTTCGGGCGGGATCTTGTCGCGCAAAGGCTCAAGGATCGCCAGTTCATCCGGGCCAGGTAAACCGGTGGCGGCCATTTCCGAGTTTTCGAAATAGCTGCGGGTTCGGGTGTACGCGCCGTTGAACAGCTGCTTGTTGCTCCATTCGAAATCCAGTAGCAGGCTGATCGCCTTGCGCACCCGCACATCCTGAAACATCGGCTTGCGCATATTGAACACAAAGCCCTGCATGCCGGTGGGGTTGCCGTTGGGGATTTCTTCCTTGATCAGTCGGCCCTGGGTCACCGCTGGAATGTTGTAGGCGTTGGCCCAGTTCTTTGCGCTGAACTCCAGCCAGTAATCGAATTGCCCGGCCTTCAAGGCTTCCAGGGACACGGTGCTGTCACGGTAGTAATCCGTGATGCGGGTGTCGAAATTGTAGAAGCCCTTGTTCACCGGCAGGTCCCTGGCCCAGTAGTCCTTGACCCGCTCGTAGCGAATCATGCGTCCGGGCTTGACCTCCGACACCTGGTACGGCCCGCTGCCCAGGGGCGCTTCCAGGTTGCCCTTGGAAAAGTCGCGGCTCGCCCACCAGTGCTTGGGCAGTACTGGCAACTGCCCGAGTATCAGCGGCAATTCGCGGTTGTTGGTGCGCTTGAACTTGAACAGCACACGCAACGGGTCTTCGGCCACCACTTCGTCGACATCGGCGTAGTAGTTGCGGTAAAGCGGGTTACCGTCCTTGATCAGGGTCTGGAAGGTAAACACCACGTCTTCGGCGCGCATCGGATGGCCATCGTGGAAGCGCGCTTCGGGGCGCAGGTAGAAACGCACCCAACTGTTGTCCGGGGCTTTTTCGATCTTGCCCGCCACCAGCCCGTATTCGGTAATGGGCTCGTCCAGGCTTTGCATGGCCAGGGTGTCGTAGATCAACGGCAGGTTATCCGCCGGCACACCCTTGCTGATGTAGGGGTTGAGGCTGTCGAAGCCGCCCATGGCCGATTCGCGGAAGGTGCCGCCTTTGGGGGCGTCGGGGTTGACGTAGTCGAAATGCTTGAAGTCGGCGGGGTACTTGGGGGGCTCGTTGTAGAGGGTCAGCGCGTGTTGCGGGGCGGCTTGGGCCGCGGTGCACAGCAACAGGCTGGCGAGCAGGGTAGTACGCAAAGACATCATTGGGCTTTCTCCGAAGCTTTCAGCCACCACGCACTCAGGCCCAGGCTATAGGGCGGCGTGGTAACGAAGGCGAACCGGTTGCGGTACGCCAGGCGATGATAGTTGAGGTACCAGTTGGGAATGCTGTAGTGCTGCCACAGCAGCACGCGGTCCAGGGCGCGGCCGGCCGCCAGTTGTTCTTCTCGGGTCTGCGCCGCCAGCAGTTGATCCAACAGATGGTCGACCACCGGGTTGGCGATGCCGGCGTAGTTCTTGCTGCCTTTGATCGTGGCCTGGCTGGAGTGAAAGTACTGCCACTGCTCCAGACCCGGGCTTAGGGTCTGGTTGAGAGTCATCAGAATCATGTCGAAATCGAATTGATCGAGGCGCTGTTTGTACTGTGCCCGGTCGACGGTGCGCAAGCGGGCGTCGATGCCGATGCGGGTCAGATTTTCGACATAAGGTTGCAGGATGCGCTCAAGGTTCGGGTTGACCAACAGGATCTCCAGGCGCAGCGGTTGCCCATCCTTGTTGAGCAGGCGTTGGCCCGACAGTTTCCAGCCGGCTTCGCCAAGCAGTGCCAGGGCGCGACGCAGCGTGTCGCGGGGGATACCGCGACCGTCGGTCTGCGGCAGGCTGAACGGCTGGGTAAACAGTGCGGCCGGCAGTTGGTCGCGATAGGGCGAGAGCATCAGCCACTCATGGCCCACGGGCAGGCCGGTGGCCGAGAATTCGCTGTTGGGGTAATAGCTCACCGAACGCTTGTAGGCGCTGCTGAACAGGGTGCGGTTGGTCCACTCGAAGTCGAACATCAACCCCAGGGCTTCGCGGACCTTGGCCTGGCTGAAGGCGGGCCGCCGGGTATTCATGAACAGGCCCTGGCTCTGGGTGGGGATCTGGTGGGCAATCTGCGCCTTGATCACATCGCCACGATTGACCGCGGGGAAGTTGTAGCCCGTGGCCCAGTTCTTGGCCTGATGCTCGATATAAATGTCGAATTCACCAGCCTTGAAGGCTTCAAAAGCCACGTCGCTGTCGCGATAGAACTCCACCTCGACCTTGTCGTAGTTGTAGAAGCCTCGGTTGACCGGCAGGTCCTTGCCCCAGTAATTCTTGACCCGTTCAAACACCAACTGCCGCCCAGGGGCGACCTTGGTGATGCGGTATGGCCCGCTGCCCAGCGGCGGCTCGAAGGTGGTGGCCTTGAAATCGCGGTTCTTCCAGTAGTGCAGGGGCAGCACCGGCAATTCGCCCAGGCGCAGGATCAGCAACGGGTTGCCCGCACGTTTGAATACAAAACGGATGCGGTGGCGGTTGAGAATATCGACCCGGGCCACTTCCTGCAGGCTCGTACGGTATTGCGGATGGCCTTCGGTCAACAGCGTGCGATAGGAAAACGCCACGTCTGCGGCGGTGATCGGCTTGCCGTCGTGAAAGCGCGCTTCGGGGCGCAGGTTGAACACCACCCAACTGCGGTCCTCGCTGTATTCCACCGACTGGGCAATCAGGCCATAGCTGGAAGTGGGCTCGTCGCCCGACGGCGCGTACTGGCCGGTGCCGACCATCAAGGGTTCGTTCAGCTCATTGACGCCGTATTGCAGGAAATTGCCGGTGGAAACCGGGCTGGTGCCCTTGAAGGTATAGGGGTTGAGCGTGTCGAACGTGCCAAAGGCCATAACCCGCAGCGTGCCGCCTTTGGGCGCTGCAGGGTTTACCCAATCGTAATGGGTGAATTTGGCCGGGTACTTGAGTGAGCCGAACTGCGCGTAACCGTGGCTCTCGGTAATCGTCGCGTTCGCAGCAAAGCTCAAGGCCAGACTTGTTAGTAGAAGGAGAGGACGCTTCAAGTCAGAGATCCGATCCAGGCGGCTTGGGCTTTATGATCGGTACAGTAACAGCTTGTTCCGGTTGGAAAAAGCCAGTTAGGGCGATGGCGATCCAATGTGGGAGGGGGCTTGCTCCCGATAGCGGCATGTCAGCCAATACATAGGCTGACTGACCCACTGCTATCGGGAGCAAGCCCCCTCCCACATTAGCCTCCGGTGTTCTTGAGGGCTTTATCTTGGCCCGGAAACCACCAGCATCTGCCCTGGCTTTAACGCCTGGCCGGTGCGCGGGTTCCAACGCTTGAGATGTTGCATCTCAACGTTGAAACGCTTGGCGACCATGTACAACGAGTCGCCTTTCTTGACCTTGTACTGCACCGGTTTTTTCGCTGCGGCCTTGCGGGTGTCCTGCATCACCAGGGTCTGGCCGACCTTGAGTGCCTGGCCGTTGAGCTTGTTCCAGCGTTGCAGGTCATGCACGTCGACCTTGTTGGCCTTGGCGATCAAGGTAAGGTTATCGCCACTGCGCACCTTGTAGCTGCGGGTACGCCCGGCCACCGACTTGGTCTCGACTTCGTCGAACACCGGCTTCTTGGGGCGCATGCTCAGCAATTCTTCCGGCTTCATCGTCGAAAGGGTGCTGGTGAGCAGCTGCGCCTTGGAGGTCGGCACCAGCAAATGCTGGGGGCCGTCCAGGGTGGTGCGTTGTTTCAGGGCCGGGTTGAGCTGGAACAGTTCGTCTTCGTCGATCTCGGCCAACGC
The DNA here is from genome assembly GCF_023127895.1 of Pseudomonas sp. NCIMB 10586. Lineage (NCBI taxonomy): Bacteria > Pseudomonadati > Pseudomonadota > Gammaproteobacteria > Pseudomonadales > Pseudomonadaceae > Pseudomonas > Pseudomonas sp. NCIMB 10586. The sequence goes on from NZ_SPKQ01000015.1 coordinate 137,689, forward strand.
GGCAACCCGTGACAGGTCCATGCTTTGCTTGACTTCAACCACTTCGAAGTACGGCGTGTTGGCAATCGGGTTCAGGTTGACGCCGTAGGCCTCTGGCGCCAGAACCACCTGGGACAGGGCCAGGAACTTGGGCACATAGTCCTTGGTTTCCTGGGGCAGGGGCAGGTTCCAGTAATCGGTAGGCAGGCCGAGCTTTTCGTTGCGCTCGATCGCCCGGCTGACCGTACCTTCGCCGGCGTTATAAGCCGCCAATGCCAGCAGCCAGTCGCCGTTGAACATGTCATGCAGACGTGTCAGATAGTCCAGGGCGGCGGTGGTGGAGGCGGTAATGTCGCGGCGGCCGTCGTAGGCACGGGTCTGGCGCAGGTTGAAGTAGCGCCCGGTGGAGGGAATGAACTGCCACAAGCCGACCGCATCGCTGCGCGAATAAGCCATCGGGTTGTAGGCACTTTCAATCACTGGCAGCAGGGCCAGCTCCAGAGGCATGTTGCGTTCTTCAAGGCGTTCGACGATGTAATGAATGTAGAGGCTGCCGCGTTCACCGGCGTTCTCCAGAAAGGACGGGTTGCTGGCGAACCACAGACGCTGTTGCTCGATGCGTGGGTTGACGCCGACACCGTCCTGCAATTGAAAGCCCCGACGCATGCGTTCCCAGACATCCTGGGGTACTTCGGGGCTGGGCTTCTCTGATAGCCAAATAGGTTTTTGCTTGATCTTGGCAGCAAGATTGGGTTTGGGTTGCACGGTGGATTGTGCAGCGTAATTGGTCGATTGGCAGCCCGCCAGAGTTGCGGAAACGGCCACCGCCACGGCTTGAGCCAGGCGGGTCAATGCGTCTGAAGAAATGGATTTACGAATAGATGACGACATTGGCTGGAAGTAAGTTCCGGGCAAAAATGTCGGGCGATTCTAGAAAGCGCTTTGGTTCCGGTCAACCATTCAGAAATTACGTATCAGATTGCATCCTCTTAGAACTTATCTTTCCAAGCCCTCAAGCTAGCAAACACCTCGGCCCCAGAGCGGTTATCGCGGCCGTTCCGTTCGTCCGCTTTTTGTTTAACGGATGTTTCAGCGGTGCGCAAAAAGGGATTCGTGAGTTTTTCCAGCGCCAGGCTCGAAGGCAGCGTGATCTCGCCACGGGCGCGAAGTTGGGCAACATTTTCCACCCGTTCGGCGATATCGATGTTGTCCGGTTCAACGGCCTGGGCAAACTTGAGGTTGCTTTGTGTGTATTCATGGGTGCAGTACACAAGTGTATCGGCAGGCAGGGCGGCCAGGCGCTGCAGGGAAGCATGCATCTGCTCCGGCGTGCCCTCGAACAGGCGGCCGCAACCGGCAGCGAACAGCGTATCGCCACACAACAACACGCCCTGATGGTAAAAGGCGATATGCCCCAGCGTGTGCCCCGGCACGGCGTACACGTCGAAGTCCCAGCCCAGCACGTTGATGCGGTCATTGTCGTGCAGGGCTACATCCCGCGCCGGAATCTTTTCATTGGCCGGGCCGTAGACCTTGGCGCCGGTGGTATTTTTCAGTTGCTCGACACCGCCCACATGATCATGGTGATGGTGGGTGACCAGAATGTCGCTGAGGGTCCACTCGGTGTTCTGCTTGAGCCAGGCCAGCACCGGCGCGGCATCGCCGGGGTCGACCACGGTGCAGCGCAGGGTGGAAGGGTCTTGTAACAACCAGATGTAGTTGTCGGTGAAGGCGGGTAGGGCACTGATCTGTATCATTCTTCGATTCGCCAAGCTGAACACATTGGTGCATCTTAGAACGTCTAGGCGAGTTGGAGAATGCAATGACTGATAAAGCGTTCGCCCAGGCCGATCCTGAGTGGCTGGCCCTGATCAGCGCGGCCCGCGAATGGTTGTCCGGGCCGATTGGACAATTTCTGCTGGACGAAGAGCGGCGTATGCTCGACGACGAGCTGGGCCGGTTCTTTGGCGGCTATCTGGTGCATTACGGCCCCTCGGCCCAGACGCCGCCTTCGGCGCCCCAGGTGCAACGCAATGTTCGCCTGGGCGCGCCGCTGCCGGGGGTGGAAATCGTCTGTGAGGAACAGGCCTGGCCCTTGAGCGAGCACGCCGCTGATGTGGTGGTGCTGCAGCATGGCCTGGATTTCTGCCTGTCGCCCCATGGGTTGCTGCGCGAAGCCGCGAGCAGCGTGCGCCCAGGTGGCCATTTGCTGATTGTCGGTATCAACCCCTGGAGCAGCTGGGGCTTGCGCCGTGTGTTCGCCCGTGATGGCCTGCGTCAGGCGCGCTGCATCTCGCCATCGCGGGTGGGAGACTGGCTGAACCTGCTGGGCTTTGCGCTGGAGAAACGTCGCTTCGGGTGCTATCGTCCGCCGCTTGCGACAGCCAAGTGGCAGGGCCGCCTGGCGGGCTGGGAACGCCGTGCAGGTACCTGGCAATTATCCGGCGGCGGCTTCTATCTACTGGTAGCGCGCAAGATCGTGGTCGGTTTGCGGCCGGTGCGTCAGGTTGCGCGCCAGCCCATTGGCAAGCTCGTGCCGATGCCGATGGCCAAGGTCAACCGCAAGCAAAGCGAACGCTGAACCCTTTTTTGATTTCAGGCCGGTTTGTCCGGCCTCGGGATACTGTCGGTCGATTACCGCCAGCCCGTTTTGATGGATACAACCGATGACCGATAGCGTAGAACTCTTCACCGATGGCGCCTGCAAGGGCAACCCCGGCCCCGGCGGTTGGGGCGCCTTGCTGGTGTGCAAGGGCGTGGAGAAGGAACTGTGGGGTGGTGAAGCCAATACCACCAATAACCGCATGGAGCTGATGGGCGCTATTCGTGGCCTGGAAGAGCTCAAGCGGCGCTGCAACGTCTTGCTGGTGACCGACTCGCAATACGTGATGAAGGGCATCAACGAGTGGATGGTCAACTGGAAGAAGCGCGGTTGGAAGACGGCGGCCAAGGAGCCGGTCAAGAATGCTGACTTGTGGCAGTTGCTCGACGAGCAATGCAACCGTCACGACATCACCTGGAAATGGGTGCGTGGGCACATCGGCCACCCTGGCAACGAACGCGCCGACCAGTTGGCCAATCGTGGCGTGGATGAAGTGCGCGGCTACAAGCAGGGCTGAATCAGCTCACGTGTTAACATCGCGCCCTTTGATTCACCACATCACATTGCACACCACACCGTTGAGAGCTGAACCCTGATGGCCATCCGATCTGTTGTACTCGATACCGAAACCACCGGCATGCCGGTGACCGATGGTCACCGGATCATCGAAATCGGTTGCGTCGAACTGATGGGGCGCCGGCTGACCGGCCGCCACTTCCACGTTTACCTGCAACCGGACCGTGACAGTGACGAAGGCGCGATCGGCGTCCACGGCATCACCGATGAATTCCTCAAGGGCAAGCCACGCTTTGCCGAAGTCGCTGATGAGTTCTTCGAGTTCATCAACGGCGCCCAGTTGATCATCCATAACGCGGCGTTCGACATCGGCTTCATCAACAACGAATTTGCCCTGATGGGGCAGACGGACCGTGCGGACATTTCCCAGCACTGCACGATCCTCGATACCTTGATGATGGCCCGTGAGCGTCACCCGGGCCAACGCAACAGCCTCGATGCCTTGTGCAAGCGTTATGGTGTCGATAACTCCGGCCGTGAACTGCACGGCGCCTTGCTCGACTCCGAGATCCTGGCCGACGTTTACCTGACCATGACCGGCGGGCAAACCAGCCTGTCCCTGGCTGGTAATGCCTCTGATGGCAGCGGCTCGGCAGAAGGCTCCGGCAATCGCCCTTCGGAAATCCGCCGCCTGCCGGCCGATCGCAAGCCTACGCCGATCATCCGCGCCAGCGAGCAGGACCTGGCCGAGCACGTGGCGCGGTTGGAAGCGATTGCCAAGGCGGCGGGTGCGCCGGCGTTGTGGACTCAATTGACACAACAATAAGCACGGGGCAGTGCAGTTGATCTTGATGGGCTGCCAAATCTTCATTCGCCACATTCGCTTCCAGCTTCTACCCTGAGTGCAAAGCCCTCCGGAGTAAGAGCGCTCATGTACAAAGACCTCAAGTTCCCTATTCTTATCGTGCACCGTGACATCAAGGCCGACACCGTTGCCGGTGACCGGGTTCGAGGCATCGCCAGGGAGTTGGAACAAGAGGGCTTCAGTATATTTTCTGCGGTGGACTACGCCGAAGGGCGGTTGGTGGCTTCCACCCATCACGGTTTGGCGTGCATGTTGATCGCAGCAGAAGGCGCCGGGGAAAATACCCACCTGCTGCAAAACATGGTCGAGCTGATCCGCCTGGCGCGGGTGAGGGCACCCAACCTGCCGATCTTTGCCCTGGGTGAGCAAGTCACCCTGGAAAACGCGCCGGCCGATGCGATGAGCGAGCTTAACCAGCTACGCGGCATTCTTTATCTGTTCGAAGACACCGTGCCGTTCCTGGCGCGCCAGGTCGCCCGCTCTGCACGCACTTACCTGGACGGCCTGTTACCGCCGTTCTTCAAGGCCTTGGTGCAGCACACCGCCGATTCCAATTATTCCTGGCACACCCCTGGCCATGGCGGTGGCGTGGCGTATCGTAAAAGCCCGGTGGGGCAGGCGTTTCACCAGTTCTTCGGGGAGAACACCCTGCGCTCGGACTTGTCTGTTTCTGTCCCTGAACTGGGCTCGCTGCTCGATCATACCGGGCCCCTGGCCGAAGCCGAGGCCCGCGCCGCGCGCAACTTTGGCGCCGACCATACGTTCTTCGTCATCAATGGCACCTCCACCGCCAACAAGATCGTCTGGCATTCCATGGTCGGTCGCGACGACCTGGTGTTGGTGGACCGCAACTGCCACAAATCGGTGTTGCACTCGATCATCATGACCGGCGCTATCCCGCTGTACCTGTGCCCGGAGCGCAACGAACTGGGGATCATCGGCCCGATCCCCCTGAGCGAATTCAGCCCCGAGTCAATCCGCGCCAAGATCGACGCCAGTCCGTTGGCATATGGCCGGCCACCCAAGGTGAAGCTGGCGGTGGTGACCAATTCCACCTACGACGGCCTGTGCTACAACGCCGAACTGATCAAGCAGCAATTGGGTAATAGCGTAGAGGTGCTGCACTTCGATGAAGCCTGGTATGCCTATGCGGCATTTCACGAGTTTTTCGCCGGGCGCTATGGCATGGGCACCTCGCGCACACCGGACAGCCCGCTGGTATTTACCACCCACTCCACCCACAAACTGCTGGCCGCATTCAGCCAGGCATCGATGATTCATGTGCAGGATGGCGGCGCACGGCAGCTGGACCGTGACCGTTTCAACGAAGCCTTCATGATGCACATCTCGACTTCACCGCAATACAGCATCATCGCTTCGCTGGATGTCGCTTCGGCGATGATGGAAGGCCCCGCCGGGCGCTCGCTGTTGCAGGAAATGTTCGACGAGGCCCTGAGTTTCCGCCGCGCGCTGGCCAATCTGCGCCAGCATATTGCTGCCGAGGATTGGTGGTTTTCGATCTGGCAGCCACAATCGGTGGCGGGTATCGACCGCGTTGCCACGGCGGACTGGCTATTGCATCCCCAGGATGATTGGCACGGCTTTGGCGATGTGGCTGAAGATTATGTCTTGCTGGACCCGATCAAAGTCACCCTGGTGATGCCTGGCCTCAATGCAGGTGGCGCCTTGAGCGATTGTGGGATTCCCGCCGCGGTGGTCAGCAAGTTTCTCTGGGAGCGCGGCCTCGTGGTGGAAAAAACCGGGCTTTATTCGTTCCTCGTGTTGTTTTCCATGGGGATCACCAAAGGCAAGTGGAGCACCTTGCTCACCGAGTTGCTGGAGTTCAAGCGCAGTTACGATGCCAACGTCAGCCTGGCCAGTTGCTTGCCCTCGGTGTACGCCCAGGGGCCGATACGTTATCAGGGCTTGGGCCTGCGCGATCTTTGCGACCAGTTGCACAGCTGTTACCGTAGCAACGCCACCGCCAAGCATCTCAAGCGCATGTACACGGTATTGCCGCAGATTGCGATGAACCCCGCCGATGCCTACGACCAACTGGTCAGAGGCGAAGTTGAAGCGGTATCCATCGATGCCTTGCCAGGACGCATCGCAGCCGTAATGCTGGTGCCTTATCCACCGGGCATTCCATTGATCATGCCCGGCGAGCGCTTTACCGAATCAACGCGGTCAATCATCGACTACCTGGCATTTGCCCGCACGTTCGATAGCAGTTTCCCCGGTTTTGTCGCCGATGTTCATGGGCTGCAACACGAAGATGACGGCAGTGGCCGTCGTTACACCGTCGATTGCATCAAGGGTTAAGAATGTTTATGCAGCAAGCTGTGATGAACCCGAAGTACCCAGGGCTCAGTGTGCGCGTCGCCGACGAAGGCTTCGACGCATACGTATGGGGCAATGACTTCAGCTTCGAGGTCAGCGCCTATGGCATACCGCAGATGGGCCAGCGCGTCGAGCAATGGCCGGTTGAGCGCGTCCTGCCGTATCGCAAATGCTATGGCATCGACCCGGAAGAGTTCGCCAGCTTTCGCGATGCCGCCGACAGTGCGATCTTCATGGCCTACCTGGATGACCGTGCGGTAGGGCACATTGTGGTCAGCACCAACTGGAACGGTTTTGCGCATGTTGATGAGTTGGCCGTGGTGTTGCCGGCGCGACGCCATGGCGTGGCCAAGGCGCTGCTGGATGTGGCGCAGTTCTGGGCGCGCAAGAAAAACCTACCGGGCATGATGCTGGAAACCCAGAACAATAATCTGGGTGCCTGCCGCCTGTATGAGCGCTGCGGGTACGTGATGGGCGGGATAGACCAACTGCGTTATCGCGGGATTGATCCACAAACACGCGAGGTGGCGATTTTCTGGTATCGGTTGTTCAAGACCGAGGTGGAAGCAGTCTGAACTCGCTTCTACAAGGGTTTGGTGTCGTTGCAAGCCAGGCTTTCGGCTTTCTGGGTGACTATTTCCAGCAGCGCATTCAAGGCTGGTGATGTCGCACCGTCCTTCAGGGTCAGTGCATAGAGGCTGACCAGTATGGGGGGCGACACCGGGCATACATCCAGCCCGGCCTCCCTTGCACCAAAGGCGGTAAAGGGGTCGACAATCGCCAAGCCTTCTCCGGCCTCGACCATGCTGCGCATCATCTGGTACGTCTGCACCCGCGTTTGCACCACCGGCAGCGGGCGCAGGGCTTGCAGCTTGGCATCCAGCAGGCGGCTGAGCGGGTCATGCCCCTCAAGTCCGATCAGCGACTGCCCGGCCAGGTCTTGCAGCGCAATGTACTTCTGCCTGGGTTTGAGCCAGCCATGGGGCGCGAGCAATTGCAGCTTGCCCTGGGCCAGCACCGTGCTTTGGATTTGCGCATGTTCCGGGTCATGCAGGCTCAGGCCCACATCCGCTTCGTGCAGCAGCAGGCTCCTGACGATCTCCCGGGTCGGCTGGCTCGACAGATTGCACGGCGTATCCTGGAAACGTCTGCGCAGCATGGCGATGCTTTGCGGCAACAGCTGGTTGGCCAGGGGCGGGGTGCAAAGGGCACGCAGGGTTGGAGCGTGATGGTGTTTCAAACGGCTGGCCAATCGCTGTACTGGCTCAAAGGCTTCGTACAGTTGGGCAATGTGCGTCTGCAACTCCAGCGTTTCCCGTGTTGCCTGGAGCCGACCGCGCACGCTGGCAAACAGCATGAACCCCAGCTGCAACTCGGCGTCCTTCAGGATTGCGTCTACTTCACCCACAGAGAGTTGCAACCATTCGGCGGCCGTGCCCAGGTGTCCGGTTTGCAAGATGGCCTGAATCACTTCGATATGACGTAAACGCATGGCCGGAGTCTATGTGCAGCGCGATGGGTATTCAATGGTGCAAGCCCTCAGGCGCAAAAAAGACTGCGCGGGTCGCCCCGGCCTATGGCGCTCGGCCATGACCTCATTAGAATGGTGCGTCTGATCAGCAACGACCAATGCCGGCTTGCCGGTACTTACAACAAAAAACAGGTCTGGTCTCAAATGCCTCTACCCTCGACGTTCTTCGGGGTGACGGCCAAGCAACTCGTGGTTCTTGTGACCGTGGGATGCGTGGCGGCTTACCTCTTCAACGACCCCACGGAACACCCATCCGAAGGCCTTGCACTTGAAACGTTCATCCGTTCCCAGGAAAAAGTGAACGAGCAGGTCGGCACCGTGTTGGCGGTTACCTTGATCAAGCAAGTGGAGGCGTACCCCGCGTCCAACCGGTCGGGCTACAAGCGCTCGATGTACGCGGTGGAGGGGGAGAGAGGGCAACTGGTGGTGACGCTCAAACAAAGTGAGCAGGGCATCGAAGTGACGCAGATCCGCAGTCCTTGATGGCCCCGGCCCAGTCAACGCCATCGATGGCCAGGACTGAGCGGGTGTACAAACGGGGACCCTTATGATGCCAGGGTAGTTTTCGATTCGCGGACGAGAATGGTCCCCGACTGGATCAGTTTGAATTCATCGCCTTCCAGTTTCTCTACACGGTCGCCAATGGCCAGCTTGTAGGTGGTGGTGGGCGTCGAGCCAGCCAGGTCGCCTTGCGCCGGGTTGGATTCCTGGAACTCATGCACCGAATATACGCGGCCTTCCGCGTCTCTGGCATGGAACTGTCCGACTAGTACTGCTGCCATCTGTTTAGAACCTCTGGAGATAAACGCTCGATTTGCGGTTCTGTAGACCGTCAGGGAGCGGGGTAGTTTACCGATAAGAAAAAAATACTATTCGCTGATATTTTCAGACACTTCCTACGCAGGTTACTGCAAGGAAAACGCCCTGGTAATCATCGAAACCCTCTGGTGAACACGCCGCTAAGCCTTTATAACTACAAGCTCCTTTATTCAGAAGTCGGGAAACCTCAATGAGCAAGGTCTACACGATTGCCGTCCTGGTGGGCAGCTTGAGAAAAGCGTCGATCAACCGCAAGGTCGCCCTGACCTTGGCCGAGCTGGCGCCTGCCAATCTCAAGTTGAACATTGTTGAAATCGGCGACTTGCCGCTCTACAACGAGGACATCGACGGTGCAACACCGCCCGCAGCCTACAGTACTTTCCGCCAACAGGTGAGTTCATCCGACGCGGTGCTGTTCGTGACCCCGGAATACAACCGCTCCGTACCGGCAGCGTTGAAGAACGCTATCGACGTAGGTTCTCGTCCATATGGGCAAAGCGCCTGGAGCGGCAAGCCTGGTGCGATCATCAGTGTGTCGCCGGGTGCCATTGGTGGTTTCGGCGCCAATCATCACCTGCGCCAGTCACTGGTGTTCCTGGATGTGTGGTGCATGCAGCAGCCGGAAGCTTACCTGGGTGGGGCGGGCAGTGTGTTCGATGAGGCGGGCAAGGTGTCGGAAAAGACCAAACCATTCTTGCAAGCATTTATCGATGCCTACGGCAAATGGGTGGAAAAACAGAAGGCTTGATCGGGCAATGCGCTCAGGTGTGGGAGGAGCAAGCCCCTCCCACCTTTTCGTTTAACGCAGCCAGTTGGTCCGGGCCAGTTCAATCACCTCATCCCCGCGCCCACTCATCACCGCTTTGAGCATATACAAGCTGAACCCTTTGGCCTGTTCCAGCTTGATACTTGGCGGCATCACCAGTTCCTGAGTGGCGGTCACCACGTCTACCAGCACCGGGCCATCATGGGCCAATGCGCGGCGCAAAGCCGGCTCGAGGTCTTCGGATTGCTCCACGCGAATCCCCAGGATGCCCATGGCATTGGACATGGCCGCGAAGTCCGGGTTTTTCAACTCGGTGCCAGTGTCCAGGTACCCGGCAGCCTTCATTTCCATGGCCACAAACCCCAGGGACGAGTTATTGAACACAATGAGTTTGACCGGCAGATTCAACTGCGCCAGTGAAATGAAATCCCCCATCAACATGGTAAACCCGCCATCGCCCGACATTGAAATCACCTGGCGCCCAGGGAATGCCGCCTGGGCGCCGATGGCCTGGGGCATGGCGTTGGCCATAGAGCCATGATTGAACGAGCCGATCAGCCGGCGTTTGCCATTCATCTTCAAATAACGCGCCGCCCACACCGTGGGTGAGCCGACGTCGGCGGTGAAGATCGCATCATCGTCGGCCAGCTCGCTGAGCAAGCGTGCGACGTACTGGGGGTGGATCGGTCGATTCGCCTTGGAGGGTTGCGCCAAGTCATCCAGCCCCTGACGGGCCTTCTCGTAGTGCTTCAACGAGGTCTCAAGAAAGCTGCGATCGGTCTTGCGGGTCAGGCGCGGCAGCAGGGCATCGATGGTCTCCCTGACATCGGCGGCGATGCCCAGATCCAGCGTGGCGCGTCGTCCCAGGGCTTGCGGGTCGCGATCAACCTGAATGATCTTGGCGTCGGTGGGGTAGAACTGGCGGTAGGGGAAGTCGGTGCCGAGCATGATCAAAGTGTCGCAGTCGAGCATGGCGTGGTAACCGGAACTGAAACCGATCAGGCCGGTCATGCCCACGTCAAACGGGTTATCCCACTCCACATGTTCCTTGCCGCGCAACGCGTGCACCACCGGCGCGCCGAGCGCATCGGCCAGCGCTACGACTTGGTCGTGGGCACCGGCACAGCCGCTGCCGCACAGCAGGGTGACCTTTTCACTGCCCTGAAGGATCTCGCTGAGGCGTTGCAAGTCCTGCTCAGCCGGTAAGGTGCGCGGTGCGTGCAGAGCTGGCCAGGGCTTGAGTTTATCTTCCACTTCAAGCAACGACACATCCCCCGGAATCACCACCACCGCTACGCCGCGGTTGAGGATTGCCGAGCGCATGGCACGGTGCAGTACCTGGGGCATCTGCTCGGGGTTGCTCACCAGCTCGATGAAATGGCTGCACTCCTTGAACAGTTCCTGGGGATGGGTTTCCTGGAAATAGTTGAGGCCGATCTCCGACGACGGAATTTGCGCAGCAATCGCCAGCACCGGCACATGGTTGCGATGGCAGTCGAACAAACCATTGATCAAATGCAGGTTGCCCGGCCCGCAACTGCCGGCACACACCGTCAACTCCCCCGTGGCGGCGGCTTCGGCACCGGCGGCAAAGGCGGCGACTTCTTCGTGGCGCACATGCATCCACTCGATACTGTCCATGCTGCGCAGTGCGTCGGTCAGGCCATTGAGACTGTCACCGGTCAGGCCCCAGATGCGCTTGATACCCGCCTGTTCAAGGGTGGTCGCCAGTTGCTGGGCCAGGTTGATTTTCGCCATAAGGAACTCCAGTCGTCAGTGAGGTTAAAAACTGCTGATCAGTAGAGGACAGTTCGATTACGGCGAATGCTCACCCTATAGTGTGAAGATTGCTTCATGGCCACGCGGTATTGGCGGGGGCGCCGGGGGGTGAACCACTGGTCACGTACCAGCGCAATGCACGGGGCGACGTTGGCCTTGGTCTGCCCACCCAAATTTGCAGAGCCAAGCAGAACCAAATGTGGGAGGGGGCTTGCTCCCGATAGCGGTGGATCAGGCAACGAATCTGTTGACTGGTACTCCGTTATCGGGGGCAAGCCCCCTCCCACATTTTGATACTCAGCGTCGACGGAACAGCGGCAGCGGCTCGTCAGTGGCCGCCTGATAGGTCACCGAGAAATCCTTGAGGCTTTCCAGCGCTTCGTACGGGTCTTTGTCGGCGCGCAAGGCGAAGGCATCGAACCCGCAGCGGTGCAGGTAGAACAACTGGTCACGCAGCACATCGCCAATCGCCCGCAGTTCGCCCTTGTAGCCATAACGGTCACGTAGCAGGCGGGCGTTCGAGTAGTTGCGGCCATCGGTGAACGCCGGGAAGTTCAGGGCGATGACCTGGAAGTGTTCCACGTCGTCACCGATTTCCTCGGCTTCTTCATCGGCGTCCAGCCACACGCCCAGGCCGCCATCACGGGCCTTGAGCGCATGGCCGTGTTCGCGCCACAGGGCCAGCGGCACGATCAGGTCGTCGCAGTTGGAGATGCCGTCGAAGCTCGCGTCCTTGGGCAGCAGGTGCCAGGTTTCGTCGACGACTTCGTTGTTCTTAATGATTCGCTGCATAGACGCGCTCCTTGAACAGGTCGATGCCGATGCGCTGGTAGGTGTCGATGAAACGTTCATCTTCGGTGCGCTGTTCGATGTAGACGTCGATCAGCTTGCCGATCACCTCGGGCATGGCTTCCTGGGCGAAGGATGGGCCAAGGATCTTGCCCAGGCTCGCATCGCGGCTGGCGCTGCCACCCAGGGACACTTGGTAGAATTCTTCGCCTTTCTTGTCCACGCCCAGGATGCCGATGTGGCCGACGTGGTGGTGACCACAGGCGTTCATGCAACCGGAGATGTTCAGGTCCAGCTCGCCGATGTCGAACAGGTAGTCCAGGTCGTCGAAACGGCGCTGGATGGATTCGGCAATCGGGATCGACTTGGCGTTGGCCAGGGAGCAGAAGTCGCCGCCCGGGCAGCAGATGATGTCGGTCAACAGGCCAATGTTCGGCGTGGCAAAACCGCCTTCGCGCAACTCGCCCCACAGGCTGAACAGCTGGCTTTGCTCGACGTCCGCAAGAATGATGTTCTGCTCGTGGGAGGTACGCAGTTGGCCAAAGCTGTAGCGCTCGGCCAGGTCGGCAACGGCGTCCAGCTGCTTGTCGGTGATATCGCCTGGGGCAACGCCGGTGGGCTTGAGCGACAGGGTCACCGCCACATAGCCTGGCTTCTTGTGCGCCAGGGTGTTGCGCGTGCGCCAGCGGGCGAAACCTGGGTGTTGCTGGTCAAGGGCGGCCAGTTCGGCGTCCTGGTTGCTCAGGGCTTTATATTCAGGATCGACAAAATGCTTGGCGACGCGGTGCACTTCGGCTTCGGTCAGGGTGGTCTGGCCGCCGCGCAGGTGTTCCATTTCGGCATCGACTTTCTGGGCAAACACCTCAGGGGTCAGCGCTTTGACCAGGATCTTGATCCGGGCTTTGTACTTGTTGTCACGACGGCCGTAGCGGTTGTAGACCCGCAGGATGGCGTCGAGGTAACTCAGCAGGTCCTGCCACGGCAGGAACTCGTTGATGAACGCGCCGACCACCGGGGTACGGCCCAATCCACCACCCACCAGCACGCGGAAACCCAGCTCACCGGCAGCGTTGTACACCGGCTCCAGGCCGATATCGTGCACTTCGATGGCGGCGCGGTCCGAGGTCGAGCCATTGATGGCGATCTTGAACTTGCGCGGCAGGTAGGCGAACTCAGGGTGGAAGGTAGTCCACTGGCGCACGATCTCGCACCACGGCCGTGGGTCGATCAACTCGTCGGCAGCGACGCCGGCAAACTGATCGGTGGTCACGTTGCGCAGGCAGTTACCGCTGGTCTGAATGGCGTGCATTTGCACAGTGGCCAGTTCAGCCAGGATGTCCGGCACGTCTTCCAGGGCCGGCCAGTTGAACTGCACATTCTGGCGGGTACTGATGTGGGCATAGCCTTTGTCGAAGTCGCGGGCAATCCTGGCCATCATTCGCGTCTGGCGCGAAGTCAGCTGGCCATAGGGCACGGCGACCCGCAGCATCGGCGCAAAGCGCTGAACATAAAGGCCATTTTGCAGGCGCAGAGGGCGGAACTCTTCTTCGCTCAGTTCACCTGCTAAGTAGCGTCGGGTCTGATCACGGAACTGCTTGACGCGGTCCTCGATGATGCGCTGATCGTATTCGTCGTATACGTACATATAGGTCCTGTTCTCGGCAAATCTGCGCGCACGGCCGCGCACTCCCAACGGAGCCGGCGCACGATACCAGTTTGCGTATATGCGCAAAAGTGATGTTTGGGTATATGTAAATAACCAAACTGACTAATGAGAACTGTTATCGCCATACCCACATTTGTCATAGGGGCAACTCTGGTCTTTACTGTGGTCGAGTCTTAGTGCCGTCACCTATAAAACTGACAAGAGGCGATGCAATGAGCAATTCCACCAAAGCCCGTAAACCTGACAGTACCGTGGATGCTTGGGCCATTCTGTTCCTGATCATCTTGGTGGTCGGGACGGCCGTGTTCTGGGTCAGCCACCAGTAAAAGAGCGTTGACTGAGCCTCGATTTGCTGTCGCATTGCCACTATTATGGCGATCAATATTCCAGGCTCGAAACAACCATGTTGAAGGTTCTGATTACGTGTATGTGGTTAGCAGGATCGACGTACGGGGCGATGGCCCGGGCGGCGTCGGTGGTTTTTCTTAACCCAGGCTCGTCCACGGAAACCTTTTGGGTCAGTTATGCGCAATTCATGCAGGCCGCCGCCAAGGACCTCGGCCTGGATTTGCGCGTGCGCTATTCCGAGCGGAACGCCGATAACACCCTGGCACAAGCCCGTGAGACGCTGCAGGGCAGTCAGCGGCCCGACTATCTGGTGCTGGTCAATGAGCAATATGTAGCCCCGCCGATCTTGCGCATGGCCCGGGGCAGTGGGGTCAAGCTACTGATTGTGAATAACGCACTGACCAGCGATCAGGTGCAATTGCTGGATGCCCATAAAGACGCTGAGTGGATCGGCAGCCTGGTGGCCGACGATGAGCAGGCCGGTTACCTGATGCTCATCGACCTGCTAGGCAACCATGCCCCGCTCGCGCCAGGGGCATCCCTTGAGCTGTTGGCGTTTTCCGGAGCCAAGAACACCCCGGCTGCGCAGTTGCGTGAAAAAGGTTTGCGCCGTGCGTTGGCCGAGCACCCCCAAGTGCGTCTGCGTCAGCTTGTCTACGGTGAGTGGAACCGCCAGCGTGCCTTTGAGCAGGCCACACTGTTATTCAAACGCTACCCGCAGGCCGCATTGGTGTGGTCGGCCAATGATGAAATGGCACTGGGTGCCATGCAGGCCCTGCAAGACAGCGGGCGGGTGCCGGGTAAAGACGTGTTGTTCAGTGCGCTCAATAGCTCGCCAGAAATCCTCAGGGCACGCTTGGATGGGCGCCTGAGTACCTTGGTGGCAGGGCACTTCACTTTGGGCGGATGGGCGATGGTGTTGATCAATGACCATGCCAAGGGTATCGATATCGGCGCGACCGGCACGCGCGACCGTCAACAAGCATTGTTCCAACTGATCGATGCCGACCAGGCGCGACAGTTGCAGGCGTCGACGCCGTCGGTGGATTTTCGCGCACTGTCGGCCGTAGGCAAGCCGGCATCCTACCGGTACCCGTTCAGCCTGCAATTACTGCTGCGTTAAACCCCGGCCAAGTGCAGCACAAGCTTGACGATGCCGAACAACGTCAAGGCAAATACCGCCGTGAAAAGCAGGCCCAGGATCACAAAGTGGCTGGGCTTGCCGTGGGTAAAGTCACGGGTGCGGTTCTTGCCGCTCTGAACACCAAAGGCCGCTGCCAGGACGCTGTGGAGCATTTGCCAGAAGGTTGGCGGCTTGTTGTTGGCTGGATCGTTCATAAAACCCTCGTGCGCAAGGCTGTCTTACAGAGCATAGACAATTGGGCAGCACGCGGCTGGCTTGTATCAGCCCTCTGAACCCTGCTTCTTGATCGTTCCCACGAGTGGAAACGATCAAGAACGACCGTACACCTCCAGGTGCAGGAACAGCTTCTGATCAAGCGGCGCATCGATCCGTGCGTCATCCAGATAGATCACGACGCGGTTATTGGCCTTGTCCCGCTCCATCAGTTCTTTGCGCGTAAACAGGCGTTCTGCTGGGGTCTTCAGGTGGCCGTAATTAGGCGGTGAGACGGGAGAGTCGACGGAGGTGTAATGGAAGTGCGCGTACCACAGGTTAGCTTCCTCCCACTTTATTCCTGGTTTGATTTTACGTTTGTCACGTATGACATATTCGGTGAGAAAGTCACCGGCCTTCAGTGGAATACGTTTTTTTTTCTTCACCAGGTTGATATCAACAAAACCATGTGTGTGTAAATAATCGACCTTGTAGGCTTTGGGGCGCTGTAACAGATACCCTTCGGCGCACACCTTGTGAGCCTGTTTAGAGGCAGCTTTTGCCGCGTCATCGTAGCGCTTGCGCAGGGCAGCGGCTTCTTCGCCAGTCGCGCTCTCAAGCTCCTTGGCCAATGCTGAAAATTTTGCCGCATGTTGACTCAGCATCTCCTCCCAATCCCTGGGGTTGACTGTCTCGCGTTGACTGGGCTCCTGGAGTTTGCGCTGTTGGAAGCTAATACGTTCATTGATACTGGTTCGCTCGTTTTCGATGGTTTGTGCATCCGCTTTGATTCTTTTCAATGAGCGAACCACAGGCGCGGGCGTTTTTGCCGGCACACTCTCGGGCTTGACGATTTTCCAAACGCCTTCGCTGGGATGTTCGTGGTAAGAGGCGATGATTGCGCCGGTGAGTGGGTCGGCAATGTCGACATAATTGCCCGGTTCATTGGGCTGGTGCGTACGCATGTCGCCCACCAGACTCTTCTTGTCTGCGGTTTTGATCACCCGCCGGGTGGTGGATTTTTGTCGTTTGGTTTTGTCGAGAGCCGGCCTGGGGGCAATCTTTTCTTCAACGAGGATCAAGTTGGCCAGTTGCGCCTCAAGGCTTGAACGTGCCTCACCCAGGTGTTCCAGGTACGACACGCGATAAGCCTCCCGCACGAAACCGGAGTTCATTTCGTACAACGACTTAACGGCATTCTCCAGTTGCTCATAGCGCTCAAGGGCACCCTTGAGGACATTGATTTGCTCCACCGTCGAGTAGCCTGAGGTGGTGCGCATTTCTGTATGTGCGAGCACAATGCTGACGATTTGGGGGTCGTGGAGTACACGGATGAACGGAAACTCCATCACCCCCATTGGGCGATGGGTTCGATTGAACACCAAATCAGTGAACACTAGCAGTGCATGCTGTTTGATCGCCACTGAGGAGATGTTTTGATCGGAAGGGTCTCCTTCCAACAGTAATGGGCGCAGTGCAGGGTCGGCTTGCTTGAGGAAGGTCTCGATCTGTTCTGCCGGCTCGATCATTTGATTGAGGGCCGCTACTTGGCGCTTTTTGGTGTTGATGTACTCATCGTAGGCATGGGTGATGTTTTCCGGTAATTCTCGATTGGCGCGCTCACCGAGCTCGTCGGAGTTTTCGCCGTTGTCGCTTACCAGAGTGTCGGCCATTTTTTGCGCCAGACACGCAAAGACCGAACTCCAGTAGCTATAGATGATTCTTGTGGCCTTATCTCGTGTTTGCCTGCGTGTGGAATCTGTGCGGTCGGCTTGCATCAGTTCATCGGCCTTGGCTTCGATTCGTTGCATCACAGGGATCAATGTCCGGCCGTTTTGTTGGTAGTTGTCGAGTGCTGTTTCCCACTGGGCCCTGGCATGTGCTGTATCGACTCGCCTGGCCGCGTGGCGCCTGGCGACCTGGGCGTGGAGCTGCGGGATGCTGGCTGAGGTGCCGAGGAGTAGCCAGTCCTTTCTCAGAAGTGTTGCCTGGTCGGCCAGATTGGCGCGGGTCGTATTCAAGATGGACTCCAACACCGCGGTAGAGATCACTTCTGAATTCATCTCTATCAAGAGCGCGTCAAATTCTTGTTTTAACGTGCGAATACGCTGGTCACGCTTTGACTTCCACCCACTCAAGCTGTCCCTGGGCATGCCACCCTCCAGCCTGGCACGCCGGTCCAGCCGCCAATGCCCTTGGCCATCGCTGACCAGCTTGAAGCCGGGATGCTGGGGATGGTCCGGATGCACCAGGTAGACCTCGTTGAAACCCGGCACCACGTTCGCCTGAAACAACAACCCGCCGATGCTGGCGTGCCACTTGCCGTCAATCCAGTACAGCCCTTTGAGAACACCGTGTGTTAGAGGGGAGGGTAGCGGAGTGGGCCACGGAACTTGCACATCGAGCAGCGCCTTGAGCAACTTCGCGCCGGCTTGAGGGCTGGCAATCGAGTGACCGAAGTCCAGGGCCGTGTGGCCGGTCGCCGGTGGTTCACCGGGCAGCGATACTGGGCCATGGCGCACTATGGGCGCTTCTTGCGCAGCGGGCAGGCCCACCGGGCGTCGCCACGTTTCCAGGTGCAGGGCATGCTCCTGCGCGGAGGGCTCCGACAACGGCTGTCGAGACCGATCGGAAGGGGCAGTGGCGTGCAGCAGCACCATGGCGGTGTTGAGCAAAAGATCGATCAGGGCCAGCTCACGGGTGGTGGGATCGTTGCTGTCCAGGCCGGCCAGATCCTGCTCCAGGCTGCTGACCAGCACCATGAACCAACCAGCCAGCATGGCCGGGCCCTGTACCAGCGGTAACAGTAGGGTATTGAACAGCAACCACGCGCCTTCCATCACGACGGCCCAGCGGCTTTCGTGGTTGGACACCGACTCGCGGTCCGCCAGGTCGACCAAGGCCCGTGCCGTGCTGCCGAACAGATGATTGAGCAGTTGACCGTTGACTTGCGATTGCAGCCATTCGCCCGCGCCTTCATCGACGGCGAGCGTCGCAGGTGCTGGCTTTTCAGGGATGCTGAATTCATCCCCGGGCAGGAAACGAATGATGTGCGGTTCCTTGATGCCGCCATGGTCATAGATGGGGCGGGCCGTGTCGCTCAGCCACGCCAGCACCGTGTCTTGCAACGCACCGGGCGCGGCCAGTGCGTCGAGCAAGGCCTGGCGGGTCGGGGATTCATGCAGGGCCTCGGCATACAGCGGCTGGTACAGCAGGTGCGGGCCGACACTCGTATCACGCGGCTCGATAATGAACGCGTTGTTGACTTCATCCGGTGCGGCCCCGTGCTTGCGGCACAGGGCCAATGGGCGCAGAACAATCTCCTGTTCGTCGACGATTCGGTCCGAGGGCATTTCACCCATCAACGCTTTGACGTAGCGATAACCGGTGACGGTGACGCCATGCTGCCCGCGAATCTTGTATTCCAGTGCCTGCATCGGCAGCTTGACCTTGAGTTCGCGGGTAAACAGGGTTTCCCGGCGGCGCGCGTCAACCGTGTCGGACAACAAGGTGTCTTTGACTGTTTGTGGATAGGTGGCGCCGATATCGACACGCTGGATCAGCCCGGTACTGCCCAGCAGGTAGTCTTCGTCCAGCCAGGTCGGCAGCGCCTGGGAGCCTTTGGCTGAGAGCGTCAGTGTGCCTTTAGGTTTGCCGGCCAGGTTCTTCAGCGCCAACTCCGTCAGCGACATGCGCACATGCTCGATAATACCGGCGCCGCCTGGATAACCGGCGGCCACGGCAAAGTCCAGCACCACTTCGTCAGGGTCGCAGTCGCCATGATCGGCTTGCATCTGCTTGCGCAGCGCGGCGCGGCTGAAACCGTAGATGTTTTCAATGCCCTCGTTGAACGAGCGGCCCTGGTTGCGTTGCAGCACCTGCGCCATGTCCTGTACGTGGCGATGGTAGGCAAAACGGTCGGTGGCGCTGGCCTGGGCGAGCCATGGCGGCAGTTGCTCATTGACCTTTTGCAAGGTCGGCTCAGCGGCTGTCGGCACCTGGGTAAACAGCAGCGCCGGATCGGTGAGTTTTTCCAGGCGTCGTTCAAGCGTTCTTTCGTCCTGGCCCTGAAATTTCAACGTCGCCAGGTCTTCCAGTTGCTGATTGAGGATCAGGCCGGCCTGTTGCTCGAACACATTGCCGTCCGGTTCGTTGCGCCGCCACGTAAGGCTGTCGAACTGGAAGCGCGCCTGCATCCTGGCTCCCCAGGCAACACCGAAGTCATCGAGGCCGTCAAACGCCTGGGTATCCCCGGCCACGCTGTACAGCAGCACCTGCTTGTCGCGCACCAGCAGCAGGTCGGGGGTTAGCAGGCTGACCTGTTCGCCGGCATGGGTGAATGTGTTCTCAATCAAATAAACATAGGTGGCGGGTGAGGATTGGGGCAGGCGCGCGGCTTGCACCGGCCAGGTAGCGACGACCCTGAGCATGTCCCGCTGGGTCGGGTTCAAGCTCGATTGGCTGGCGGCTATTGCCGTCATCCGGCCGTTGAGAAATTCGCCCAGCCACTGCCAACGGCTGCTGCCATGGCTGTCGGTTTCGCTCCAGTAGTCGGCCAGCGCAGCCTGGAAATACAGGTGAATCGATTCGGGCAGTTCATCAATGATGCTTGCGATTGCCTGCATGTCGATCAGCGGCGCGGCATCAGGCTTGAGGATCGTGGGGATCTGTTGCGTCAGGTAGTACGCCATTCCGTGTTTGGGCCGCAGGTCGAGCAACTGTGGGTTGAGCACATGGGCGATGGCAACTTCCATCAACGACCGATAGGTGTACACACCATCGGGGTGCGGGCTGGCCAGCTTGACGGTAGCCAAGTCCAGCTTGAGCGATGGGTAGCGCTCCAGGATACGGCTGCGCAGGGCGTTGAACACCACGGAATACAAGGCCGGGCGCGTAGCGAAATGCGCATGGATGGCCTGGGCGGGCAGTTGGCTCAGGGTCGTGGGGGTGCTCGGGGTGGGCATGATGAAATCCTTTTACCTGTTTGATAGAAGCGACAGGAAATCGAATGTGGTGACCCCGCAGGCGGTACAGGAATACCACTGCCGGCGCCCCGCCCCGAACGCGCACGACGTCATATATGCACCGCCTGGCCTAGCGGGCGCCGTGATGTGCTGTCAGTCCATTTCAAAGGAGTGACACGATGGACTCTTCATCCCAGCTTTCTTCGCCGGGCGTGCCAACCAACGACGTACCTGAGCCGGTGAAAAAGCTCAACGCCACCCAAAGCCTGCACGGTGACTTCCTGGAGCGCAGCAGTCCTGATTGGCTGATCAGCGCGACGCCGGCCCGCAAGCAGGCGCTCAAGGACGCCAGCACGGTCATGCCAGCGTGGCTCGCGAACGCCACGCCTGAGCAACGCAATGAGGTGACCGGCCGTTTTCTTGCCAACCTCACCACCCAGACGCAACTGGACAAGACGATGGCCTCCTTCCAGGGCATCGACGACTTCGCCCGGCCCTTGCTGCTCACAGCCCTGAAGGATCAGTACCGACTGGACCTCGATGTCGACAAAACCCTGTTGTGCCTGCGCCGCCCGCTGGCGGTGGGGATTGCCGAAGTCGAGGCGGGGGATTTCGAGTTTTTGAAACTGCCCCTGCTGGAAGCGGCCTTGCACAACTTTGAGGCCTACGAGTGCAAGGAGGGCGCTTACCACAAGACCTCCGGGTTCATGCAAGCCACCGGCACCTCCGGCACCTACCACTCGGTGGCGATCAACCTGAAGGTCAGCCAGTTTTTGACGCTGTGTCGAAACCTCAATATCGGCGCCAAATACCAGGCCTACCTGCAATCATTTTTCTACCCCGAAGACGCCAGCGCGCAAGTCACCCTACGTGACCAGTTCATCGCCAATCAGAAGGCCGCCGTCAGGGCCGCCGCCGAGCAGGCACTGTTGACCGGCGATATCGAGCCGGCCGATCACCGCATGCTGCTGTCGGTGATCGAGGGTGAAATTCATCCCTGGATGGGCGACAAGCAGGTCTGGTTCAGGACCCTGGGCCTGATGCGGCTGCGGATGACCGGCTGCATGGTGTTCTCGATCTGCAAGAAATACAGCTACCCGGACGAGCTGATCATCTATGTGCCCCAGGACCCTGAGCATCCGCTCAAGCGCTACCGCTGGCGGCAAATGCAGGCTGAATTCAAGCGCCTGTTCACCGCCCGCGACCCGGCCAAGGCCAATGATCCCTCGCCGACGCCGTACCAGCAGTTTTTCAGTCGCTTCGTGCCCTACGACAAGCGGCCCTACTACTTCAGCCAGTTCACCCAGAAAGCCGCCGACTCACCCACCGACATCTGGCGCTCACCGTGGAAGAAATTGCTGGATTTCACCACGCCGCACTTCATCACCGGCATCAAGGAGTTGCCGCCCGAGGCGCCTGCCAAGCTTGAACCCAACCCCGACCCTTTCCTTGATCCCTCAACGCGCACGCGGCGCGGTAAAGGGATCTGGGCGGCGAACATCGACCCTTGGCAGTACTTCTACGAGCAACACCGCGAGCAGGTAATCGCAGATGCACGGGCCCATGCCGTGCCCACCGCGGACGTGGATGCCAAGGCCCGTGACGCCAAACTGGCGCACCTGCTGGAAATCGGCATGCTGGGGTTGAACATGGTGTCGATGTTCGTACCGGTGCTGGGCGAGGTCATGATGGGGGTGATGGCCGGGCAGTTGCTCTATGAAACCCTGGAAGGTGCGATTGAATGGGGCGAAGGTGACCGCAAGGCGGCCAAGGCGCACTTGATTGACGTGGCCGAGAACCTGGCACAGATCGCCGTGATGGCCGGTGTGGGGGCGGGCGTCAGTCGCTGGCGAGCGGCCAAGGCCGAGCCGGTGATCGAGGCACTGAGCGAGGTTAAGCGGCCCGATGGCCAGGAACGCTTGTGGAAGCCGAGCCTGAGTGGTTATGAACACCCCGTGACCCTGGACCGCGCCGCCTACCCCAACGCCCAAGGGCAGTATGCGAAAGAGGGCAGGACCTATATCCGCCAAGGCCCTCAGGTTTACGAGCAATACTTTGACGAGTCAATTCAGAAGTGGCGGATCAAGCACCCCTCCGACCCCCAGGCCTACCAACCGGTGCTTGAGCACAACGGTCACGGCGCCTGGCGGCATACCCTGGAGCGCCCGCTGGAGTGGGATCGGTTGACGCTGTTGCGGCGCATGGGGCATCAAACCGAGGTATTCACTGACCAGGAGTTGCTCAAGATCGCCGATGTCAGCGGCGTCAGCGACAACACGCTGCGCAAGATGCATATGGACCATACGCTTGCGCCGCCCGAGCTGATTGATACGCTGCGCCTGTTCAAGGCGGATGCAGATGTGTCACGGGTGATCGAGCAACTAGAGGGTACCCGTGATATTGATGACCTGTACCTGTATGCGCTGCCGTTGATCGTTGAAATGCCCGGTTGGCCGCGAGGGCGCGTACTGGAAGTGTTCGAGGGGGCTGGTACCTTCGGCCGGTCGGTCAAGTATGGTGCTCACCGCTCGTTTAAAGGTGGGCGCGCAGCGCTGCCGATCAAGGTGGGGCGCAGCGATATTCTCGGCGGCGAAGTGCCTGCGCGGATTCTATTGGCGTTGGACGATTCAGAGCGGGTGCAGTTGCTCGGCACCGACGGCCCAGGCAGCCTCGACGCGCGCAAGGCGAGGTTCAACCAGCGACTGGCCGACTATGCGCGCCAGCGCAGGCCGGCGATTTTCGACAGTATCTACGGCGGCACCGAGCCGCTGGACAAGCGTATCAGCCTGCTGCAGCACACCTGCCCGGGGCTCAGCAAGGCGGCAGCGCAAACGGTGCTCGACCACGCCCGTGTCGATGAGCTTGAACGGCTAGCCGCCACCGCGCGCGTACCCTTGAACATGCTCGAGGAAGCTCGCTGGTATGCGCGACAAGGACGGTTGGCCCGAGCCTACGCCGGGCTGCGTAGCGAGACGATTGCCGCGGCCGACAGCCGACGGCTGGCGCTGCATGCCCTTCAAACGCTGCCGGGCTGGCCGGATACGTTGCGCCTGGAAGTGCGCAGCACCCACACGCGTGGCACGCTGATCGACAGCATTGGTGCATCCACCGCGGCGCAGAAAAAATACTTGGTCAAGCACGGCCCCAGCTACCAGGCGTTCGATGAGCGGGGCGAAGCACTCAACAGTCTGGCACCGGAGGGCGACAACTTTTTCGCCTCGCTGATGCATGCCTTGCCCGATGAGGCGCGCCAGAGCCTGGGAGTGCCGCAGGTCAGCCAACACGCCGTGTTGCAACGCAAACTGATCGAGCAAGCCGATGCGCATCGTCTGGAGGCCTCGGCGTGGCTGGAGCCGAAAGTGCCCAGGTTCAAGCCGCCGGTGCGCATCAACGACACACTGATAGGTTATCAGGCCAGTGGGCGGGGGCCGAGTGTGAGCCCGCTGCTGGCTCATCAGGTGCGCATAATCTATCCGGATTTGGATGAGGTGCAGATCAATGCGTTTTTCCTTGAGCTGGTACGGGCGGGGAACGATGGCCGAGCAATCGTCAGCAGGTTGAAAGCACTGTTTGAAGAGCGCCAGGCGCTGCATGACGCGCTCAATCATTGGGTCAATCGCTCGTCGGTAGCCAATCGTCAGAGCAATTTCCTCGCCGGGGAAGCGCTCAAGCGTAGCTGGGGCCGTTCTTGGTTGGCCGGGAAAGTGCCGAGTGCCGATGCCTTGGCGTTGACCCTCAATGAACCGTTGCCTTCATTGACGGCGAACTTTTCATACGTGCGTGAACTATCTGTTCTCGGTACGGCCCTGCATGACACCAATATCGATGGGTTTCTGAGCCAGTTTCCCTCTCTCGAAAAACTGACCTTGCGGCCGCCCTATTTCCCAACCGTAGAAACCACGGATGCCAGCCCGAAGTTGACCCGCGTGCCCCAGGTGTTGGCACAGTTCACAGGGCTCAAACATTTGGCAGTCAGCTTCGATGCACATCAGTTGACCGCGCAGTTATCGTCGCAATTGACGGCACTGGCCGGCCTTGAACACCTGGAGCTCGGTTATTTCGCCTACGACGGCCACGTCCTCAACGGCCTGGATTTAAGCCCCTTGCAACGCTTGAAACGCTTGAAACGCTTGAAGATCGTGGCGCCCAACGTGCCAATGCAATGGCCCGCCTATGTGCAGAAACTGCCGCTTCTGGAGCGACTGGATCTGGCCCAGACCGCCATTGCCACGTTGCCTGCCGAGCTCTATAGCGGGTACGAGCGGTTATGGAGCGGGTTATCGCTGGACTGGTCGACGTTCAGCTATGAAGACTTCAAGCCAGCCTATGAGCACGTCAGGAATTATGCGGGGTCGTTCGGGCCACACCTGGCGAACCTGGACGAAATGGTCAGAGGCTTTGCGCGCGGAGAACTGAGCCTGCTGATGGGCGAGGTCCCTGTCGGCCGTCGAATGACGGACGTGGTCATGGGCCTGTGGAACACACCACAAACGCGGATGAACGCCGTGCAAGCGCTGCGTGAAGAACACCTCGGCATTTTCAAGCCGTTCTACGAACCCTCTTTGGTCCCCGTACTCCGGGTGCGCTGGAGGGACGGGCAGAATGCAAGCATCCTGGCGTTGCTGAAGAAAAGCTGGCGCGGGGCGGTATGCCAACGCTATGGCCTGCCGACCGATATCGATATTTCGATGTTTGAACTGCCGGATCCAAAGATGTCGCCGACCAATCCCCTGGTCGCTGAAAAAATCCGCGAATTGCCGGTGTTGCCGGCCGGTACCTTTTCGCATGTCAAAACGTTAAAGGTGAATTGGCTGGAGGATGTGCCGCCTGATCAGCTCAGTGGTTTCATCCAGGCGTTCGCCGGAACGCAAAGCCTTGAACTGCGCTTCAGTCGCCTCACTGAGGTACCGATCAGTGCGGACATCCTGCCGGAATTGACACACCTGGACTTGTCCGACAACCAGATCGCAGTGACCCCGGCAGTACAGGCTCAATTCAATGGGTTGAACAGGCTGCAAGTGCTGAGCCTGCAATACAACCGGCTGGGCACCCTCGACGTCAGCGCACTGACCCGCCTGACGGCGCTGAACCTGCGCGAATCGATGCTACGGGAATGGCCGCAAGGCGCTGAACACCTCGCGCAATTGGCTTGCCTGGACTTACGTGACAATCAGTTGACGAGCCTTGCACCGCTTGCGATTGATGATTCAGATGTGTTGATGCGCACTGAGTTGGCAGGCAACCCGTTGAGCGTCGAAGGCACGACGGTACTCAATGCAGCGCGGCGTCGGGTCGAGACGACCAAAGGATTGCCTGAGGGAGCGTTGAGTCGGTTTGCGCTGGATCAGGAACCCCTGGTGTTTCCCCCGAAGCACACCGCAGGTTCGGTAGCGCACTATTTGCTGCCCTTGCCATCGGGTAGTGGACACTTTGAGGGGGTTCCGGAAAATGCGATAAGGGCGTTAAGCCCGCTCTTGACGCAAGAGCAAGCCATGGCCAGGGTCAGGCAACTGCGCGAGACGGGGCTGAGCGACCTGCAAATAGATACGCAGGTCGCTCGGTGGTATCAGACCCATGACGTGCTGACGCGTGAGTTGAATGGTTGGTTGTTTACCCGCGAGGCGCGCGCTTTTGGCGACAGTCTCGACAGTCTGAAGCGAGTAACCCCCGCGCAGGCGATCCGCGAATCCTGGGTTCGGGCTGTGGTAGAAGGGCGCCCGGCTGGCGAGGTCGAGACGTTGAGCTTGCAGGCGACCCAACCTGGTGATTTTCCCGCGCTCTCCGTGCCGTTTACCCATGTGCGCAGCCTCAATCTGACTGGGGTCAAGCTCACTGCGCAAGGCAGCAACGGGTTTTTAGCCGCCTTTGGCCCATTGAACCGGTTGATACTCAGTGGTAATGAGCTGACAGCACTGCCCGAAGCCGTTCAACGCATGGAGCAGCTTGAGCGTCTGGAACTGGCCTACAACGCCTTCACGCAAGCGCCGTCGTTGCCTGCTCGATTGCGCAGTGAGCGCTTGCGTTGGTTGGATTTGAATCATAACAACCTGCAGGCCTTTGATATGCGGGACTTCAGTCGCCTGGAGACATTGGACGTGAGCTACAACGACATCGCAAGCTGGCCCGAGGGTGCGTTGGAGTCGCAGCACCTGACCCGGCTGAACCTGAGCGGCAATGCGCTGGTGTCCTTCCCGCAGTCTTTACTCGAAGGCGCGCACGACGGCTTGGTGTCAGGTACGGACCTGGCCGATAACCATAACCTGACCGCGCAAGCCCTTGAACAAATGCGCAATTACGCCGAGGCGCATGAGGCCAATGAGGTCATGGGCTTTTCGCGAGCAGAACTCGACCGCGCCCATCGTCGCAATTATGGCGGGTCCGACACTGAGTCGGACCCGGACTCCGACTCCGATGCTGATTCGGGCTCTGGTTCTGACGACGATGATAGTGATCCGGACGCCGGCTACCTGCCGGCTGAGAGCATTGAAAACCCGCTGCAAAATACCGCGCAGCCGGCACTTGACCCCTGGTTGGCCGATACGTCCGCGGAGTTGGCGACGCAACGAACAGCGCTGTGGAATCAACTGGCACAGGCGCAGGATCATGATCGGTTTTTCCACCTCATTTCGCTGTTGCGCCTGACCTCGGAATTCAACCTCAATCGTCCAAGCCTCACGCAACGGGTATGGGGCGTTATCGCGGGGGCCGCAGAAAATGCCGAGTTGCGCGGTACCCTGTTCATCGAAGCCGAAACCCATGGCACCTGTATCGATGGCCGCATCCTCACGTTCAGTGAGATGGAAGTGCGGGTGTTCGAATACCGCGCCTTGCGCGATATCCCACAGCAGCGGCTCGACCTCAGGGGCCGGGCGCTGCTGAACCTGTCGCGGCAGTTGTTTCGGTTGAGCAGGGCCGATCAACTGGCAGAAGCCGCCGCGGTGGGCATGGACCGGGCCGAGGTGCGCTTGAGTTACCGGATCGGCTTGACCCGCGGCTGGCCCGACGGCCTGGAGCTGCCTGGACAGCCGACCTACATGGCGTTCGCAAACCCGATCAATGCCGAGCTACAGGCACAGTTACGCGCACAAATCCTGGCAACTGAAAGTACCGATGCGTTTGTCGAAAGCCTGATTCAACGTGAGTACTGGTTGCGTTATCTGGATGAGCGTTACGCCGAACAGTTCGAGGCCCTTGAGGACGAACTGGCACGCCGTTATGAAGCCTTGGAGGACGCGCACAGTGATCGGGGCGATGCCCAGAGCATGGCGCGCTATGAGCAAGCCATAGGCCAGTTGGAGATCGAACGGGCCGCCGCCCGTACTCAGAAACGCATGGAGCTGTCCCGGGCAGAGATACAGCGGTTTTCGGGCATGGAACCTGTCATGCCCGCTCCGTCGTCACCTCAGCCGGGCCCGTCCCGGCGCCCCTGAGTCAGCACTATAAGAGCGCCGCACCGGGTGGTCGGGGTTTAACCTCAGTTGTCATACCCCAGGTTCGGCGCCAGCCAGCGCTCCGTCACGCTGAGGTCCTGGCCTTTGCGCGCGGTGTAGCTGGCGACCTGGTCCTTGTCGACCTTACCCACGGCAAAGTACTGCGCCTGCGGGTGGGCGAAGTACCAGCCGCTGACTGCTGCTGCGGGGAACATCGCATAGTGCTCGGTGAGGAACACCCCGCTGCGCCCGGCGTGCATTTCACGGGCCTCGGGGTCCAGCAGTTGGAACAGCTGGGCTTTCTCGGTGTG
This sequence comes from Pseudomonas sp. NCIMB 10586, assembly GCF_023127895.1. Lineage (NCBI taxonomy): Bacteria > Pseudomonadati > Pseudomonadota > Gammaproteobacteria > Pseudomonadales > Pseudomonadaceae > Pseudomonas > Pseudomonas sp. NCIMB 10586. The sequence goes on from NZ_SPKQ01000015.1 coordinate 165,730, forward strand.
ATCCGGGCACGCCGGGTAGCCGGGGGCAGGGCGGATGCCGCTGTACTGCTCCTTGATCAGCGCCTCGTTGTCCAGTTGTTCATCCTTGGCATAGCCCCAGTGTTCTTTGCGCACTTGCTGGTGCAGCCATTCGGCGCAGGCTTCGGCCAGGCGGTCGGCCAGGGCCTTGACCATGATCGAGTTGTAGTCGTCGCCAGCGTCCTGGTAAGCCTTGGCCACTTCCTCGGCACCGATGCCGGCGGTGGTGATGAAACCACCGATGTAGTCGGTCACGCCGCTGTCCTTGGGCGCGACGAAGTCGGCCAGGGAAAAATTCGGCTTGCCGTCGGTCTTGATGATTTGTTGGCGCAGGTGATGCAGTTTGGCGATGGGCTGGCCGTCGTCGCCGTAGACTTCCAGGTCATCGTCCTGCACCTGATTGGTCGGCCAGAAACCGAACACCGCGCGGGCGCTGATGAGTTTCTCGTCGATCAGCTTCTTGAGCATTTCCTGGGCATCGGCGTACAGCGCAGTGGCGGCTTCACCGACCACCTCGTCTTCAAGGATGCGCGGGAACTTGCCGGCCAGGTCCCAGGAGATAAAGAACGGCGTCCAGTCGATGTACTCGGCCAGGACGTTGAGGTCGATATTGTCCAGCACCTTGGCGCCGGTAAAGTTCGGTTTGACCGGGGTGTAGCTGCTCCAGTCGAACTGCGGCTTCTTGGCGATGGCCGCCGGGTAGCTCAGGCGTTCGGTACGCGCACTGCGGTTGGAGGTGCGTTCACGCACGTCGATGTATTCCAGGCGGGTTTTCTCGACGAAACCGGCCTTCAGTTCCTTGGACAGCAACTGCGTGGCCACACCCACGGCGCGCGAGGCGTCGGTCACGTAGATCACGGCGTCATTGCTGTACTTGGGCTCGATTTTCACTGCCGTGTGCGCCTTGGAGGTGGTCGCGCCACCGATCATCAACGGCAGGTGGAAGTCCTGGCGCTGCATCTCGCGGGCCACATGCACCATTTCATCCAGGGACGGCGTGATCAGGCCGGACAGGCCGATGATGTCGCACTTCTGCTCCTTGGCCACCTGCAGGATCTTCTCGGCAGGCACCATTACACCCAAATCCACGATGTCATAGCCGTTGCACCCGAGCACCACGCCGACGATGTTCTTGCCGATGTCATGCACGTCGCCTTTGACCGTGGCCATCAGGATCTTGCCCTTGGCCTCCGGCTTGTCGCCTTTTTCCAGCTCGATAAACGGGATCAAGTGGGCCACGGCCTGCTTCATTACGCGGGCGGATTTCACCACCTGGGGCAGGAACATTTTGCCGGCGCCGAACAGGTCGCCGACGATGTTCATGCCGGACATCAGCGGGCCTTCGATCACTTCGATCGGACGTGCGAACGACAGGCGCGACTCTTCGGTGTCTTCGACGATATGCGTGGTGATGCCCTTGACCAGCGCATGTTCCAGACGCTTGTTGACGTCCCAGCCACGCCATTCCTCGGTCTCGGCTTCCTTGACGCTGCCGTCGCCTTTGTACTTGTCGGCAATCGCCAGCAGGGCGTCGGTGCCTTCCGGCGTGCGGTTAAGCACCACGTCTTCCACGGCGTCACGCAGCTCGGCCGGGATCTGGTCGTAGATCTCCAACTGGCCGGCGTTGACGATACCCATGGTCAGGCCGTTGCGGATCGCATACAGCAGGAACACCGAGTGGATCGCCTCACGCACCGGGTTGTTGCCGCGGAACGAGAATGACACGTTGGATACGCCGCCGGAGGTCAGCGCATACGGCAGTTCGTCGCGGATATAGGCACAGGCGTTGATGAAATCGACGGCGTAGTTGTTGTGCTCCTCGATACCGGTGGCGACGGCGAAGATGTTCGGGTCGAAGATGATGTCTTCCGGCGGGAAGCCGACTTCATTCACCAGAATGTCGTAGGAGCGTTTGCAGATCTCTTTTTTACGCGCTTCGGTGTCGGCCTGCCCGGCTTCGTCGAAGGCCATCACCACCACCGCAGCGCCGTAACGCTTGCACAGTTTGGCGTGATGAATGAACTGCTCGACGCCTTCCTTCATGCTGATGGAGTTGACGATGCCCTTGCCCTGGATGCATTTGAGGCCGGCCTCGATCACTTCCCACTTGGAGGAGTCGATCATGATCGGCACACGGGAGATGTCCGGCTCTCCGGCAATCAGATTGAGGAAGGTGACCATCGCCTTCTTCGAATCCAACATGCCTTCATCCATGTTGATGTCGATCACCTGGGCGCCGGCTTCCACCTGCTGCAGGGCGACTTCCAGGGCTTCGGTGTAGTTGTCTTCGCGGATCAGCCGAGCGAACTTGGCCGAGCCGGTAATGTTGGTGCGCTCGCCGACGTTGACGAACAACGAACTGCGATCGATGGTGAACGGCTCCAGGCCAGACAGGCGGCAGGCTTTGGGAATGTCCGGGATCGGGCGCGGCGCATAACCGGCAACGGCCTTGGCAATGGCTTCGATATGGCCCGGTGTGGTGCCGCAGCAGCCGCCGACGATATTCAGGAAACCGCTCTGGGCGAACTCTTCGATGACCTTGGCGGTTTCCGATGGCAGTTCGTCGTATTCGCCGAATTCGTTGGGCAGGCCGGCGTTGGGGTGCGCCGAAACGTGGGTGTTGGCTTTGTTCGACAGCTCTTCCAGGTACGGGCGCAGTTCGCTGGCGCCGAGGGCGCAGTTGAGGCCGACCGAAATCGGCTTGGCGTGAGCCACGGAGTTCCAGAACGCTTCGGTGGTCTGGCCCGACAGGGTACGGCCGGAGGCATCGGTGATGGTGCCGGAGATCATGATCGGCAGTTCGATATTCAGTTCTTCGAACACGCCTTGCACGGCGAAGATCGCCGCCTTGGCGTTGAGGGTATCGAAGATGGTTTCGATCAGGATCAGGTCGGCACCGCCTTCGATCAGACCTTTGGTGGCCTCGGTGTAGTTTTCCACCAGTTCGTCGAAAGTCACGTTGCGGTAGCCGGGGTTGTTCACGTCCGGGGACAGCGAGCAAGTACGGCTGGTCGGGCCCAGTACACCGGCAACGAAGCGCGGCTTGGCCGGGTTCTCGTGGGTTTTGGCGTCGGCCACCTTGCGCGCCAGGCGGGCGCCTTCCACGTTCAGTTCATAGGCCAGCTCTTCCATGCCGTAGTCGGCCATGGAGATCCGCGTGGCGTTGAAGGTGTTGGTTTCAAGGATGTCGGCGCCGGCGTCCAGGTAAGCCTTCTCGATTCCGCCGATCACGTCGGGACGAGTGAGGACCAGCAGGTCGTTGTTGCCCTTCACGTCGCTTGGCCAGTCGGCGAAGCGTTTGCCTCGGTAGTCCTGCTCCTCAAGCTTATAGCTCTGGATCATCGTGCCCATGCCACCGTCGAGGATCAGGATACGGTCCTTGAGGGCTTGGTGAAGGGCTTGCAGGCGAGCGCTACGATCGGACATGGGACTACTCTGGTCAGGCATTACGGAGGGCGTGGATCATAGCAAACCTGTGCCGATTTGGAGTATGTCAGGGTTCTGCATGAATATCGCTCATGTTGTTGGCAGTCATGGCCCGGTAGAATCACCGCCACTTCACAGACCGCACGCCTTGAATCGGGACCCGATACATGTCACTTCGTTTGATCGTCAGCGCCGCCCTGGCCTTGATAGCCAGTACTGCGCAGGCTGATGGCCCTGCTTCGGCGATTTCCTATACCCGCGATATCCAACCGATCTTCACCGAGAAGTGCGTGGCCTGCCATGCCTGCTACGACTCTGCTTGCCAGCTCAACCTTGGCAGCGCAGAGGGCGCGGCCCGCGGCGCGAGCAAGATGCCGGTGTACGATGGCGAGCGTAGCCAGGCCACACCGACTACACGGCTGTTCTATGACGCGTTCGGCAAACAAGCCTGGCAGCAGAAGGGCTTCTATTCGGTACTGGATGCCCAGGGCAGCCAGGCTGCGTTGATGGCACGTATGCTGGAGCTGGGGCATAACGCGCCATTGCCACCCAATGCCAAACTGCCCGACGAGATTGTATTGGGCCTGAACCGCCAAAACATGTGCGCGACGCCCGGCGAATTCAACGCCTATGCCGGCGCCCATCCCAACGAGGGCATGCCGCTGGCCGTTACCGGCCTGACCGACCAGCAATACCAGACCCTGCAACGCTGGCTGGCCTCCGGTGCGCCGATTGATGAGCAGAGTCTGGCTCCCAGCACCAGGGAAGCCTTGCAGGTGCAGCAATGGGAAACCCTGTTCAACCAGCCGGGCGCCCGGCAAAGCCTGGTGGCGCGCTGGTTGTACGAGCATTTGTTCCTCGCCCACATTTACTTCGAGAACGGCGAGCCGGGGCATTACTTCCAGTGGGTGCGTTCGCGTACGCCGAGCGGGCAGCCGATCGACTTGATCGCGACCCGTCGTCCTAACGATGACCCAGGCACTCAGGTCTATTACCGCCTGTGGCCGGTACAGGGCGTGATCGTGCATAAAACCCACATCACTTACCCGTTCAGCGCGGCGAAAATGGCACGGATCAAAGACCTGTTCTATTCCGGTGACTGGCAGGTGAGCGCCTTGCCGGGCTACGGACCGGGGCGCCGTGCCAACCCGTTCGAAACCTTCGAAGCCATACCGGCCAAGGCGCGTTATCAGTTCATGTTGGATAACGCCGAATACTTCGTGCGCACCTTCATCCGCGGTCCTGTATGCCGTGGGCAGATCGCCACGGACGTGATCCGTGACAACTTCTGGACACTGTTCCAGGAGCCGGACCATGACCTGTACATCACCGATGCCCGTTACCGCGGCCAGGCCACGCCATTGTTGGCCATGCCTGGGCAAAACGATGATGTGGGCAGTGTGCTGGGCCTGTGGCTGGCCTATCGCGACAAGCGTAATCAGTATGAGGCGTTGCGCCGCGATAGCTACGCAGATGTGCCGCCGCCGAGTTGGTCGAGCTTGTGGGCGGGTAATGACAATGCCTTGCTGACCATCTTTCGCCATTTCGACAGCGCCTCGGTGACCAAGGGCCTGATCGGTGAGGTGCCGCAGACGATGTGGCTGTTCGATTACCCACTGCTGGAGCGCACTTATTACCAGTTGGCAGTCAACTTCGACGTGTTCGGCAATGTGTCGCACCAGGCCCAGACGCGCTTGTACTTCGACCTGATCCGCAACGGCGCCGAACAGAACTTCCTGCGTCTGATGCCGGCCGACACCCGCGAGGACTTCCTTGACGACTGGTACCAGAACAGTGGCAAGCTCAAGTTGTGGCTGGACTATGAAGCCATTGATGACGACAAGCCCACGGGGCTGCATCTGGACGAGAAAGATCCCAAGCGCGATTTTGCCAACCAACTGCTGACGCGTTACGGCGGTTTGAACGTCAGCCCGGACCCGATCAACCGCTGCACCGGGGCCTATTGCTCGCGCACCGGTATCGACCCGGCCTTGCAGGACGCCGAACAGGCGCTTAGCCGCCTGACGTCGCGCCCGGCGGCGGGGCTCAAGGTGATCGACCAGTTGCCCGAAGCCACCATGCTGCGCATCGAAACCCAGAGTGGCCAGCGCGTGGTCTACAGCATGCTGCGTAACCGTGCCCACAGTAACGTGGCTTTCCTGTTGGGTGAGGCTTATCGCTACCAGCCGGGCCTCGACACACTGACCATCTATCCGGGGGTGATGAGCAGTTACCCGAACTTCATGTTCAACATTCCAGCTCAAGAGGTGCCGCAATTCGTCACGCAAATGGAGCAGGCCAAGGATGCCAAGCGGTTTGAGAAAATAGTCGATCGCTGGGGGGTACGCCGCAGTCATCCGCAGTTCTGGCAATACTTCCACGATTTGTCGCGGTACATTCGTGAAACCACGCCAGTGGAAGAGGGTGTATTGGACATGAACCGCTACGAGAATCTATAACTACTGTATTGGTCCGGTCATTTCTCCAAGTGAGCGCTGAAGCAGTCGGATACCTACCTACGGACTGGACAGGGGACACCGATGTTGATTTCAGTGCAGTTTCTACGCGCCTTGGCGGCATGGAGTGTGGTGGGCCACCATTTCATGCAAGGGTTTTTCAACTTTGAAGCCAGCAACGCGCTGGAATTTCTGTTTGTCGACAAAGGCGCCATTGGGGTGGATGTGTTCTTTGTCATCAGTGGCTTGGTGATTTACCTGGCGACTGCCGACAAAGCGCTGAACCCCGGGCGTTTCATGCTGATGCGCGTGGCGAGGATTGTTCCGGCGTATTGGTTCTATACCCTGCTCATGATTCTCGTGGTTGCCGTTGTGCCTGCGATCTTTCCAGAGGCTCGGCTCGAACCCGGTCATGTACTCATGTCGATGCTCTTTATACCGGCCCAAAACCCGGGAGGCTTCGGCGTCTACCCACTGCTCGATGTCGGGTGGACACTGAATTTCGAGATGCTGTTTTATTGCCTGTTTGCCTTTGCCTTGCTGGTGCCCGCGGCCTATCGCTTGTGGGTGGTAGCAGCGCTGCTGTATCTGGTGTGCTACATCATCACTCCCGCCGTTGACCTGGCCAGTGGCTTCTACCATGAGGACATTATTTTCGAGTTCCTGATGGGCGTGGTGATCGGCATGCTGTATCGGCGCGGCCTATGCCGGGCCAAGCCGTGGCTGGCATTGTTGAGTATCGCAGCGGCCCTGGTGGCTATTGATCATGGCGCGGACATACCCCGAGCCCTGGAGTGGGGAGTACCCAGCGCGATAGTGGTCTTCAGTTGCGTGGCACTGGAACCTTACTTCCAGGGCGCGCGCTTGTTGAAGGTGCTCGGGGATTGCTCCTATTCGGTCTATCTACTCCACGTGTTGGTGCTCAGCGCCGGGCGTTGGATCGCCGACCGCACGGGGATCGACCCTTACGCCATATTGCCTGGATGTATCGTCATCATCGGACTGGGCGCATTTGTGAGTTACCAATGGCTGGAGAGGCCTGCCTACCGCCTGCTCACACGCTGGTTTGGCGTTGATGCTCCAGCACCCCTTTCGACAGCGCCTCGGTGACCAAGGATCTGGTCGGCGAAGCGCTTTACAAGTGGCCGGTCTCAGAGCTTCAAGTACTTCCAATAGCTTTTGCCATAGTCCATCAATAACTCGGTCCCGGCCGGAATATCCCGCCACGCGACAATAAATACCATGTATTTACCTACGCACAGGGAGCCGACGTTCTCGATACCGACATCGGTAATGCCCGGTACCTTGACCGCATTGATCAGGCTCAGCGTATTACTGTTGACGTGGCCGCTATCAGCGCCTGCTGCTCGGGGTTGTCGGCGTTGGCGTGAAAGTGTGCCGCTGGCAGGTTGAGCAATTGTTCGAAGGTCATGTGGCGCGATGAGCCTAGTGCCAGCGCTTCGGCCAAAAGGAAACCGCTTCTGAAGTTGACCCAGGCAGTGGTGATGCAAGGCAGGCGTTGGTGATCGATCTGTTTTCAGGGGCAATGGGGCGGTTGTTCGCCATCGGTCAGGGGGATAGGGGGCTTTTCCGACAAAAATGCTCGGACTTTGTACCTGCGTAATAATTTGGCGTAAACTGCCGGCAAGCCTGTGAGGAGTTTCCATGACTGCCATAACCATTACCGACGCCGCCCACGATTACCTGGCTGACCTGCTGTCCAAGCAGAACACCCCGGGTATCGGCATCCGCGTCTTTATCACCCAGCCCGGCACCCAGTACGCCGAGACCTGCATTGCCTACTGCAAGCCTGGTGAAGAGAAGCCTGAAGACACCGCCCTGGGGCTGAAAAGCTTCACCGCGTACATCGATGCCTTCAGCGAAGCTTTCCTTGACGACGCTGTAGTCGACTACGCCACCGATCGCATGGGCGGCCAGTTGACTATCAAGGCGCCCAACGCCAAGGTGCCCAACGTTAACGCCGACAGCCCGGTCAATGAGCGGATCAACTACTACCTGCAAACCGAGATCAACCCGGGGCTGGCCAGCCACGGCGGTCAGGTGAGCCTGATCGACGTAGTGGATGACGGTATCGCGGTATTGAAGTTCGGCGGCGGCTGCCAGGGTTGCGGCCAGGCGGACGTGACTCTGCGCGAGGGCATCGAGCGCACCTTGCTTGAGCGTATTCCTGAGCTCAAGGGTGTGCGCGACGTGACTGATCACACGCAGAAAGAAAACGCCTACTACTGAGTAAGGTGTTCACTGCGAGCTTAAAAGACGGCGCCCCGTGAGCGCCGTTTTTTTATGCTCTAAATTCAGCCAGCTATGATGATTGTCTGATAGTTTGGATTGGCTGTGGTTCAGTCCATATCTTCAAGGACGATAGAGGTGGGCGTGACCTGCGCGGTACAGCGAGGATTCGCCAAAGCTATCATTTGCCAACACCCGCCCGACCACAATCAGCGCCGTACGCCGAAAGCCTTTAGTCGCGACCTTCTGGGCAATATCACTCAACGAACCCACCACCCAATCCTGGTCCGGCCATGTCGCGCGGTGCACCACGGCGATCGGGCAATCTGCACCATAGTGCGGCAGCAGCTCAGCGACGATCCTGTCCAGATGATTGACCCCCAAGTGAATGGCCATTGTCGTGCCGTGCCGGGCCAGGCTGTCGAAGTCCTCACCCGCCGGCATGCTGGTTTTATCCGCATAACGGGTCAGGATCACACTCTGGGCAATGTCCGGCAGGGTCAGTTCGGTTTCTAGCAACGCCGCGCAGGCAGCCACCGCCGTGACCCCGGGAATGATCTGAAAGGGAATGCCCAGCTCGCGCAAGTGACGGATTTGCTCACCAATCGCCCCATACAGGCTCGGGTCGCCGGAGTGCACGCGCGCCACATCCTGGCCTTGCGCATGGGCGGCTTTGATCACGTCGATGATCTGTTCCAGGTGCAGCTCGGCACTGTTGACCACCTGGCGTGCCTGATGACCTTCCAGTACTGCCGCAGGCACCAGCGAGCCAGCGTAGATGATCACCGGGCAGCTGCGGATCAGCCGCTGGCCCTTGACGGTAATCAGTTCCGGGTCGCCGGGGCCTGCGCCGATGAAGTAGACGGTCATGGGGAATTCCTGTTGAAAAAACGGGCGAGCATGAAGATTGCTCATGATCGAGAGCGGCAATTATCGGGATTTTAACCGGCGCAGGCTAATGCAAGGGTGGCCTGGATGGTTTTCTTGCGGGTGATGAGCAGGTGGGCAGGGCCGTGGGCGAGTTGCTCGGCCAAGGCCAATGCGGCACTTTCGGCGATGCCGTAACAGCCGGTATGGCTAAATGCTACGTCTGATTTGTGGCTCAGCCGATGTTCAAAGCCGGCCAGTTGTTCGGCGCTGAAACACTGCAAGGGCAGGCTCAACAATTGGGCCAGGGCCACCAACCCCGGCTCAGCCTGTTTGCGATCAATGCTCGCCAGCGCGGTAATGCGTTGGCGTTCAATGCCGCCTTCGGCGAGGGCGCTATCAAGGAGTTCCAGCAGGGTTCGGACATCACAACCCCGCTGGCAACCCAGGCCGACGACGAGGGTCATGCCGAGTAGTGTTCGTCGCGGTTACGGCGAAACAGCCAGGCACTGATCAGACCAAGGGCCAGCCAGAACGCCACATTGGTCAACTGCGATGCGATCTTGAACTGGGCTTCGAGGGCCTCCGGGGCCAGCATGGAGTGGACTTCCGGCTGCGGAGCGCCAATCACGTGGGGTACGGCGACGATCGCCACGCCCAGCACTTTGAGCAACCAGCCGCGACCGAACACCAGCAAAGCAATGCCAGCAGCGGTAGACGCGGCAGTGCCGATCCACCAGATCTGCCGTTGCGCCAGATCAGCGGCGGCGGTGCCCGGCAGTTCAGGCGGCAGGCCCAAGGTCGGCGCAAGTACGAATGTCGCGTAACCGGCCAGGCCCCACAGTAGCCCTTGAGCTGTACGGGTTGGTGCGCGCAGGGTGTACAGGCCGGCCAGCATCAGCGCAAACCCGACCGCAACGACCAGGTTGCCACCGGTGGTCGACAGCACGCGCTGCCAGCCATCTTCCGGCTCCCAGGCTTCGGCGTCGTGGGTGTGGGCAGCGGTGCCAGCAGCATGTTCATGGGGGACTTCGGCAACAGCTGGAGCCTTTTCAAAGGTCTCCGCCTGCAAAATCAACGGCGCGACCCACAAGCTTTGCAGCAGGGTCAGCAGCAGGGCGGCCAATAAGCCGGTGAACCCTGCGGTTTGGGCAATACGCTTGATCATGTCGGCAGGTCTCAGTGGCACGGGAACGCGGCGCTGTGGCGGGTATCGTGGGCCGCGTTGTGCACGGCTTCGATATGGGAGAAACCGGCGAAATACACTAGGCACGCACCAAGGATTGACGCACCGATGGCGGCGGTCAGGCGTTGGCTCAAGGTGGCAGTGCTGCTGGCGGAGTGCGAAGTGCTGCTGATGATCGACATGGCGCGTCCCTTTCAGGTATCAGGGTGAAACGAGCGCATGAAAACCCCGCGAGCCAGGCACGCAGGGTTCTGAACAGCGCCCGCCCACCGCGGGTTTGTTATCTGATATTTTCGGGCCGGTCTCCGGGCTTGCGAGGGGCGGCTCTTGATAGAGTCCATCCTGACAAGCGTCTCCTTCCCATGCACAGCACAGTGGATTTGACGCTTCGCTCGCTTACCGTTGCGGGGGCAGCACCGGACTGGCCATAAGTCTATGACGCACCGGTTTCCCGTTTCACCCTGTGAGGGGCACCCGAAACAAGATGTGTAGGAGAGCATGACGCAGTGATGTGCGTCAAACTGATACGTAGTGACGAACGCAGCTTGCCTGTCGAAACCTTGCCATCTTGTATCAAGCACCGCCGACTGTGTTGTATCTGACCGAACTAATCAGGTGAGTCGGTAATCCAGCAAAATCGCAAAGTGCTCTCCCATATAAGTTGGCTTTGTTAACATGTGCTCGATGTTTTCAATATCAAATCTCCCATCTTCCGCGCCGGGCCGGCCATGGTCACCAATTCCGATATCTAACTCACGAAGTACCCGAGGGTTCTGCAGGAGTATTTTGGCATAGAGGGTTGCCTCGGCGGAAAAAGCTCTGGTGGTTGGTATTTGACCTGCCGCTTCTTTCAATTCGTTAAAGTTTACAAATCGGTCGTTTTCGCCTGCGGCGTACTCACGAAAGTGCTTTTTTATCCCATTTATCAGATCGTCTTGGAAGCAATGGAGTAGGGGGTCACGTTTGCTGATCCCTTGTTCCACAAGGCTGCTCATAAGCGGCTCTGATCGTTTGAATCGCGGTAAGTTGCCGCGAGCGTTCAGGGCTGCGGGAGGGTTGTCCTGAGAATCCAGCGGCGCACGCCCAACAGCGTCAGCACTGACGGGCTGTTTGTTATTGATTGCACCCGTATTGTTAAAAAGAGCGAGGGGGGTGGGCGCGTTAGAAGTCGATATCAGCATGATTCATTCCTGAAGCCAATGGATTAAAATTCGCCACATTACAAAAACACTCCGCTAATTGCGAAATGGCAGGAGTCTCTGTATGAAATGAGCACTGCTGCGTGGTGTCGGACTGCGCGACCGTTCCGTATTGAATATGACATCATATTGCAGGGCGCTTTTGCGGGATCGGCGCAAGCCTTACAAAGACTGAGTTGGTCAAGGCACAGGCTGGGTAAGTTTATGCTTTAGGCGGCGCGACATTGACCCGCTCCGTTGCACTGCGTAGCCTTGCACCCTCGAGGTTCTTCGGCCCAGGTCGAAGCTAAGAAGGGAACGCGGTTCAAGCCGCGGCTGCCCCCGCAACTGTGAAGGGTTCAGTTGACTGCCACGCCACTGCCGAGACGGCGGGAAGGCGCAGTCAGCGTTGGTCACAAGACCTGCACGCCCCAAGCCAGGAGACCTGCCTCGTCACCGATTTTCCAATTCAACCGGGCGGGGTGATCCGGTGACGAAATCCGCTGCTGCGCGCGCCGCAGGGCCTGTCGTCCCGTATGCCCGCCCCAAAGGGCATCCGATGAAAACACTGGCCAAACTCCCCGTCACCATCGTTACCGGCTTCCTCGGCTCGGGCAAGACCACGTTGCTGCGCCACATGCTCGATAACGCCCAGGGCCGTCGCATAGCCGTGATCGTCAACGAGTTCGGCGAACTGGGCATTGACGGCGAAATCCTCAAGCAATGCTCCATCGGGTGTACCGAAGAAGAAGCCAACGGCCGCGTGTACGAACTGGCCAACGGCTGCCTGTGCTGCACCGTGCAGGAAGAGTTCTTCCCGGTGATGCGCGAACTGGTCGCCCGTCGTGGTGACCTTGACCATATCCTGATCGAAACCTCGGGGCTGGCCTTGCCAAAACCCTTGGTGCAAGCGTTCCAGTGGCCGGAAATCCGCAGCGCCTGCACGGTTGACGCGGTGATCACCGTGGTCGACAGCCCGGCCGTGGCCGCCGGCACTTTCGCTGCGTTCCCGGATCAAGTCGACGCCCAGCGCAAACTGGACCCGAACCTGGACCACGAGTCGCCTTTGCACGAGCTGTTCGCCGACCAACTGGCCAGCGCCGACCTGGTGATCCTCAACAAAGCCGACCTGATCAGCACCGAAGACCTGGCCCGCGTGCGCCTGGAAGTGGCCGAGGAGCTGCCGCCGGCGGTCAAGATCATCGACGCCAGCAGCGGTCGCCTGCCATTGGACGTGCTGATCGGCCTGGGTGCCGGCTCCGAAGAGCATATCGACGCTCGCCACAGCCATCACGATCACCACCATGAAGGCGAAGACGACCACGATCACGATGCTTTCGACTCCATCTCCATCGACCTGCCTCAAGCCGACGAAGCACTGTTGCTGGACGCCCTGACCCAATTGGTGGTGCAACACGGCATTTTGCGCGTCAAAGGCTTTGCTGCTATCCCGAACAAGCCGATGCGCCTGCTGATCCAGGGCGTGGGCACACGCTTTGACAAGCACTTCGACCGTGCCTGGGGTGCCGATGAAGCGCGTATCACGCGCCTGGTGCTGATCGGTCAGGAGCTGGACGCCGCTGGCCTTGAAGCGCAATTGCGCGCTGCCCTCAGCGTTTAACCATGCACCTGCTCAGGACCCAACCCGGTGGTTTCGTCGCGGACGACAATATTGCTGACCTTGGCCAAACCCCCGCCGAGCTGGTGATCCTGTGCAGCGGTGACTCCAGCCTGGCGCTGCTGGCCGAAGCCGCCCAGCAGTTGCCCGAGGATTACCCCAGCCTGCGCCTGGCCAACCCGATGCAGGTGCAGAACCACGCCTCGGTCGACCTGTACGTCGATGAGGTGTTGCGTCACGCCAAGGTCATCCTGATTTCCTTGCATGGCGGCATTGGTTATTGGCGCTACGGCATCGAGCGCCTGGTGGAGTTGGCCGAGCGTGGCGTCACGTTGATCCTGGTGCCGGGGGATGATCGTCCAGACCCGGAACTCAGCGGCCTGAGCACCGTCGCTGCTGAACAGCGCGAGCGTCTGTGGCACTTTTTGCGCCAGGGTGGCCTGGGCAATGCGTTGGACTTTTATCACTGCCTGGCCAGCGCCCATCTGGGCCGCGACTATGCCTGGGCCGAGCCACAAACCTTGCCGCGTACGGCGATCTATCACCCGCACAAAGCCAATGCCCGCCTCAATGACTGGCAGGCGGATTGGCGCGCCGACTTCCCCGTGGCCGCGGTGCTGTTCTACCGCTCCCACTTGCAGGCGGCCAATACCGGGTTTATCGATGTGTTCTGCCAGCGCTTGCAGGCAGCGGGCCTGAACCCATTGCCCATCGCAGTGGCCAGTTTGAAAGAGCCCGGTTGCCTCACAGTGGTCGAGGACCTGTTGGACGACGTGCAAGTCGCGGTGATCCTCAACACCACAGGCTTTGCCCAATCCAGCCCCGAAGCGCCGCATCTGCGACCGTTTCGGCGCAACGTCCCGGTGATCCAGGCGATCTGCGCCCAGGATAACCAGCCCGGCTGGGAGGCCAACGAACAGGGGCTCGGCCCCCGCGACCTGGCCATGCATATTGCCTTGCCCGAGCTGGATGGGCGCATCATCAGCCGGCCGATCAGCTTCAAGGACCTGGCCTGGCGCAGCGAGCGCAGCCAGTCTGACGTGGTGTGCTACCGCGCAGCGCCCGAGCGCATGGATTTTGTCGCTGAACTGGCGCGGCGTTGGGTTGACTTGGCCCGGGTGCCGAATGCCGACAAACGCATCGCCCTGATCCTCGCCAACTACCCGACCCGTGACGGTCGCATCGGTAACGGTGTGGGCCTGGACACGCCAGCAGCGGCGCTGAATATCCTGCGGGCCTTGCAGGTTGAAGGCTATCCGGTGGCGCCGGCGCTTGCGGACAGCGGCACCGCACTGATCCACGAGCTGCTCGGCGGTGTCACCAACGACCTCGACAGCCTCGACCAGCGCCCGTGCCATCAAAGCCTGGGCCTGGCCGAGTACCAGGCGTTGTTCGATCGACTGCCCGAGTCCAATCGCCAGGCCGTGCTGCAACGTTGGGGTGCTCCACAAAACGATCCAATGTTCCGCGACGGCCGCATGATGATCGCCGGCCTGCGCCTGGGCCTGACCTTCGTCGGCATCCAGCCTGCCCGGGGTTACCAGGTGGACGCGAGTGCCGTGTACCACGACCCGGACCTGGTGCCGCCCCATGGGTACCTGGCGTTCTATTTCTGGCTGCGTCACACCTACGGCGCACACGGCGTGATTCATGTGGGCAAGCACGGCAACCTGGAGTGGTTGCCGGGCAAGGGCGTGGGCCTGTCGGAAAACTGCTGGCCGGATGCATTGCTGGGGCCGCTGCCGAACATCTACCCGTTTATCGTCAACGACCCGGGCGAGGGTGCCCAGGCCAAGCGGCGTACCCAGGCCGTGATCATCGACCATCTGATGCCACCGTTGACCCGTGCCGAAACCTACGGCCCGTTGCGTAACCTTGAGTTGTTGGCCGACGAGTATTACGAGGCGCAATTGCTCGACCCGCGCCGCGCCCTTGAGTTGCAAAAAGACATTCTCAAGCTGGTGCGCGAAACCCGCATCGACCAGGAGCTGGAGCTGGACAGCGAGACTGACGCCGACATCTGGTTGCCGCGCCTGGACACCTACCTGTGCGATTTGAAGGAGTCGCAGATCCGCGACGGCCTGCATGTCTTTGGCGAGTCGCCCGAGGGCCGCTTGCGCATCGACACCTTGCTGGCGTTGCTGCGCATTCCGCGTGGCGATGGCCGTGGCCCGCAATCGAGCCTGTTGCGGGTGCTGGCCAAGGCCTTCGAACTGGGCTTCGATCCGCTCGATTGCGCCTTGGCCGAACCATGGACGGGGCGGCGCCCGTTGGTACTGCAAAAGATCGACGGGCAGTTGTGGCGCACCGCCGGCGATACCCGCGAACGCCTGGAGCTTTACGCAACGCGCTTGATCGAGCAGGCGCTGGAAGGCCCTGTCGAGCAGTTGGAAGAGCCTGGCTGGGAGGACGTCAAGTCGGTCGTCGAAAGCCTGCGCATCGTGGTGGCGCCACGCCTGGACGCCTGCGGCCCGGCGGAAATGCGCGGCCTGCTCGATGCCTTGAGCGGGCGCTTCGTCCCGGCAGGGCCCAGCGGTGCGCCCAGTCGCGGACGCCTGGATGTGCTGCCGACCGGGCGTAACTTCTTTACCGTGGACGTACGCAACCTGCCAACCACCACAGCCTGGCGCATCGGTTTCCAATCGGCCAACCTGATTCTGGAACGCCATCTACAGGATCACGGCGATCATTTGCGCCAACTCGGCCTGTCGGTATGGGGCACGGCCACCATGCGCACCGGCGGTGATGATATCGCCCAGGCCATGGCGCTGATGGGCGTGCGCCCGGTATGGGCCACCGGCAGCCAGCGGGTCGACGATTTTGAAATCCTGCCGATCAGCCTGCTGGATCGCCCGCGTGTCGACGTGACCCTGCGCGTGTCCGGCTTCTTCCGCGATGCCTTCGCCAACCTGATCCGCCTGTTCGACGCAGCGGTGCAGGCGGTGGCGGCCCTGGATGAACCGGACCACATGAACCCGTTGGCCGCCAAGGTGCGCAGCGAGCGCCAGGCGCTGGTTGAGTCGGGCCTGAATGCAGAGGCTGCGGCCAAGCAGGCCGGCTGGCGCATCTTCGGCGCCAAACCGGGCGCCTATGGCGCGGGCGTGCAGGGCGCGGTTGACGGGCGCCTGTGGCAGAGCCGCGAGGACTTGGCCGAGGTCTACCTGAACTGGGGCGGCTATGCCTACGGGGGCTCCGATGAAGGCACCGCCGCCCGCGAGCAGTTTGCCCAGCGCCTGAGCCAAGTGCAGGCGGTGTTGCAGAACCAGGACAACCGCGAGCACGACTTGCTCGATTCCAATGATTACTACCAATTCCAGGGCGGTATGCTCGCCGCCGTGGAAACCCTGAGCGGTGACAAGGCCGCCAGTTATCATGGCGACCACAGTCAGCCGGACTTGCCCAGAATCCGCACCTTGAAGGAAGAGCTGAACCGGGTGATCCGCGCCCGCGCCGCCAACCCCAAGTGGATCGAAGGCGTGAAACGCCATGGCTATAAAGGCGCGTTTGAAATGGCCGCGACCGTGGACAACCTGTTCGCTTTCGACGCCACCACCGCGTTGATCGACGACCATCAATATGCACTGCTCGCCGATGCCTACCTGCTGGACCCTGACACCCGGGCGTTTGTGCAGCAGCACAACCCCGATGCCCTGCGCGACATGACCGAGCGTATGCTCGAAGCCCAGCAGCGGGGCATGTGGCAGGCGCCGGGGGCTTATCGCGAAGCACTGGAAAACCTCTTGCTGGATATAGAAGAAGACAGCTGATGACCGAGATTCCCCATTTTCCGCTGTCCGCCGTGGTCGGTGCTGACGACCTGAAACTGGCGCTGTGCCTGACCGCCATCGACCCCCGCATCGGCGGCGTGCTGATCGAAGGCCCGCGAGGCATGGCCAAGTCGACCCTGGCCCGTGGGCTGGCGGACCTCCTCGCCAGTGGCCAGTTCGTGACTTTGCCCCTGGGCGCGACCGAGGAACGCCTGGTCGGCACGTTGGACCTGGAAGCCGCACTGGGCGAAGGCCGTGCACAATTTTCCCCCGGCGTGTTGGCCAAGGCTGACGGCGGCGTGCTGTATGTGGATGAAGTCAACCTGCTGGCCGACCATTTGGTGGACCTGCTGTTGGACGTGGCCGCCAGCGGCACCAACCTGATCGAGCGCGACGGTATTTCCCATCGGCATTCGGCGCGCTTTGTGCTGATCGGCACCATGAACCCGGAGGAGGGGGAGTTGCGCCCGCAGTTGCTCGACCGCTTTGGTTTCAATGTGGCGCTGAGCGGGCAGACCTTGCCCGCCGAACGTGGGCAGATCATTCGTCGTCGTCTGGATTTCGACAGTGATCCGGCGGCCTTCTGCGCGCAGTGGGCCGCGCCGCAAGCCGAGTTGCGCGAACGCTGCACGCAGGCGCGGGCGCGACTCGACAGCATCGACCTGGACGATCACGCCTTGGCGCAGATTACCGAACGCTGCTTTGCCGCAGGCGTGGACGGTATGCGCGCCGACCTGGTCTGGCTGCGTGGTGCCCGGGCCCATGCGGCGTGGCGAGGCGCGTCAGCCATTGCCGAGCAAGACATCGAAGCGGTGGCCGAGTTTGCCTTGCGCCATCGCCGTCAGCAGCAAACGCCCGCGGCCGCACCGCCGAATCAAGGGCAGTCGTCGAAACCGTCTGAAAGCTCGCCCGGCCAAGGCCAATGGGGCGATATGCCTGCGCCGGCCTTGCCCACGGGCGCCCGCCGCGATGTGCCGGCCTGGCCAAAAAAGCCCTAGGCATTCGCCCCCGACCTGACGCGGGGGCGGATGCCCGGCCCCAGGCGGGGCGACTGGACAACGGCAGGCAGGGCAAGGCGCGCAGCGCACAGAAAGGCAGGATCAATTGGCCGGGTACGTTGCTCGGTGGACGGCCGCAATGCCGTGATGATCTGCTGTTCCACCTGCGTAGCCGTTCGGCGCCGGAACTGTGGTTGGTAATCGTCGATGCCTCGGCGTCCACCCGGCGCCATCGGGCGTTGACCGATGCCAAGGGTTTGTTGGCTCAGCTGTTCGACGACGCTTATCGGCAACGGGCGCGCATGGCGCTGTTGACGGCCAGCGGATCAGCGCCGAAGTGGCAGGTGCAGGGCTTGAAGGCGGCAAAGGGATTGACGGGTTGGCTGGAGCAGTTAGGCGCCGGTGGCGGTACGCCATTGCTCGCCGCCTTGAGCGAGGCCGGGCAGTGGCTCAAAGCGCGGCGCAAGCGTTACCCGGCGCAGCAACAGCGATTGCTGGTGATCACTGATGGTCGGCTCAAAGCCATTGATGGGTTGCCGCCGTTGGAGTGTCCGGGGTTACTGGTAGACATTGAGCGCGGGCCGATCAGGTTGGGACGGGCTCAGGAGTTGGCGATGGGGTTGCAGTTGGATTATCAGCATATCGATGATGTGTAGTGCCTGGGCAATCGACATCGGGAGCAAGCCCCCTCCCACATTTTTCAGTGCGCCGCACTACCTTGTGGAAGGGGGCTTGCCCCCGATGGCTGCCTTGAATACACCGAGGATTTATCAGCCTGCCCCCGGCACATTCGGCCAAAGATCCGCCACCAGAAACAACCGCTCCGCTTCCTCCCAGTCCTCACCGTTCTGCACCATCCGAACCAGTAACTGCGCCGGTGCCATCGGATCCAGGTCCTTCAGCCAGCTTTGCATCTGCGCTTCACTCCACACTTGATCCGCCGTGTAATGCGCAGGTGCCAACCAGGCGTGGCGGGGCAGGGGTTGCCAGTGGCCGGGTGGGCGGGTGCTGACAAAATCCGACCAGTCACGCTGATGCAACCAGCAACCACGCAGATGCTGCGGGTGGGCGCCGATTGGGGGTTGCGCCGTGCCAGGCCAGGGATAGAGCAGATAACCGCCCAGCCACAAATGCGCATCGAACACCTGGATATCCAGCGCCGCCAAGGCGTCGCGGCTCTCGGCCCGCGCAGAAATCGGCAGTTGATGTTCGGCCAGGTGCGCCAGCTTGCGGTCCAGCCGGTCATGGCAGCCCGGCCCGAGCCATAGCGCGGTGTCCTGGCCATTGCCGTCCTGTGGGCCAAGATAGAGTTTGATCGCCAGTTCCAGATGGTGCACGCCATCGCGGTCGCGCAACAGCATGTCCAGTTCGCCCAGGGTATGCCCGGCGCGGCGGATCGGCAGGTTGGCGGCCAGCAATTCCACACCCGGCGCGTGCTGCACGGCAAACTGCCACAGGCGCTCGTAATAGAGGCCCAGGCGCCGTGTGCGCGACAGGCTGAGCCACTGCTGCAGGGCGCTGCTGTCCTGATCAAGCGCACGCAGCCAATGCTCAAGCCGGTGTGGCGCCTGCGCCCAGTCACTGCCGGCCAGCGGGTGGCGCTGCGGCCACGGCGTTTGCGCCAGCATGGGCGGGGCGAGGATCACCCACGCCAGGTCGCGCACCTCGGGGTGGCGCAATTGGCGGGGCAAGTTGTGCAAGTCAGGGAACACGGTCATGGTCCGAGCATAGCCTTTTCAGCCGGGTGAAGGTGCCTGAGAACCATTGTCATCAAGGCGCGGCGGCGACAAAGGATTTTGCCTGACGCGGCCTTTCGCCCATAATCGTTCTTTTTTGCCGCACCCCAAATCCCGCAGGAGCCCCATGGAGCAATTTCGCAATATCGGCATTATCGGTCGCCTGGGCAGTACCCAGGTGTTGGACACCGTCCGCCGGCTGAAGAAGTTTCTGCTCGAGCGCCACCTGCATGTGATCCTCGAAGACACCATCGCCGAAATCCTCCCGGGCCACGGCCTGCAGACCTCGTCGCGCAAGATGCTCGGCGAGGTCTGCGACATGGTCATCGTGGTCGGCGGCGATGGCAGCCTGCTCGGCGCCGCCCGGGCGCTGGCGCGGCATAACGTGCCGGTGCTGGGGATCAACCGCGGCAGCCTGGGGTTTCTGACCGACATCCGCCCCGATGAGCTGGAAGTCGAAGTGGCCAAGGTGCTCGACGGCCATTACCTGGTGGAAAACCGCTTCCTGCTGCAAGCCGAAGTGCGCCGCCATGGCGAGGCGATCGGCCAGGGCGATGCCCTCAACGATGTGGTGCTGCACCCGGGCAAATCCACGCGGATGATCGAGTTCGAGCTGTATATCGACGGCCAGTTCGTGTGCAGCCAGAAGGCCGACGGCCTGATTGTCGCCACGCCTACTGGCTCCACCGCGTATGCACTATCGGCCGGTGGCCCGATCATGCATCCCAAGCTCGATGCCATTGTGATCGTGCCGATGTACCCCCATATGTTGTCCAGCAGACCGATTGTGGTCGATGGCAACAGCGAGCTGAAAATCGTGGTGTCCAAAGACATGCAGATCTACCCGCAAGTCTCCTGCGACGGGCAGAACCATTTCACCTGCGCCCCCGGTGACACCATCACCGTGAGCAAGAAGGCACAGAAGTTGCGCTTGATCCACCCGCTGGATCACAACTACTACGAAGTGTGCCGTACCAAGTTGGGCTGGGGCAGCCGCTTGGGGGGTGGGGGCGACTGATGCTCGATCCCGCGCGTAGCTACGACCTGATTGGTGACGTGCACGGTTGCGCTCATACCCTTGAGCACTTGCTCGACCAATTGGGTTACCACAAGCAGGGCGGCACCTGGCGCCATCCGTCGCGCATGGCGGTGTTCCTGGGCGATATCATCGACCGTGGCCCACGCATCCGCGAGGCGCTGCATATCGTCCATGATATGACCGAGGCCGGCCAGGCGCTGTGCATCATGGGCAACCATGAGTTCAATGCGCTGGGCTGGACCACCCCGGCACCACCCGGCAGCGGCAGGCAGTTCGTGCGCGAGCACAACCCACGTCATGCGCGGTTGATCCAAGAGACCCTGACCCAGTTCGAGCACCACCCGGCCGACTGGCACGACTTCCTCGGCTGGTTCTACGACATGCCGCTGTTTGTCGATGCCGGGCGTTTTCGCGTGGTGCACGCGTGCTGGGATGAAGGCTTCATCCAGCCATTGCGCGCCACCTTCCCGGATGGCTGCATCGACCAGCACTTCCTGCAAGCCGCCGCCGTACCGGGCAGCTTCGCCTGCAACGCCTTCGATCGGCTGTTGCGCGGCACCGATATGCGCCTGCCCGACGGTCTGACCCTGACCGGCGGCGATGGCTTGACGCGGTCGTTCTTCCGCACCAAGTTCTGGGAAGATGACCCCAAGACCTACGGTGACATCGTGTTCCAGCCCGACGCTTTGCCAGAGCCGGTGGCGCGCACGCCGTTGTCGTCCACCGAAAAGAATTCCCTGCTGCGCTACGGCGTCGACGAGCCGTTGTTGTTCGTCGGCCATTACTGGCGCAGTGGCAAACCGGCGCCGATCCGCCCGAACCTGGCCTGCCTGGACTACAGCGCGGTGCTGTACGGCAAGCTGGTGGCGTATCGACTCGACCAGGAAACCCAACTGGATCCGCGTAAATTTGTATGGGTCGACGTTGAGCGACCCGAGGCCATTCCATGAGTACCGTAGCCGTATTGCGCTTGCCCCTGAGTGTCGACCTGGGTGGTTTCGTCAAGTTGCTGCAACGCATGCAGGTGCCCCATCGCGTCAGTGAAGAGGCGGGTGAGCAAGTGTTGTGGGTGCCTGAAACCATCAGCGATGACGTGCGCGTGTTGTATCAACGCTTTCCTGCCGGCGACCCGGACCAGCAGCTGGATATTCCTGAACAGGCGCCAGTTGCACGGCCAGGTTTCGTCCAGCAGCTGCGTCATAGCCCTGTCACGGCGCTGGTGCTGTTGGCCAGCCTGATTGTCGGCGCCGTGACCCTGCTTGGTGAAAACCTGCAAGCCATGGCCTGGCTGACGTTCCTGCCGTTCCGGGTGCTGGGCGAGTACATCCAGTTCACGCCGTTGGCCGACACGCTCGCTTCAGGGCAGTGGTGGCGATTGGTCACGCCGATGCTGATCCACTTCGGCATCCTGCACCTGGCCATGAACGGCATGTGGTACTGGGAGTTGGGCCGGCGCATCGAAGCGCGCCAGGGCAGTATCAACTTGCTGGGGCTGACCCTGTTGTTCAGCCTGGTCTCCAACTACGCGCAATACGCTTATGGCGGCCCTGGCCTGTTCGGTGGCTTGTCCGGTGTGTTGTATGGCCTGCTCGGGCATTGCTGGATCTTTCAACTATTGTCACCCAACCCAGCCTATCGCCTGCCCCGTGGGGTGCTGGTGATGATGCTGGTGTGGCTGCTGCTCTGCCTGTCGGGGCTGGTCTCGATGATCGGCTTCGGCCAAATCGCCAACGCGGCCCATGTCGGCGGCCTGGTTATCGGTTGCCTCACCGGTTTGCTCGGCGGGCTGTACAACCGTCGCAAATCGTCTATTTGATAAGGAAGAGCCGAATGTCCTCTTTTGCTGAAATGATCGAAAACATCACCCCCGATATCTACGAAAGCCTCAAGCTCGCCGTGGAAATCGGCAAATGGTCCGATGGCCGCAAGCTCACCGCCGAACAGCGCGAATTGTCCCTGCAAGCGATGATCGCCTGGGAGATCCAGAACCTGCCCGAAGAGCAGCGTACCGGCTATATGGGCCCGCAGGAATGCGCGTCCAAGTCGGAGCCGGTGGCGAACATCCTGTTCAAGTCGGATGCGATCCATTGATTGAAATTGGTCGCGGTGCAGTCAGCAAAATGTCGGCGCAACTTGGTGAGCCGACTGTTCAATATGCGTTTCGCCTGGGCGATGTCGAGGTGCCGGTCAATCCGATGATCGGCACCCATGTGCGCCTGGAGTACCTGGGTGCCATTCATTGCAGCCATTGCGGGCGCAAGACCAAGACCAGCTTCAGTCAAGGGTATTGCTACCCGTGCATGACCAAGCTGGCCCAGTGTGACCTGTGCATCATGAGCCCCGAGCGTTGCCATTACGACGCCGGCACCTGCCGTGATCCGGGCTGGGGCGAAAAATTCTGCATGACCGACCATGTGGTGTACCTGGCCAATTCGTCGGGGGTCAAGGTCGGCATCACGCGTGCCACCCAGCTGCCCACCCGCTGGCTGGACCAGGGTGCCAGCCAGGCATTGCCGATCATGCGCGTGTCGACTCGCCAGCAGTCCGGCTTCGTCGAAGACCTGTTCCGCAGCCAGGTGGCCGACAAGACCAACTGGCGCGCCTTGCTCAAGGGCGACGCGCAATCGGTGGACCTCAAGCAGGTGCGCGATGAGCTGTTCGCCTCCTGCGCCGAAGGCTTGCTGGGTTTGCAGGAACGCTTTGGCCTGCAAGCCATCCAAACCATTGCCGACATCGAGCCGATTGAAATCCGCTACCCGGTCGAGCAGTATCCGACCAAGATCGTCAGCTTCAACCTGGACAAGAACCCGATTGCCGAAGGCACGCTGCTGGGGATCAAGGGCCAATACCTGATCTTCGATACCGGCGTCATCAATATTCGTAAATACACGGCCTACCAGCTCGCCGTGCATCAGTAGAAGGATCCCAAGCATGCGCACCGAACAACCGAGGATGATTTACCTTAAGGACTATCAGGCGCCGGACTACCTGATCGACGAGACGCACCTGACCTTCGAGTTGTTCGAGGACCACAGCCTGGTCCACGCGCAGTTGGTGATGCGCCGCAACCCCGAGCGCGGCGCCGGTTTGCCGCCCTTGGTACTCGACGGCCAGCAACTTGAACTGTTGAGCGTCAACCTGGCCGACCAGCCGCTGACGGACGCTGACTACCAGTTGACCGACAGCCACCTGACCGTGCAGCCAAAGAGTGAGACCTTCACCCTCGACACCACGGTCAAGATCCATCCGGAAACCAACACTGCCCTGGAAGGTTTGTACAAATCCAGCGGTATGTTCTGCACCCAGTGCGAGGCCGAGGGCTTTCGCAAGATCACTTACTACCTCGACCGCCCGGACGTAATGAGCGTGTTCACCACCACGGTGATCGCCGAGCAGCACAGCTACCCGGTGCTGTTGTCCAACGGCAATCCGATTGCCAGTGGCCCTGGCGAAGACGGCCGGCACTGGGCGACCTGGGAAGATCCGTTCAAGAAGCCGGCGTACCTGTTTGCGCTGGTGGCCGGTGACCTGTGGTGCGTCGAAGACAGCTTCACCACCATGACCAATCGCGAAGTCGCGTTGCGCATCTACGTCGAGCCGGAAAACATCGACAAGTGCCAGCACGCCATGACCAGCCTGAAGAAATCCATGCGCTGGGACGAAGAAACCTACGGCCGCGAGTACGACCTGGATATCTTCATGATCGTGGCGGTCAACGATTTCAACATGGGCGCCATGGAGAACAAGGGCCTCAATATCTTCAACTCCAGCGCCGTGCTGGCCCGCGCCGAAACCGCTACCGACGCCGCCCACCAGCGCGTCGAAGCCATCGTCGCCCACGAATACTTCCACAACTGGTCGGGCAACCGCGTGACCTGCCGCGACTGGTTCCAGTTGTCGCTCAAGGAAGGCTTCACCGTGTTCCGTGATTCGGGCTTCTCCGCCGACATGAACTCGGCCACGGTCAAGCGCATTCAGGATGTGGCCTATCTGCGTACGCACCAGTTCGCCGAAGACGCTGGCCCTATGGCCCACGCGGTGCGCCCGGACAGCTTTATCGAGATCTCCAACTTCTACACCCTGACCGTTTACGAAAAGGGCTCGGAAGTAGTCGGCATGATCCACACCTTGCTCGGCGCCGAAGGCTTCCGCAAAGGCAGTGACCTGTACTTCGAACGCCATGACGGTCAGGCCGTGACCTGCGACGACTTTATCAAGGCCATGGAAGACGCCAATGGCGCCGACCTCAGCCAGTTCAAACGCTGGTACAGCCAGGCGGGTACGCCACGCTTGGCGGTGAGCGAGTCCTACGACGCGGCGGCCAGGACCTACAGCCTGACCTTCCGCCAGAGCTGCCCGCCAACGCCGGACAAGGTCGAAAAACTGCCGTTCGTGATCCCGGTGGAATTGGGCCTGCTGGACGGGCAGGGCGCCGCAATCAACTTGCGCCTGGCCGGTGAGGCTACAGCTGCAGGCACCTCACGAGTGATCTCGGTGACTGAAGCCGAGCAGACGTTCACCTTCGTCGATGTCGCTGAAAAGCCGTTGCCTTCGCTGTTGCGTGGGTTTTCGGCGCCGGTGAAATTGAGCTTCCCGTATAACCGCGATCAGTTGATGTTCCTGATGCAGCACGACAGCGACGGCTTCAACCGCTGGGATGCCGGCCAGCAGCTGTCGGTGCAGGTGTTGCAGGAACTGATCGCCCAGCATCAGGCAGGCCAGCCGCTGAAGCTGGACCAGCGCCTGATCGATGCGCTGCGCACGGTATTGAGCGACGAAAGTCTCGACCAGGCCATGGTCGCGGAAATGCTCTCGCTGCCAAGTGAAGCCTACCTGACGGAAATCAGCGAAGTGGCGGATGTGGATGCGATCCACGCGGCCCGTGAATATGCCCGCAAGCAACTGGCCGAGAACCTGTTCGAAGGCTTGTGGCTGCGCTACCAGGCCAATCGTGAGCTGTCCAAGCAAACGCCGTACGTGGCAGAGGCCGAGCACTTTGCCCGCCGTGCCTTGCAGAACATCGCGTTGTCGTACCTGATGCTCAGCGGCAAGCCAGAAGTATTGGCGGCCACCCTGGATCAGTTCGACACCAGCGATAACATGACCGAACGCCTGACGGCCCTTGCGGTGCTGGTGAACTCGCCGTTCGAAGCGGAAAAGGCCCAGGCGCTGGCGGTGTTTGCCGAGAACTTCAAGGACAACCCGTTGGTAATGGACCAGTGGTTCAGTGTTCAGGCCGGCAGCACGTTGCCGGGCGGGCTGGCGCGGGTCAAGGCGTTGATGGGACACCCGGCGTTCACCATCAAGAACCCGAACAAGGTGCGCGCCTTGATCGGCGCATTCGCCGGCCAGAATCTGGTCAACTTCCATGCGGCGGATGGCTCGGGTTATCGCTTCCTGGCGGATCTGGTGATCGAGCTCAACACCTTGAACCCGCAGATCGCCTCGCGCCAACTGGCGCCGCTGACGCGCTGGCGCAAGTATGACAGCGCACGCCAGGCGCTGATGAAGGCGCAGCTGGAGCGCATTCTCGCGTGTGGCGAGCTGTCCAGCGATGTGTATGAGGTGGTCAGCAAGAGCCTGGCGTAACGTTTTCTGCCTGATGTTCCGGGGGCAAAATGTGGGAGCGGGCTTGCTCGCGAAGGCGGCCAGGCAGCCGACACAGTTATACCGAGTA
>NZ_SPKQ01000016.1:0-5276 GCF_023127895.1 Pseudomonas sp. NCIMB 10586
CTGTAGAATTCGCCTCCCGCTTCGGAGAGATCTTAAGCGCAAGTGGTTGAAGTTGTTGAAGAAATCTTCGAAAGCTTCTGAAAATAATCACTTGACAGCAAATGAGGCTGCTGTAGAATGCGCGCCTCGGTTGAGACGAAAGATCTTAACCAACCGCTCTTTAACAACTGAATCAAGCAATTCGTGTGGGTGCTTGTGGAGTCAGACTGATAGTCAACAAGATTATCAGCATCACAAGTTACTCCGCGAGAAATCAAAGATGTAACCAACGATTGCTGAGCCAAGTTTAGGGTTTCTTAAAAACCCAAAGATGTTTGAACTGAAGAGTTTGATCATGGCTCAGATTGAACGCTGGCGGCAGGCCTAACACATGCAAGTCGAGCGGTAGAGAGAAGCTTGCTTCTCTTGAGAGCGGCGGACGGGTGAGTAATGCCTAGGAATCTGCCTGGTAGTGGGGGATAACGTTCGGAAACGGACGCTAATACCGCATACGTCCTACGGGAGAAAGCAGGGGACCTTCGGGCCTTGCGCTATCAGATGAGCCTAGGTCGGATTAGCTAGTTGGTGGGGTAATGGCTCACCAAGGCGACGATCCGTAACTGGTCTGAGAGGATGATCAGTCACACTGGAACTGAGACACGGTCCAGACTCCTACGGGAGGCAGCAGTGGGGAATATTGGACAATGGGCGAAAGCCTGATCCAGCCATGCCGCGTGTGTGAAGAAGGTCTTCGGATTGTAAAGCACTTTAAGTTGGGAGGAAGGGTTGTAGATTAATACTCTGCAATTTTGACGTTACCGACAGAATAAGCACCGGCTAACTCTGTGCCAGCAGCCGCGGTAATACAGAGGGTGCAAGCGTTAATCGGAATTACTGGGCGTAAAGCGCGCGTAGGTGGTTTGTTAAGTTGGATGTGAAATCCCCGGGCTCAACCTGGGAACTGCATTCAAAACTGACTGACTAGAGTATGGTAGAGGGTGGTGGAATTTCCTGTGTAGCGGTGAAATGCGTAGATATAGGAAGGAACACCAGTGGCGAAGGCGACCACCTGGACTAATACTGACACTGAGGTGCGAAAGCGTGGGGAGCAAACAGGATTAGATACCCTGGTAGTCCACGCCGTAAACGATGTCAACTAGCCGTTGGAAGCCTTGAGCTTTTAGTGGCGCAGCTAACGCATTAAGTTGACCGCCTGGGGAGTACGGCCGCAAGGTTAAAACTCAAATGAATTGACGGGGGCCCGCACAAGCGGTGGAGCATGTGGTTTAATTCGAAGCAACGCGAAGAACCTTACCAGGCCTTGACATCCAATGAACTTTCCAGAGATGGATTGGTGCCTTCGGGAACATTGAGACAGGTGCTGCATGGCTGTCGTCAGCTCGTGTCGTGAGATGTTGGGTTAAGTCCCGTAACGAGCGCAACCCTTGTCCTTAGTTACCAGCACGTCATGGTGGGCACTCTAAGGAGACTGCCGGTGACAAACCGGAGGAAGGTGGGGATGACGTCAAGTCATCATGGCCCTTACGGCCTGGGCTACACACGTGCTACAATGGTCGGTACAGAGGGTTGCCAAGCCGCGAGGTGGAGCTAATCCCATAAAACCGATCGTAGTCCGGATCGCAGTCTGCAACTCGACTGCGTGAAGTCGGAATCGCTAGTAATCGCGAATCAGAATGTCGCGGTGAATACGTTCCCGGGCCTTGTACACACCGCCCGTCACACCATGGGAGTGGGTTGCACCAGAAGTAGCTAGTCTAACCTTCGGGAGGACGGTTACCACGGTGTGATTCATGACTGGGGTGAAGTCGTAACAAGGTAGCCGTAGGGGAACCTGCGGCTGGATCACCTCCTTAATCGACGACATCAGCTGCTCCATAAGTTCCCACACGAATTGCTTGATTCATTGAAGAAGACGAAAAGAAGCAGCCCGAAATTGGGTCTGTAGCTCAGTTGGTTAGAGCGCACCCCTGATAAGGGTGAGGTCGGCAGTTCGAATCTGCCCAGACCCACCAATTTTGTGTGGGAAACGCCTGTAGAAATACGGGGCCATAGCTCAGCTGGGAGAGCGCCTGCCTTGCACGCAGGAGGTCAACGGTTCGATCCCGTTTGGCTCCACCACTACTGCTTCTGTTTGTATAAAGCTTAGAAATGAGCATTCCATCGTTGTGATGGTGAATGTTGATTTCTAGTCTTTGACTAGTTCGTTCTTTAAAAATTTGGGTATGTGATAGAAAGATAGACTGAACGTTACTTTCACTGGTAACGGATCAGGCTAAGGTAAAATTTGTGAGTTCTCTTAATTGAGAAATTCGAATTTTCGGCGAATGTTGTCTTCACAGTATAACCAGATTGCTTGGGGTTATATGGTCAAGTGAAGAAGCGCATACGGTGGATGCCTTGGCAGTCAGAGGCGATGAAAGACGTGGTAGCCTGCGAAAAGCTTCGGGGAGTCGGCAAACAGACTTTGATCCGGAGATGTCTGAATGGGGGAACCCAGCCATCATAAGATGGTTATCTTGTACTGAATACATAGGTGCAAGAGGCGAACCAGGGGAACTGAAACATCTAAGTACCCTGAGGAAAAGAAATCAACCGAGATTCCCTTAGTAGTGGCGAGCGAACGGGGACTAGCCCTTAAGTGGCTTTGAGATTAGCGGAACGCTCTGGAAAGTGCGGCCATAGTGGGTGATAGCCCTGTACGCGAAAATCTCTTAGTCATGAAATCGAGTAGGACGGAGCACGAGAAACTTTGTCTGAATATGGGGGGACCATCCTCCAAGGCTAAATACTACTGACTGACCGATAGTGAACTAGTACCGTGAGGGAAAGGCGAAAAGAACCCCGGAGAGGGGAGTGAAATAGATCCTGAAACCGTATGCGTACAAGCAGTGGGAGCCCACTTTGTTGGGTGACTGCGTACCTTTTGTATAATGGGTCAGCGACTTATTTTCAGTGGCGAGCTTAACCGAATAGGGGAGGCGTAGCGAAAGCGAGTCTTAATAGGGCGTCTAGTCGCTGGGAATAGACCCGAAACCGGGCGATCTATCCATGGGCAGGTTGAAGGTTGGGTAACACTAACTGGAGGACCGAACCGACTACCGTTGAAAAGTTAGCGGATGACCTGTGGATCGGAGTGAAAGGCTAATCAAGCTCGGAGATAGCTGGTTCTCCTCGAAAGCTATTTAGGTAGCGCCTCATGTATCACTGTAGGGGGTAGAGCACTGTTTCGGCTAGGGGGTCATCCCGACTTACCAAACCGATGCAAACTCCGAATACCTACAAGTGCCGAGCATGGGAGACACACGGCGGGTGCTAACGTCCGTCGTGAAAAGGGAAACAACCCAGACCGTCAGCTAAGGTCCCAAAGTTATGGTTAAGTGGGAAACGATGTGGGAAGGCTTAGACAGCTAGGAGGTTGGCTTAGAAGCAGCCACCCTTTAAAGAAAGCGTAATAGCTCACTAGTCGAGTCGGCCTGCGCGGAAGATGTAACGGGGCTCAAACCATACACCGAAGCTACGGGTATCACGTAAGTGATGCGGTAGAGGAGCGTTCTGTAAGCCTGTGAAGGTGAGTTGAGAAGCTTGCTGGAGGTATCAGAAGTGCGAATGCTGACATGAGTAACGACAATGGGTGTGAAAAACACCCACGCCGAAAGACCAAGGTTTCCTGCGCAACGTTAATCGACGCAGGGTTAGTCGGTCCCTAAGGCGAGGCTGAAAAGCGTAGTCGATGGAAAACAGGTTAATATTCCTGTACTTCTGGTTATTGCGATGGAGGGACGGAGAAGGCTAGGCCAGCTTGGCGTTGGTTGTCCAAGTTTAAGGTGGTAGGCTGGAATCTTAGGTAAATCCGGGATTCTAAGGCCGAGAGCTGATGACGAGTTAACTTTTAGTTAACGAAGTGGTTGATGCCATGCTTCCAAGAAAAGCTTCTAAGCTTCAGGTAACCAGGAACCGTACCCCAAACCGACACAGGTGGTTGGGTAGAGAATACCAAGGCGCTTGAGAGAACTCGGGTGAAGGAACTAGGCAAAATGGCACCGTAACTTCGGGAGAAGGTGCGCCGGTGAGGGTGAAGGACTTGCTCCGTAAGCTCATGCCGGTCGAAGATACCAGGCCGCTGCGACTGTTTATTAAAAACACAGCACTCTGCAAACACGAAAGTGGACGTATAGGGTGTGACGCCTGCCCGGTGCCGGAAGGTTAATTGATGGGGTTAGCTAACGCGAAGCTCTTGATCGAAGCCCCGGTAAACGGCGGCCGTAACTATAACGGTCCTAAGGTAGCGAAATTCCTTGTCGGGTAAGTTCCGACCTGCACGAATGGCGTAACGATGGCGGCGCTGTCTCCACCCGAGACTCAGTGAAATTGAAATCGCTGTGAAGATGCAGTGTATCCGCGGCTAGACGGAAAGACCCCGTGAACCTTTACTATAGCTTTGCACTGGACTTTGAATTTGCTTGTGTAGGATAGGTGGGAGGCTTTGAAGCGTGGACGCCAGTCTGCGTGGAGCCAACCTTGAAATACCACCCTGGCAACTTTGAGGTTCTAACTCAGGTCCGTTATCCGGATCGAGGACAGTGTATGGTGGGTAGTTTGACTGGGGCGGTCTCCTCCTAAAGAGTAACGGAGGAGTACGAAGGTGCGCTCAGACCGGTCGGAAATCGGTCGTAGAGTATAAAGGCAAAAGCGCGCTTGACTGCGAGACAGACACGTCGAGCAGGTACGAAAGTAGGTCTTAGTGATCCGGTGGTTCTGTATGGAAGGGCCATCGCTCAACGGATAAAAGGTACTCCGGGGATAACAGGCTGATACCGCCCAAGAGTTCATATCGACGGCGGTGTTTGGCACCTCGATGTCGGCTCATCACATCCTGGGGCTGAAGCCGGTCCCAAGGGTATGGCTGTTCGCCATTTAAAGTGGTACGCGAGCTGGGTTTAGAACGTCGTGAGACAGTTCGGTCCCTATCTGCCGTGGACGTTTGAGATTTGAGAGGGGCTGCTCCTAGTACGAGAGGACCGGAGTGGACGAACCTCTGGTGTTCCGGTTGTCACGCCAGTGGCATTGCCGGGTAGCTATGTTCGGAATAGATAACCGCTGAAAGCATCTAAGCGGGAAACTAGCCTCAAGATGAGATCTCACTGGAACCTTGAGTTCCCTGAAGGGCCGTCGAAGACTACGACGTTGATAGGTTGGGTGTGTAAGCGCTGTGAGGCGTTGAGCTAACCAATACTAATTGCCCGTGAGGCTTGACCATATAACACCCAAGCAATTTG
>NZ_SPKQ01000017.1:0-20832 GCF_023127895.1 Pseudomonas sp. NCIMB 10586
AACATTTTCATCGCCTGAACCACCGCTTTCGCAGCCTCGCTGAAGCTCGACAACTCCCACAGGGGATTGGTGGTGTTGGGTTGATCTCGGTTGGCAGGGCTATCGCGACAAACACAATTCTCGGCAGCAATGGCAGGCTCTTCAGGCTTGCAACATCAACATGTCTTCAAAGAACCCACCCACTGGCTCAGTGGGATGGCACAACTGGATCTCCAGCACCCAGGCCATTTCGCTCGGTGGGATCTCCAGGTCAGCCAACTCCTTGCTTTCGAACAAGGCATGGGGGAAATCCGCAAGGCGATGCCCCGCCAGATTGCGTGCCAGCCTCCAGCCTTTCGACACGGCGCTCTGTTCGGCGAAGTCGTAGAGCTCGCGCCCGGTCAGCCCACGCAGCCACGCTTGGCGGGTCTCATCGAACACCTCATGCAACGCAGTCCTGCACGCCAGATGCAGCGGCAACTCACCGAAGATGAACGTGTCGCCGTAGTCGCCTTCATAGCCGTCCCATACCGGCCCCAGGTCGACCACGACGATATCGCTGGCGCGCAGTTTGCGCTGACGATCAACACCTTCGCGGGAGGGCCGGATGGTGTCGGGGCCAAAGCGAATGTAAGTCGGGTGCCAGGTGTGCGAGGCGCCCATGGCCGTGAGTTGCTGGGCGGCCATCTCGAGGGCTTCGCTGGTGGTCATGCCGACCGTCAACCGGCTGGCGATGGCCGCCAGGGCGCGTATGGATTTTTCTCGCGCCGCCAACATCCCGTCCAGGGAATAGCGCGGGCCGACTTTTTCCCAGATCGGGTCGAACGACAGCAATACCGCTTGCGCGCTTGACCGACCACTGCCGACAAACGCCTCTGCGACAAACCGATGGCTCGGCAACCCCGCCTCAACGCAATGGGCACGCACCTGGCTAAGCATGGGGCCGTTACCACACGCATAGACCTGGGCCGCCTCCCAATGATGCCCGTGGCTCAATGCAACCTCCTGCACCCGCCCCTCGGATGATCGCACCGAATGCCAGCGAAAACGGGGGTGCTCGAGCATCGATTCATCCAGAAAGGCGCCGTCATAAAAGTCGGTTGACTGCGCGCCGCCCCAATACAACGTCACCTCGACATTGCGTTTGAGCGCGGTCAACAGGATCGGCTTGATGCCCGCGTAACCGGTACCCGTGGCAAACAGCACGACGGGCGCTGCGTCATCGTCCTGCCAGGTGCAGGCGCCAAACGGTCCTTCCAATTGCATCCGCGCCCCCACGGCCAAGCCATCCAGTACGCCCTCGGAAAAGTACCCGCCGCGCACCCGACGAATCTGGAAGACCAAACGCCCCTCGTCCTCTGTTGGCAGGTTGGCAACCGAGAAGCAACGCGTGTCGCCGTCTGCCAGGTGGAACTTGAGGTATTGGCCAGCTCGCACCTTCAACGGTGTATCGGGCTTGAGCATCAACTCAATGACATCAGGCCCGAGCGCGCGCTTGCCAATAACCTGAGCGCCAACGACCAACGCAGGTGTGTCCAGGGACCAGCCGGGAATCTCCAGGCGCATGTCGGTGCAGGCATGGCTCTGGCAAAGCAACATTTCATTGGCGGCCAGGGGGTAACACGGCGCCGGCGCATCCGGCGCCAGGCGCTTGGCCCGGTACTCACCTGCGGCGACCACCACCTTGCAGGAGCCGCACGCGCCGCGGCGGCACGAGAACGGCACGGCCAGGCCGCTGGCAAGCATGGCGTCGAGCAACAGTTCGTCGCCGGTCTCAAAAGTTTTTCCCGAGGGAGACAGTTCAATGACATGGCGTGTGTTCATAAAGACCTCGGGGTAAGTGAGGCCTGGATTGTTACGCTAGACTAGGACCATTAAAACCTCCAGTTTTGGATACTTCAGATGGTCCAGTTGCGTAAATGGCGCCCCCTGCTCAAGCTTGACGACGACACCCGCCAGGCGTCCTATCGCAAGATTGCCGAAGGCTTGGTCACCGCGATTGTCGAAGGGCGCCTGCCGCCTGGGACGTTGCTGCCGGGCACACGGGAAATGGCACAAATGCTCGACGTCAACCGCAAGACGGTGATCCTGGCCTATGAAGAAGCGATGACCAAAGGCTGGCTGATCAGCGAGCCGCGCCGTGGCACATTCGTCAATGCGCAACTGGCGCCAAAGCCCTTGCCCTGTGCGGTGCAACCGTCTTTCGCCCCACTGCTGCTGGACCAGCCGGTGGTACCGTATTTCACCCATAACGCCCAGGTGGTCGCGCTTCAACATCGGCACAGTGCGCTGTTCTTCGACAATGGCACCAGCGACCACCGCTTGCTGCCCCAGGCCGTGTTGCATCGCTACTATCGCCATGCGCTGCGTAACAGCTTCGCCTCCAACACGGTGCGCTACGGCAGTGAGGGCACCGGCTATCAGTTGCGCTGCGCCCTGGCCGAGATGCTGCGCAATAACCGCGGGCTGACAGTGACTGCCGAAAATATTTGCCTGACCCAAGGCACGCAGATGTCCCTGTACCTGAGCGCCAGCCTGCTGATCAAGCCTGGCGACGTGGTACTGGTGGAGCGTTTGAGCTACCCGCCGGCGTGGGAAATTTTCCGCAAGCTCGGCGCGCAGTTGGTCACGGTCGACATCGACGATGAAGGTTGCCGCACCGACCAGGTCGAGCGCTTATGCCGCGAGCACACGGTGCGCCTGATCTACCTCACGCCCCACCACCAATTTCCCACCACCGTGAGCCTGCATGCCGCACGTCGACAACACTTGCTGGCATTGGCCGCGCAACATGACTTTTGCGTGATCGAAGAAGACTACGACCACGAATATCACTTCAGCGGCCGCCCTTACCTGCCGCTGGCCAGTGACCGCGGCCAGCGCCATGTGATCTATATCGGCTCGTTATCCAAGGTGCTGGGCTCGACGTTTCGTTGCAGTTACATCGTGGCCCCCACGCAAGTGATTGAAGCCCTGCAGCGCAATGCCGCACTGATGCTGGGCGATGCCGATGCGGTCGCACAGACCATGCTGGCGGACTTGATCAATCACGGTGAGTTGAAAAAACACCTGCGCCGCGTTTCGAAGGAATACAGGGCGCGCCGCACCGTGCTGCGCGACTGCCTGGACCAGGCATTCGGTGAGCGCATACAGATACGCGAGCCCGAAGGTGGCTTGGCGCTCTGGGTGCGTTTCGAGGATAGCGTGGACGTGGATCGCTTGGTGCACACCGCCTTGGAGCATGGGCTGGTGGTACGCAGCGGTCGTCAGTTTTCACCCAGCGACCAAGCGGAAAACGCACTGCGCCTGGGCTTTGCCTCCCTGGACCGGGATGAGATCCATCACGCAACACAACGGCTGGCGCAGGCTATGAAAGCGATGGATAGGCGCTGAACGCGTGATGGCCCGGTGCAACGGTTCCTTTCCCGCTTACCTAGCCGTTCGGTCAGTTACCGCGCCGCCCCCTTTAACGTACCCTGGCCTCTGAACCTGTCGGAGCACTCGGGATGTCGCTGATCAACGCTGTCGAACGCGCCTGCACACGCCTGGCTCCCACCGGCTGGCGTGATCTGTTGCTGCACCATGGCTTGGACATAACCTCGACAACCCTGCGCGATGAACTCGCCAAACCCCTGCTCATCGATCGTACCCAGCCCGGCTTTGAGGACTTTTCGGCCGATGGCGTACGTGGCGTCGAGCCTGGGCACCCGGCCGCCAGCCTGCTGTTTCATGCATTCGCCTCGCCGAATGTGAACCTCGGAATCAACGGCAGTGCACTCACAGCCTTCCCTACCCCTGCTGAAACCGAACACATCCTTAATTATGTCTACGGTGCCAATCCTCCCAGCATGGAGGTTTTGCGGCTGGCCGCGGGTGATGCAGAGCTGGCGATTGCCGTGTTTGCCTATGAATACCGCCCCCGCCCCGAGACCGTGCATGGGCGCCAGGCCGACCTGTGCTTTTCCCGCACCGGAATCGCCCGGGTCGGTACGGCGCCAGCGCTGTATGACCCGCAACGCAGGGGCTTTTTGCCCTTTGTCGAGGACCAGCCCAATCAAATGCGCGTTATCCCGGCGCGCTACGGCGCGTTCATAGCGGCACGGCATGTGGGTCAGCCCGAGCGGTTCGGCCCGATGAATGCTCAATCCATCGACCATGATCTTGAGTTCTGGGTGCCCTTGCATAAGGTATTCGACGGCGACGAGTGCGTGGCGGGTATGGACCTGAGCGTTCAGTTGGTCAATCACCAGGTCAATGAAAAGATCGGTCAAATCCACAGACGCTTTCGCAATACCGGTTGGCAAGAGCCTGACAT
Source organism: Pseudomonas sp. NCIMB 10586 (assembly GCF_023127895.1). Taxonomy (NCBI): domain Bacteria; kingdom Pseudomonadati; phylum Pseudomonadota; class Gammaproteobacteria; order Pseudomonadales; family Pseudomonadaceae; genus Pseudomonas; species Pseudomonas sp. NCIMB 10586. The sequence continues at coordinate 4,295 of NZ_SPKQ01000017.1, forward strand.
TCTCAACGCACCTTTCGTCATTACCGAGGGGTTATGTCATTGGGCGGATATCGATGGCTTTGCACCAGGCTTGCTGGTGCCCAACGCCAAGGAGCGGCTGGTGCAGCTGGCTCACTACCAAGGTCGACCGTTGTCCTTCATGATGCCCCCGGGCACCGGCGGCCTGGTGCATGGGCGCCATCATGTGCGTGACGACGGCTCGATTGAAGACCTGAATCAACGTGAGGATGTCGATGCCATCGTCAAGGCCGGAGGCTACCGAGCCTTACACTATCAGGACGCAATGGCCGATGGCTGGGTGCGCGCACTCTGTCCAGCACTGGAACTGCAGAGCATCGCCGCCTATTCGATTATCGGAGCACCGGATTTTTACCCGTTGTGTGGACAACGGGAACTCAAGCAATGGTCCAGCGACCCGCAGGTTTTTCCTTGTCCTACCCCACCCTGTCCGCAGGTATGGCACACGCGAGTCAACCCACTGTCCGATGTGCGGTTTTTCATCAATCAATCGCTCAGGGGCGGTTATTTTTCCGCTGAAGACCGCGGCGCCACTGCGATCGTCTCGCACCCCCAAACGTCCACGACTCCAAGCCCCGGACATCCGGCGGCCTATGCCCAGCGACAATCCTGGCTGCCGGATTTCGCCAGCGGCGTCTTCGGGCCTGGCTGGGAAGTCGGCCGTGGTTTGGTAGATGCCCCATTCACCAATATGCTGTGTGGCTATCAGTTAGCCAGCCCGTTCACGGAAGATGCACGCATCTGTGCTGCGCTGGGTTCGTACTGGCCAGGGGTGGCGCCTGATTCAACCCGTACGTTCGAACCACGCAATGTCTCTGCTACGGTCATCCCGCTGACTGACAACGAAATCGGCCTGCTAGACCAGCCTGCCTGGGATGGGCGTAGCGGCCCCTCACTGATCGAACTGGAGGGGCGCACGCTGGTTCAATACCAGGCTTATGAATACGGCGACTACACCCAGGCCGCGCTGGATGGCCGGATCTCACTGGCCGCGACCGGGCAGACCAGCACCAGGCAGTACCATCAGCGTGTCCTGGGCATGCGCCGCGCCTATCAAGCAGTCGGTGCGGGCTCAGACAGCGAGCAACGAAAACGCTGGCCGCTGCTGTCGTTTTTTCAGGTGCAATTACCGGACGAAGCTTTCGACGTCGCACAGCAAGAGGCCGGTTTGCGACTGGAAGGCGAGGTGGCGTACTACAGGCTTTACAAACACGGCGCGATCAGCACCCCAGCGCACGACTTCAAACTTCGTCATGTGGAAATAGAGCAAGAGATCGAACTGTATATGAGCCAGGACGCGCTGCTTATCCGCCGGGACGGGGAGCCCTGGCGACACCTCGATGAGTCACTTTGACGTCGTTGTTGTCGGCGGCGGCCCGGCTGGCTGCGCTGCAGCAATCCACTGCGCACAGCGAGGGCTACGGGTAGTCCTGCTGGAGAAGACCAGTTTTCCCAGACACCGGCCGGGAGAAACACTGCACCCTGGCGTTGAGCCGCTGCTGCGCCAACTGGGGATCCCCCCCCAGAACTGCCACCGCCACACGGGCCATTGGGTTCACTGGGATGGCCCGCCTCGTTTCCAGGCATTCAGCGCAAGTGGCGACGAGCAATGGAGGGGCTTCCAGATTCCGCGAGCGTTACTCGACCAGCAATTACTTGAACAGGCACGCAATCTGGGCGTGCAGATCGTTCATCTCAGACATCCGAGCCGGGTATTGCTGGAGCAAGGTCGTGTTCAAGGCGTCCAGGCGCAAGCAGCACAATGGACCGGGCAATTTGTAGTAGATGCCACTGGGCATCACGCCTGGCTGCAACGCCAATTGAAAATACCCTTGCGCCGTTTTTCACCGCGGTTGGTCGCACGTTACGGCTACTGCGAAGACAGCAACCTGCCGGATGAAAAACTCGGGCTGTTTGCCCACTCAGACGGCTGGCACTGGATTGCCCGTATCAGCCCAACCTGCCTGCACTGGACCCAACTGGCGTTTGCTCAAGACGTGCCGCACCGCCTGATACCCAAGGCATTGGAGCCACTGAGGATGATCGGCCGGATTCGCGGAGCAGATGTCTCGTGGCGACTGTGCCGCACGACAGCCGGGAGCGGTTATTTTCTAGTCGGTGACGCCGCTGCGACGCTGGACCCGTGCGCCTCTCACGGCGTGATCAAGGCATTGATATCCGGCATGCAGGCGGCCTCGGCGATTATCGATTGTCGGTCCTGGCCGGCTGGCGAAATGACAGTGCAAGCGGCTTATCAGGCTTGGGTAAAAAAAACCGTCGAGCGAGACGTGCTCGCCCTACGTCGCTTCTATCGAGCCCACCCTTATCCACCTGGCTGGCTATGAGACGACCAACGAGCCCCAGCGCCGTAGCCAGTGCAATATGCCTTACATGGATATCCTGCGATCAAGCTTTGCTTTGCATAGGCGCTGCGCAGGGCGTTATCCACGATGCCTGCGCAACAAAGGCCAGTTGGACGCGAGTGCTCCGGGCTCATAGTCTCGCCCCCTGACCCGTACCAGGTCGGGGAATTCAAGCAACAATGCGCGATTCCCCCTGCCGATGTGCTCCATCACCGCCAGGGTGATGTTTTCTCGCACCATGCCCGTCGAGACGTAATACATGGCCCAGGCTTGTTCCGGCGTGCAGAGGCCGATCTGCTCTTCAATCTCTTTGTACGCTTTGTAGTCGTCTGACTCCAAATAGCACTGATCACCGCCTTGGCGCATGCTGTTGCCCTCCCCGGCCCCTGGGTCAAACGCCCAATAGGCCTACACTCACGTACCGCTCTTGACCTTGGTCCAGACCCGGGTACGAATACGCTCCGCCTTCAACGGCAACGGCTCAAGCGGAACCAGCGTGGCCATGGTCTTTTTATCGGGATAAATCCACGGGTTATCGCGCAACTTCTGCTCGACGAACTGCGTGGCATCTTTATTGGCGTTGGGATAGAGCATGTAGTTGGAAGTCTTGGCAATCACCGGGGGGCGCAGCATGTAATTAATGAACTCCAGCGCAGCCTTGGGGTGCCGAGCGTCTTTGAGCAGTACCCAGTTTTCAGACCAGACCAATGCGCCTTCTCGAGGCAGGCTGTAGGCAATCTTGCGTCCGCTGTTGGATTTTTCATTGATCGCCTGCGCAGCCAGCGCACCATTGGCCCAGCCTACAACTGCGCAAATATTGCCGTCAGCCAAATCGGTGTCGATTCGCGAGGAATCGAAATAGAGCACGTAGGGACGGATTTTCAGCAGCAGGGCCTGGGCCTTCTGGTAATCCTCAGGGTTGGTACTGTTGCTGGGCAGCCCCAGGTAGTGCAAGGCGATCGAAATGATTTCGCTGGGCGAGTCGAGCATGGCCACGCCACAGGCCTTGAGCTTGCTGATATTTTCTTCTTTGAAGATCAGATCCCAGCTGTCCACCGGGGCGTTATCACCCAGGGCGGCCTTGACCTTGTCCACATCGTAGCCAATGCCGGTGGTGCCCCAGACGTAGGGTACGGCGTAGCGATTACCAGGGTCATTGACCGCCAGCAGAGACAGGATATCGGGATCGATATGCGACAGATTACTCAGTTGCGAGCGGTCCAGCTCTTGCAACACCCCCGCCTTGATCAGGCCGGGCAGCACATTGGAAGTAGCCACGACCAGGTCATAACCGGTGCGCCCGGCCATGACTTTGCTCTGCATGGTTTCGGCGCTGTCGAAGGCATCCATATGCAGCTTGATGCCGCTTTCCTGCTGGAACTCCTTCGGGGTTTGCGGCTCGAGAAACCCGAACCAGTTATACAGATACACCGAAGATTGCGCGGCGCTGGCCGGCGTGCTGATGGCGGCGCCAAGCAGCGAGGCTAAAAAAATAGCTCGCAAGTGTGATCGACTCATATGACTATCCCTGTTACCCGAAGCGCCTTCATGGCTATCGTAAGCTCGGGGTGAATATACCGGGCGTTGTCGAATAGTAAATACCTACAAGTACTTAGCTCCGGCCTGCAAATCCCTAACCCTAAAGGGGTAGAACATGTCGCTTGACCTTCACAACCTGGCTTGGCACCGATCGGTTGGCAAACTGATCATGCAGCTTGATCGACCAGAGTTCTGGAGCTCATTGATTCGCGTATTGAATGAATATGTGCAGATAGACAACTGGGTTGTGCTGGTTTTCAGCGATCACGCCGTGCGGGTGATCAGCCTGCCGGAGGTGGCGGACAGCGAAGAAGTGGATGCCTTTATTCATCGGTATGTGAAAGGTCTTTACCTGCTGGACCCGTTTTATATCGCTAATCGGGAAAACCCGCAGAGCGGGTTCTTCCATCTGCTCGATATTGCGCCGGAACACTTTCTTGAAACCGAGTACTACCAGCAATATTTCGCGCAATACATCTCGGTCGATGAGGCGCAGTACAACGTGCAACTCGATGCCGACAGAACCTTGTGCATGTCGTTTGGCAGTAACGTGCGCTTCACCCAGGCGCAAGTCACGCTACTGGACATGATCAAGCCGTGGGTGACGGCAATGATGCATCAACGCATGTGCTTTGAAATTGACCCACAAAAGAACATCGCCGAACCGGCCCCATGGACTGAGGTGCTGACCCAGTTGGGCACACAAATAACAGCACGCGAGAAAGACGTGCTGAAGTTGCTGCTCAGCGGTTTTTCCAACAAGGAAATCGCCGGGAAGCTGGCGCTGTCGACTGAAACCATCAAAGTTCACCGCCGCAACCTCTACAGCAAGCTCAATATCAAATCGCAGTCCGAACTGTTTGCCCGATTTTTTATGCCAAGGCCGCAAGCCCATGCGGCCGTTTGAACGCGGCAAAACCGTATCTGGCCAAATTCAGCACAAACAAAAACGCCGATCATTTCTGATCGGCGTTTTCGTTGAATATGGAGCGGGAAACGAGACTCGAACTCGCGACCCCGACCTTGGCAAGGTCGTGCTCTACCAACTGAGCTATTCCCGCAAATGGCGTCCCCTAGGGGACTCGAACCCCTGTTACCGCCGTGAAAGGGCGGTGTCCTAGGCCACTAGACGAAGGGGACACGCTACTGAAACACATGGTGTGTATTTCAGTGCCCAGAGGCCTCGTCCGAAGACTTGGTCCTGGTTTCACTCAATGCCGCCCGAGGGCCACACTGCTTGTAAATTGGAGCGGGAAACGAGACTCGAACTCGCGACCCCGACCTTGGCAAGGTCGTGCTCTACCAACTGAGCTATTCCCGCATATGGCGTCCCCTAGGGGACTCGAACCCCTGTTACCGCCGTGAAAGGGCGGTGTCCTAGGCCACTAGACGAAGGGGACACACGTACAACATTCACTCCCTACCGCGTTTCGCTGTGTGCTTTACGCTGTAAGTGGCGCGCATTCTATGGATGGATTGAAAGGTCGTCAACCCCCAAGGATAAATTTATTTAAATCAATGACTTCGCCATGGTTTGCCGGCCCGTGCGGGCATTGTCGCCGCTGGAGCCTTGGCGCCTATATTCTGGCGTTCAACAAGGCGTTATAGTCTGCCTGGGCAAATGATGGCAATGTGCACCCATTCGGAAGCGCTTACCTATATAGAAGAAACTACCCGGGCAACTGGTCGATCGGTCCTATCCGCCGGGTGCCCCAGTCACTACACTCCACAGCAAACCCTATAAAGAGGTCACACCGGTGACACCACTCATGATCACCCTGCTGGTAATAGCCGGGATCGTAATACTGATCGCCATTGGCTACATGAACCACGTGGTGGAAAACAACAAGCTGGAAAAGAAGCGTACCGAGATCGAGCTTAACGATCGGCTGCGTCGCTGCGGTGAAATCACCGAGACTTTCCCCGGCCAACTGATGACCCCGGCGCTCAAACTGTTGCTGGCTCGCCTGGAACTGAACGTCAACCAGCGCCTGTTGAACCTCAATAAGTCCAGCGCGCCAATCAAGGCACGTATCAGCGAGCTGAATGCGTTGATCGCCCAGGGCGAATCGATTCCGGTGGCCAACCCACCTGCGCCGATCCAGACCGAAGCCAAGGCCAAGGACGTGCGCTTTTTGCTCGAAGCCCTGCACGGCCAAGTCACCCGCGCAGCCCAGGACGGTTTCCTGCCAACCAATGAAGCCAAGCACTGGATCAAGGAAATCCGTCATATCCTGGTACTGCTGCATATCGAGTTCTTCAACAACCTCGGCCAACATGCCCTGCTGCAAGGCCAGCCCGGCCAGGCGCGCCTGGCGTTCGAACGCGGCGTGCAGTACTTGCGCAAACAACCGGAACCGGTGCTCTACAGCGCACAGTTGCAACTGCTGGAGTCACAACTGGCCCGCGCCAACTCCACGGTGCTGACCAACAGCCAACCGGCAGAAGACGAAGTCAACGAGCTGACCGAAGGTTTGAAGGTCGTCGATGCCGACGCCGAGTGGAAAAAGAAAGCTATCTACGACTGACAGCCCAGTCAATAACGTGGGAGGGGTGTCAGTTGGATGGCACCCTCACACCATATGCCATCACTTTGCATCTATCCCCCCGCCCCCGACTAGCGTAAAAAAGTGCCCCTCACTCCGTGAAGTTAGAGGCCTGCTATGCCTGTTGCCGTGATTGATGGACAACCGCTGCATTACCTCGACCAGGGCAGCGGCCCGGTCGTATTGCTTGGTTCAAGTTACCTGTGGGCTCGCGACATGTGGACGCCGCAGATTGAAGCGCTGTCCCAGCAATACCGTGTAATAGTCCCCGAGCTGTGGGGCCATGGCGAGTCGGGCCCGATGCCCACGCAAACCCGGTCCCTGGATGATCTGGCTCGCCAGGCCCTGGCGCTGCTGGATCACCTGGACGTCGAGCAGATCAACCTGGTGGGCCTGTCGGTCGGTGGCATGTGGGGCGCGCGCCTGGCACTACTGGCGCCCGAGCGCATCAACAGCGTGGTGCTGATGGACACCTACCTCGGCGCCGAACCTGAAGCGACTCGCCAGTATTATTTCTCGCTGTTCAAGATGATCGAAGACGCCGGCGCCATCCCCGAGCCGCTACTGGATGTGATCGCACCGATCTTCTTTCGCCCGAACATCGACCGTGAATCGGCGCTGTATCAGGACTTTCGCAAATCCCTGCAGGGATTCCCCCGCGAACGCCTGCTCGATAGCATCGTACCGCTGGGCCGCCTGATCTTCAGCCGTGAAGATATCCTGGAGCAATTGCCGCGTCTGGACGCCGACACCACCCTGATATTGTGCGGCGAGCAAGACACCCCCCGCCCACCTGCCGAATCCGAGGAAATGGCCGGACTGATTGGTTGCGACCTGATCCTGATCCCCGAGGCCGGGCATATCTCAAGCCGCGAAAACCCGGACTTCGTCAACGAAGCACTGCTGACCTTCCTCGCCAACAACGCCTGACCCCCTTCGCCTTGCTCGCCGCACCCCAGCGGCGATCACAGGCGGAAATGCCCCACCATCCCCTGGAGTTCCACGCCCAACTGCGCCAGCTGGACGCTTGATGCTGCATTGCCTTGCATACTCAGCGCCGAATGATCGGCACTTGCCCGAATACTGGTGACGCTGCGGTTGATCTCTTCGGCCACCGAGCTTTGCTCCTCGGCGGCGGCGGCGATCTGTTGGTTCATTTGCTGGATCAGTGACACGGCGGCCGCAATGCTGCCCAAGGCACTTTCGGTTTGCAGGGCATCACCGACCGCCAGTTTCACCAGTTCGCCACTTTGCTGGATCTGCTGCACCGACGACTGCGCCGCACTGCGCAAGGTGCTGACCAGCCGTTCGATCTCCTCGGTCGATTGCTGGGTGCGCTTGGCCAGGGCCCGTACCTCGTCGGCCACCACGGCAAAGCCACGCCCCTGCTCACCGGCACGCGCCGCTTCGATGGCGGCGTTCAAGGCCAGCAGATTAGTCTGCTCGGCCACGCTATTGATCACGCTCAGCACGGCGCCAATGTTCTGGATCTCTGCGCTGAGGCTTTCGATACTCGCGCTGGCACTGTTGCTTGACGTGGCCAGCAATTCGATACGCTGCAAGCTCATGCGCACCACCTGCTGGCCGCTGTCGACCTTGGCATCCGCCGTCTGTGCAGCTTGCGCCGCTTGCTCGGCATTGCGCGCCACATCGTGCACCGTGGCGGTCATCTGGTTCATCGCCGTGGCAACCTGTTCGGTTTCTTCCTTCTGACTGTTGACCTCGTGGTTGGTCTGTTCGGTAACGCTGGACAGCGAATGCGCGGAACTGGCCAATTGTTCAATGCCGGCCTGCAACCCGCTGACCATCTGGCTCAAACCGCTGCTCATCTGCTGCATGGCTTGCATCAATTGGCCAATTTCATCGCGGCGGCTGACCTCCATGCGCCCGCTCAGGTCACCCGAGGCAATCTGCTGGGCCACGGCGATCACGCTGCGCAACGGCGCAACGATCAAACGGGTAATCAGCCAAGCAGCAATCAAGCCCACCAGCAACGCCAAGGCCGAGGAAGCGATGATCAGCAGCGTGCTGCGCTGCAACTGCGCCTGCATGGACTGATCTTCAGCGGCGTACGCCTGATTGACCTGGCTGACCACTTGCTCGGCGCGATCATGCAGTTGCGTATAGACCAGCTTTTCCTGGGCCAGCAGCCCGATGTACTCGCCGAGCTTTTCACTGAATGACGCGATATGCCCGCTGACTTCGTTGAGTACGGTCTGGTAGCCCGCGTCCTTGACGCTGGCTTTCAACTTCTCGACCTCGGCCAGGGCCTGGTCGGCCTGCTCGATCTTGCCCTGTGCGCCGTCGTCTGTTTCAGCCTTGCGGCTCTGATCCAGGCGCACTCGCGCTTCGTTCATGGCTTGCAGCATCAGGCGCGACACCTGGCTGACCTGCCCCGCCTGCTCGATAAACTCGGCGCCCTCCTTGCCCTGGCTTTCCTTGAGGCCATAAGCGCCGTCGTCGGCGAGGCCGGCTTGCAACACGTCCAGGTTATTGGCCACGCTGGACACCGACCAACTGGCCATTTCCAGCGCCAGATCCTTGGCCTGGGTCAAGTCGACGAACTCGTCAAACGCCTTGCGATAGGCAATCAAAGCTTGCTCGACATCACTCATCACTCGCTCGTTGACGGCGGACCGGGCCTTGAGGCTGATGGCCTGGGCCAGCAATGCGTCAACACTGCCATGCAGGGCGTCAACAGCCTTGGGGTCGGCGTGCAGCGCGTAGTTCTGCTCGATCACGCGCACCTTGAGCAGCTCGCTATTGAGCGAAGACATCTGTTTGAGGCCATCAAAGCGCTGACCGACGGTGTGCAGGGCCCCTACACCGATCGCCGCTACCAGGGCCGTCAGAAGGAGTACCAAGGTAAAACCCAAGCCCAGTTTTTTTGCCATGCCAAGGTTGGCGAATCGTCGTTGCACGCCCCAAATCATTGCACTTGATCCTCTTGCAATGGCAGATGCCATAAGCCAGGTTTACAAGCAGTGAGAGTGGCAACCCCAGGGCACTGAGCACAAGCCGCTGGCGCCGCAATAATGGCAAAAAGCTACACGCCCGTCGTTTTCAGAATGGTCGAGGTCGATCTGGTCGGCCCCATGGCACGGAACAACGCCAGTGCGCGCTGATCCCCTGCATAGGCCACATTGATGCGTAGCCAGTCGCTACGCTCCCCGGTGGGGCTGAACAGCGCGCCGGGCGACAGCAGCACGCCGAGCCGCCGTGCACAGGCCTGCAGCCGCGATGGGTCCGGGATGCCCGGTCGCGCCCACAGGAACATGCCCCCTGCGGGAACGGCAAAGACCTGCCACTCTTCATCCTCCAGCACCTGTAAAGTCGCAGCCATCTGCGCATTCAGGTGCTTGCGCAGGCGCTGCACCCACTTACGGTAAGTGCCGTTGCTCAACAAGGTTGCCACCATGGCTTCGGCAAAGCGCGAGGTGCCGAGCCCCGTCAGGGTCTTGAGGTGAGCCAATTGCGCAATGAGCGTGGCACTGGCGCAGAGGTAACCCACGCGCAGGGCGCTGCTCAGGGTCTTGGAAAAACTCGACACATAGATCACCCGGTCATTGTGGTCCAGCGCCGACAAGCGCGTGCAACTGGCATGTTGCAGGTCGCCGTAGACATCCTCTTCGATGATCAGGAAATCCCGCTCTCGCGCCAGTTCCAACAACCGCTGCGCCACCGAACGGCACAGGCTGGTGCCGGTGGGATTGTGATAAAGGCTATTGATGAACAGGCACTTGGGCCGATGGGTTTGCAGCAATATCTCCAAGGCTGGGATATCCGGGCCGCCACGGGCGCGCGGAACCTCCAGCAGCGTGACACCCTGCAACGCCAACTGGCGATAGAGGTTGCCATACCCGGGTGTTTCCACCACAACCTCATCACCAGCCTTGAGCAAGGTACGTATCAGCAAGTCCTGGGCATGGCTGACGCCATGGGTGGTGAGAATACAGTCCAGGCGGGTGGCTATGTGAATCTGGGTCAGACGCTTGAGCAGTTGTTCGCGCAGCACCGGCAGCCCCAAGGGCGTACTGTAATTGAACAAGGCCCCGGTATCGGTACGAGTGAGTTCGCGGATCGCATAGCTGATGTCATCGCTTTCGCGCCAGGCGTCCGGCAGCCAGCCGCATCCCAGCTTCAGCTCGCCCAGCGGGCTATCGGTAAAAGCGCCCCACAGTTGCTCCGCGCCTTCGTACCAGTGGCGTTCCTGGTCAGTGGCGGGTTGCGCCACCACAAAACCCGAGCCGTGCTTCGGAGCCAACAGGCCCTGGGCCACCAACCGCTCGAACGCCTCGATCACGCTGGACTGGCTCAGCAGGTTGTCGAGGGCCAGTTGCCGAATGGACGGCAAGCGCGTTCCAGGGCTCACTCCTTCCTTGCGAATCCAATGGGCCACCGCGCTGACGATTTGCTGAACAACCGGTACCAGGGCTTGTCGATCGATCCCTAAATCCATGAGCCACTCACTTCAACTGTTTGTTAACCCAAAACAGTTAAGCACAGAAGCCCGCCAAAACTTGCTGCCAAGTTTTATTAAAGTATTGATTTTATTGGATTATTTACCTACTGATACATATTCGAACACGGCCCACTGCCCCCTATGGAAACGCCCCACAGCACCTCGCCCTATTTTCGAATGCCGTGCGACTTGCCGTCCTAGATCGCCGTCGCGCCGCCATCCACCGCCAGGGACTGGCCGGTGGTAAAGGCGGCACCATCACTGCACAGGTACAATACGGCGCTGGCGACTTCCTCAACCTTGCCGATGCGCCCGACCGGATGCATGGCCGCCGCGAATTCGGCTTTGCGCGGGTCGGCCTCGTAGGCGCGGCGAAACATGTCGGTATCGATCACGGCAGGGCAGACCGCGTTCACGCGGATCTTCTTTTTCGCATACTCAATGGCTGCCGACTTGGTCAGGCCGATCACTGCGTGTTTGGACGCCGCATAGATGCTCATCTTCGGCGCCGCCCCCAGCCCGGCCACCGATGCCGTGTTGACGATTGCTCCGCCGCCCTGGGCCAACAACAGCGGCAACTGATACTTCATGCACAACCAGACGCCTTTGACGTTAACCCCCATGATGGCATCGAACTCATCCAGGCTGCCGTCGGCCAGCTTGCCTTTCTCGATCTCAATCCCGGCGTTGTTGAAGGCATAGTCCAGTCGTCCATAGATGGCGACCGTCTGCGCCATCAATTGCTGTACGTCCGTTTCGAGCGTGACGTTGCAACGCACAAACACCCCTTCGCCGCCGGCCTGGCGGATCAGCGCAACAGTCCCCTCGCCCCCCGCCACGTCGAGGTCGGCAACGACCACCTTCAAGCCTTCGGCCGCGAACGCCAGCGCAGTGGCGCGACCAATACCCGCGGCGGCGCCGGTTACCAGGGCGACCTGGCCAGAAAATGTCATGCTCATGGGAACTGTCCTATGGGAGTGGTAACGGTGGCGCGAGTCTAGCCAACACAGGGATCAGCGCGTCAGCACTATCAGACGGCGGGTTAGCGCTGCATGAATCGCAGTGATAAGTCTACCGGGATGGTTATCAGCGATGCCTATCGACGGGCATTCGCCTCCCGCAGACAACCTTGCCCTGGCGTCACTGAAGGGCTATCACTCATGATTCATTTCCAAAGAGTCCTTGCCATGACCGCCCAGACCAACCGCCAATTCCTGCTCGCCAAACGCCCGGTCGGTGCGGCCACGCGAGAGACCTTCACCTACCAGGAAGTGCCGGTGGGCACGCCTGCCGACGGCCAGGTCCTGGTACGCAATGAATACCTGTCCCTCGACCCGGCCATGCGTGGCTGGATGAATGAGGGCAAGTCCTACATCCCGCCGGTCGGCATCGGCGAAGTGATGCGGGCGCTGGGCGTCGGCAAGGTGATTGCCTCGAACCATCCGAACTTCGCGGTGGGGGACTACGTGAATGGCGCCCTGGGCGTGCAGGATTACTTCCTCGGCGAGCCCCGTGGTTTCTACAAGGTCGACCCCAAGCTTGCGCCCCTGCCCCGTTACCTGTCTGCCCTGGGCATGACCGGCATGACGGCTTACTTCGCCCTGCTGGAGACCGGTGCGCCGAAAGCCGGTGACACCGTGGTCATTTCCGGCGCCGCGGGTGCCGTGGGCAGCATCGCCGGGCAGATCGCCAAGATCAAAGGCTGCCGCGTGGTGGGGATTGCCGGCGGTGCCGACAAGTGCAAGTTCCTGCTCGATGAGCTGGGCTTTGACGCCGCCATCGACTACAAAAGCGAAGACGTACCTGCCGCCCTCAAACGCCAGTGCCCCAAAGGCGTGGACGTGTATTTCGATAACGTCGGCGGCGATATTCTCGACGCCGTGCTCAGCCGCCTGGCACTCAAAGCCCGCGTGGTGATTTGCGGCGCGATCAGCCAATACAACAACAAGGAAGCCGTCAAAGGTCCGGCCAACTACTTGTCGTTGCTGGTCAACCGTGCGCGCATGGAAGGGTTTGTGGTGATGGACCACGCGGCGAACTTCGCGGCGGCCGGGCAGGAAATGGCCGGCTGGATGGCCCAGGGCAAGCTCAAGAGCAAGGAAGATATTGTCGAGGGGCTGGAGACCTTCCCGGAAACGCTGATGAAGCTGTTCAGCGGCGAGAACTTCGGGAAGTTGATACTGAAAGTCAGCTGACACACGGCAGATCTAAATGTGGGAGGGGGCTTGCCCTAGGCTTTTGTAGGAGTGAGCTTGCTCGCTCCTACAGAGGGCGATGTACGCTTGACTGACTGGCATTAGGGCTTGCCCACGATGACCATGCTGACTCGCTGCTTGCTCTTGCTCTTGCTCTTGCTCTTGCTCTGCTTTTGATCTTAGGCGCCCCGTTAAACCACGCTGGCCGGAATTCGACATGGATTTGGGGGGTAAACCGGCAGGGATGCCGGTTTAGCCGCCCCAAATCCATGGCGGATTACGGGCACACCGAGCCCAGGCGAGGTGCCGAGTGGTGGGGCAAGAGCCCTTTGGTTACTTTGGGGCTCTCTTTTCCAAAGTGACCCGCTGTAAAAGCGGAACCAACAGTGGCCGTTACCTAAATAACAGATATGTACTCGGTCTGATCCAAGATCCTGGTCGGCCCCTAGGCCGCCATCGGGAGCAAGCCCCCTCCCACAGGGTCCGGCGGCGTACAGAAGTTGTATAGATACCCATGGCTAACGGGGGCAAGCCCCCTCACACATTTTTTACCGTGTTCCCCTAAGTATCAGGCGATTTCGGCAACCACCGCGGCCAGTGCTTTGGCCGGATCCGCCGCCTGGCTGATCGGACGGCCGATCACCAGATAGTCCGAACCGGCATCCAGGGCCTGGCGCGGGGTCAGGATACGGCGCTGGTCATCCTGCGCGCTGCCCGCCGGGCGAATACCCGGCGTCACCAGTTGCAACGACGGGTGGGCGTTCTTCAGGGCCTGGGCTTCCAGGGCCGAGCATACCAAGCCATCGAGGCCGGCTTTCTGCGCCAGAGCCGCCAGGCGCAATACCTGCGTCTGAGGCTCGATATCCAGGCCAATACCGGCCAGGTCTTCGCGTTCCATGCTGGTCAGCACGGTCACGCCGATCAGCAGCGGTTTGGGGCCGCTGCGCTGTTCCAGCACTTCGCGGCACGCGCTCATCATGCGCAAGCCGCCGGAGCAGTGCACATTGACCATCCACACGCCCATTTCGGCGGCAGCCTTCACGGCCATTGCCGTGGTGTTGGGGATGTCATGGAATTTCAGGTCCAGGAACACTTCGAAGCCTTTGTCCCGCAGGGTGCCGACGATTTCCGCCGCGCAACTGGTGAACAGTTCCTTGCCGACCTTGACCCGGCATAGCGTGGGGTCCAACTGGTCAGCCAGCTTCAGTGCGGCGTCACGAGTGGGGTAATCCAGGGCGACGATGATAGGAGTCTGGCAGACGGACATTGGAATGGGCTCTCAGGCAAGTCGAAATCGGCGCGGATTGTAGCGCAAGCAGCGCCGTTGCGGGATCCGATGATCGGTAAATACTGATCAAGTGCCCGATACACGCGATTTCGAGCACTTGTTTCAAAGTCGATACATTCACGACACGCCCTCAACACGCCGCCCGGCTAGCCTCGCACACTATCGCACGCCCAGCATTTCCAGCCACGGCGCTGGGCGCCTATGCTGACAGCACTACTCAGGCAGATGATCGCACTATGCAGACCCCTTCCGTCCCCGTAAACGAAGAGCCTAAAGGCACGACGATCGCCGAAGACAAGCGCTGGACCACCCGTGCGCTGATCGTCGACGACGACGTGCCGATCCGCGAACTGCTGATCGACTACCTGGCGCGCTTCAATATCCTGGCCTCGGGCGTCACCGACGGCACCGCCATGCGCCAAGCCATGCAAGCCGAAACCTTCGATGTGGTAGTACTGGACCTGATGCTGCCGGGCGAGGACGGGTTGTCGCTGTGCCGCTGGCTGCGTGCCGAGTCGGACATTCCGATCCTGATGCTCACGGCCCGCTGCGAACCCACCGACCGCATCATCGGCCTGGAACTGGGCGCTGATGACTATATGTCCAAACCATTCGAGCCCCGGGAGCTGGTGGCCCGTATCCAGACCATCCTGCGCCGGGTGCGCGA
The DNA here is from genome assembly GCF_023127895.1 of Pseudomonas sp. NCIMB 10586. NCBI lineage: Bacteria > Pseudomonadati > Pseudomonadota > Gammaproteobacteria > Pseudomonadales > Pseudomonadaceae > Pseudomonas > Pseudomonas sp. NCIMB 10586. The sequence continues at coordinate 19,373 of NZ_SPKQ01000017.1, forward strand.
TGACCGCACCGAGCAACGGGCCAACATCCGCTTCGACACCTGGCGCCTCAACAGCGTACTGCGCCAGTTGGTGGCCGATGACGGCCTGGTGGTGCCGCTGTCCAACGCCGAGTTTCGCTTGCTGTGGGTGTTCATCGAACGCCCGCGCCGCGTATTGAGCCGCGAGCAACTGCTGGATGCGGCCCGTGGTCGCTCCATCGAAGCCTTTGATCGCAGCATCGACTTGCTGGTATCACGCCTGCGCCAGAAACTGGGAGATGACCCCAAGGCCCCGCAGTTGATCAAGACCGTACGCGGCGAAGGCTACCTGTTCGACGCCCGGGATATCGGTTGATGCGCGCCACCTTCAATACGCTGTTCGGGCGACTGTTCGGCCTATTGCTGGTGGCCATTGTGCTGGCCCACGTGCTGGCGCTCTTCTGGTTTCACCACTACGGCCGGCCACCGCCTCCGCCTCCCCAGGCGTTCGTCGAACAACCGGACGGCACCCTCAAACCGCTGCGCAAGGAACCTCGCCCTTGGTTTGGTGGCCCGCTGGTACCGCTGACGTTTCAATTTATCTCGTTGATCATTGCCGCCTGGTACGGCGCCAAGCTGCTGAGCCGGCCGATCCAGCGCCTGAGTGCCGCAGCCGAGCGCTTGAGCGTCGACCTCGACAGCCCGCCGCTGGTGGAATCCGGCCCGCGCGAGGCAAGGCAAGCGGCCTCGACCTTCAACCTGATGCAAAAGCGCATCCGCGAACAAGTCAGCCAGCGGGCACGTATGCTCGGTGCGGTCTCTCACGACCTGCGCACCCCGTTATCACGCCTCAAACTGCGCCTGGAACAGATCGAAGACACCAAACTGCAAGGCCAGATGCGTCAGGACCTGAACGACATGATCGATATGCTCGACGCCACCCTGAGCTACCTGCACGAACAACGCACCAGCGAGACGCGGCATTGGCTTGATGTTCAGGCACTGGTGGAGTCCCTCAGCGAGAACGCCCAGGACCAGGGCTGCGACGTGCAATTTTCAGGCACCTGCGCGCCCTTGCAAGTGCAGCCCATGGCCCTGCGCTCATGCCTCAACAACCTGATCGACAACGCGCTGCGCTATGCCGGCATGGCGCGAGTAGAACTGGCCGACAGCCGTGGCGCACTGGTGATCAGAGTGATCGATAACGGCCCGGGAATCGCCGCCGATAAACGCGAGGCGGTGTTCGAACCGTTCTTTCGGCTGGAGGGATCGCGCAACCGCAATTCCGGAGGGGTCGGTTTGGGGATGACCATTGCCAGAGAGGCCGTCGAGCGGCTTGGCGGGCACTTGAGCCTGGAGGACACGCCGGGTGGTGGGTTGACTGCGGTGATGTGGTTGCCGAGGGGCTGAGGCTTCTCCCTTCTACACAACTGTGCAGCTTGCCGCCCCCACGGTAACCACGATGCGAAGCGAGCCGCTCTTGATCTTGATCTGCTTTTGAT